>CAMLFK010000114.1 GCA_946479255.1 uncultured Oxalobacteraceae bacterium
TGCGCGCGACATGGCCGAGCAGCTGCAAAAAGACGGCAAGGGCATCATCCTCGACCAGTTCGGCAACCAGGACAATCCGCGCGCGCATTACGAGAGCACCGGCCCGGAAATCTGGCGCGATACCGATGGACGCATCACCCATTTCGTCAGCGCCATGGGTACCACCGGCACCATCATGGGCGTGTCGCAGTATCTGAAGGAACAGAATCCGAATGTGCGTGTGATCGGCGCGCAGCCGGAGGAAGGCTCGCAGATTCCAGGCATCCGCAAGTGGCCGGAAGCTTACCTGCCGCGCATCTTCGACCGGTCGCGCATCGACCAGGTGGAGAACGTCAGCCAGGCGTCCGCCGAACACACCGCGCGCCGCCTGGCGGCCGAGGAGGGCATCTTCTGCGGCATCTCGGCCGGCGGTGCCTGCGAGATCGCCCTGCGCATTTCGCAGACGGTGGAGAATGCGACGATCGTGTTCATCGTCTGCGACCGCGGCGACCGCTACTTGTCGACCGGTGTGTTCCCCGCGTAGATCAGCCGCCGCGTAAAAAGCAAAAGCGCCGTGAGCCCTCATCAAGAGGGCACGGCGCTTTCGTCATTGATGCTACAGCCACGATGCGTGCATGATGCAGGCAGTGCGTGGCGCAGGCTTATGCCTGTGGTTCGCCTTCTTTCGGCTTGAACTGCTTGTCGCTGATGCGGAACTTGTTGCGGCGGTCGCCCATCAAGTAACGCAGGTCGCGGATCGACAGGTCGGAAACTTCGTGCATGCGGATCAGCAGCGAAGCGCCGACCGGCAGGCGGTGGTGACGGATCTTCGAGATGACCGGCGGCGCCACTTCCAGTGCGCGCGATAGCGCTGCGTCGTTCTTCAGACGCAGGTTTTCAATCAGGGTGTCGAGCAGCCTGTTTGGGTTGTATTGCAGCAGATCATCGGAGTCCGAATCGCTGTTCATATCAATGCCGACTTGGTTTGTCATGATGTCAAAAATTCCTATTGTGAGTGGTGCTGCACCTTGCCACATGTGGCTCCCGCGCTCTTGGCGCGACCCGCATGTGTCCATGCGACTTATTCCCGGGTAACTACGCTTAAAAAAAGATATACACAATTGTACAACCCTTTTCTAATCTAGTACCTAAAAGCAATTAGATTACAAAAGGATTATCGGTTTGTGTTGTCTGATCGCAACATAGCCGCAATGCAATTCTCTCATAAAACCACGAGGAAAATAATTGTTTTCCAAGAAAACTTAAGTCTAAGGCAATTCTGGTGTCTGTGCCGCACAATTCCGAAAAGAACTGACATTAAAGCAACAAATTAAGGGGTATCGTCAACTCAACTGTTTTCTTAAGCATAAGAAAGTTCGTATCGAGGCGATACTCCCGGGGAGTATAGGTGTAAATTTGTGAGATGTTGGTGGGGAATATTACACAATATGGTTACACTTCTTTACAAAGTTTCCCCTGTCACAAGCTGACCCTGGGTCGCATCGGTCCGTGCTTCGCGCACCACGCGGCCCAGCTCAATGACGGCCATCGCGTAAAAATAACTGCGGTTGTACTGGGTGATGGCGAAAAAATTATCGTTGGCCAGCCAGTAGTCGGTCGCTTCGGCGCCGTTTTGCAGGTCCACCAGGCCAAACAGCAATCCTTTGGGCAAGGGGCCATCGGCGGCCACGCCCGCGTCAAACAGTTCCTTCTGCGTGAAGCGGGCCGACAAACCCTGATTGATGTACTTTTCCCAGGCCCGGTTTTCCGATACCTGGGCGTTGTAGACCAGCGGCCCTTTGTGCTGGCGCTGCCAGCCATGCTGGACCAGGAAATTGGCCACGCTGCCGATCGCATCGACCGGCGAAGCGCGCAGGTCGACCAGGCCATCCTTGTCGTAATCGACGCCGTAGGCGAGCACGCTGCCGGGCATGAACTGCGGCCAGCCGATCGCGCCCGCGAAGGAACCGAGCAGGCTGAATGGATCGACATTATTCTGGCGTGCCAGCAGCAGGGTGTTCTCCAGCTCGTTGCGGAAGAAGGCCATGCGGGCAATCCGATTGGGCGTGTCGGGATAGGCGAAGGCCAGCGTGGCCAGCACATCGAGAATGCGGAAGCGCCCGGTGTTGCGCCCATAGACCGTCTCGACGCCGATGATGCCGACGATGATCTCGGCGGGCACGCCATACTCGGCCTCGGCGCGCGCCAGCGTGGCCGCGTGCTCATTCCAGAACTTGATGCCGGCACCGACCCGGATCGGCTCGATGGTCAGCTCGCGGTAGCCCTGCCAGTTCTTGGGTTTGCCCGACGGGGCCGGCTTGACCAGCTGGATGGCCGATTCGACATAGCGCACCTGGCCGATCAGCGCGGCCAGTTCGGTGCGCACGAAGCCATGCCGCAGCGCGATGTCGTCGGCAAAGGCATTGACCGCCGCCCACTCGCCGAACTGCACCTGCTCGCCCTCGTAATCGACCTTGGGCGCGATGTGCACATAGGGCGCCTTGTTCGGCTTGGCGGCCGCTTTCGATGGTTTTCTGGATTTGCCGGATGCCGCTGGTTTGGCCTTGGCTTTGCTCTTGACTGCTTTGCTTTTGCTGGAAGCCGGCTTGTCCGGCGCGGCTTGGCTGACCGGGCTGGCTGCGCCAGCGCTCATCGCCAGCGCCAGGGCTAGCGCGTGAAGTAATTTCATCTAGTTTCGGTGATCTGGTATTTCAGGTGTTTGAGGGTGGCGGCCAGGCGCGCGTCAGGCGTGCCGGCGCCGTATTTGTAGGCGCTGTAGAGCTGCAGGAAGCGCGCCAGGGCGGCCTTCTTCTCAGGTGCCAGGCTGCTATCGGCCAGGCGCTCGGCCCAGGCATTGGGCCCCTCGGCGGAAGCGCGCCCCAATCCTGCCCGGCCCATCTGCAGATTCAGCGCCGAGTATAGCGCATCGATCGGGTCTTTTTCACGCCTGCGCCGTACCACGCGCGCCAGATACAACAGTGCGGCGAGAAGCGCGATGGCACTCAGATAACGCCACTGCACTTCGCTGTCGCCGGCCGCATCGAGCAAGCTGCGCTGGCGCTCCGGCGAGTAGTTCAGCACCCATTGGTTCCAGCCATTGTTGATCGCGCCGGCGCGGTAGCGCAGCTGGCCCAGCCAGCCTTCGCCGCTGCTGCCGAAGTTGATCAGTTTGCCCAGCTGGGGCAGGCCGAAAGGATCTGGGCGCGGCAGCATGCGCGCCGCGGTTTGCCGGATGCGCGAGGGCGATACCGCCGCGGTCGGGTCGATGCGGATCCAGCCGCGGTTGGCCAGCCACACCTCGGTCCATGCATGGGCGTCCGACTGGCGCACCGTCAGGAAGCCGTCCACCGGGTTCATTTCGCCGCCCTGGTAGCCGGTCACCACGCGGGCCGGCACGCCGGCCGCGCGCATCAGGAACACGAAGGCGCTGGCATAGTGTTCGCAAAACCCGGCCCGGGTCTGGTACAGGAACTCGTCGACCGAATGGCGTCCCAGCGCCGGCGGCTCGAGCGTGTACACATACTGGCCCTCGGCCAGCTGGCGCAGCACGCGGCGCACCCGCTCGCGCGGTTCAGGCTCGCTTTGCAGCGCGATGCCGGCTTCGATGGCGCGCGGGTTGTACCCGCGCGGCAGCAGCAGCCAGCGCTCGGCGTCGGCCAGCACCGGGTCGTCGCCCAGGCTGTATTCGGGGAAGGAGGCCACTTCGTAGCGCACGCGCTGGTCGAGCGGGAAGCTGGCCGCCATTTCAAGTTCGCTCGACGCTCCGCTCGGGTTGCCGGGGATCTCAGGCACTTTCTCCGGCACTTCGAGGGCGAACAGCCAGCGGTGGGGCGACGGCTCCAGCGTGACCTGGTGGCGCACCCGTTCGCCGCGCACCGAGATCGGTACCCGCAGCGGGCCGCGTTCGCCCCGGCCATGGCGTACCTGGCTCCAGGTGCGGCCGTCGAACGCGCCCAGTACCACGCCGCGCCAGTACAGCTTGGGCTGCGCCGGCACCGGGTCGTGGAACTTGACGCGGAAGGCGATTTCGTCCGACATGGCCAGGTTCGACAGATTCCCCGGCGCCATGCTGTTGGACAGGCCGCTGCGCCCGCTCATGGCGTCGCCGGGCAGTCCCCACAAAGGGCCCTGGATGCGCGGGAACACGAAGAACAGCAGCAGTGCCAGCGGCGAGGCCAGCGCGACGATCTTCGATGCCATCGACAGGCGCGCGCGCAGCGGCGGCACCCGGCCGGTGAACTGAAACGACAGCTGGGCGCCGAGCAGGAACACGATCGAGACGATCATCAGGATCGCCGTGCCGATGCTTTGCGAATAAAAGAAGTTGGTCAGCACCAGGAAAAAGCACAGGAAGATCACCACGAACAGGTCGCGCCGGGCGTGCATTTCGAGCATCTTGAAGGCCACCAGCAGCACCAGCATGGCCACCCCGGCGTCGCGCCCGAGCAGGGTGTTGAAGCTGAAGTAGACCCCGGCCATGGCGGACAGCGAGACCGGCAGCAGCAGCCAGGAAGGCGGCATGCGGGTGCCGCGGAAAGTCACCACGCCGCGCCACAGCAGGGTGGTGCCGCACAGCAGCGAAATCCACGGCGGCAAGTGCGAGAAATGGGGCGCCAGCACCAGCAGCGCGGAGGCCAGCAGCAGCAAGGTGTCGGACTTGTCGCGCGACAGCGCGGCGCTCCAGCGCGACAGGCGTCCTGCGGCCTTGACGGGATCGCCGGCCGCGCTCATGGGTTCTCCTGGGCCAGCCCGTACAGCGCCAGCGCGCGCAGGCACGCGGCCTGGTGCGCCGCGCCGCAGGCGGGGGCGAAGTCGTGTCCGCCCATGCGAAAGCCGTAGGGCAGGGCGCGCTGCTCGGCGTCCAGCACCCAGCGCGTCATGCGCGACAGGCGCAGGTCGAGATTCATAAAAGCCGGCAGGGCATCGAAGTCGAGCACCAGCTCGTCCAGCGCACCGCCCTCGAAGTGCTTGGTGACCAGCTGCCCGCCCAGGGACGGATCGAGCCGGGCGATCTGGCGCCAGGCCAGGTGGCGCATGGCGTCGCCCGGCTGGTAGCTGCGGATGCCGGCGAAGTCCTCATTGCCGGCCTGGCCATGGCCGTCCTCGGTCGGCACGCCGGAGGTGGGCAGCGGCGGGGCCACCGGTTCGGGGAAGGGATACACCAGCACCTTGAGATCCGGCTGCCAGTAGCTCCAGGCGCGAAACAGCCCGAGCGGAAAGCGCGTCTGCAGGCGCACCCGCGGCGCCGGCATCGTCCCGCGTTCCGCGGTGGCGGCCGACAGCTGCACGCTGGCGCTGCCGCGCGCGGACACGTCCGCCACATGCGGTCCATAGCCGGCCTCGGCGAAGTCGATGCGCAGCGCGAAGCGGTCGACCCGGGTGCGGTTGTCGAGTTGCAGTTCGAACACGGCGTCCTCGCCGGCGAACACCGGCTGCACGCGCGCCGGCCGCAGGTGCAGGCGCACCAGGTTGCGGTAGGTGAGGTACATATCGATCACCGCGCAGGTGCCGAGCGCGAAGGTGAGCACATAGCCCAGGCCGAGGTTGTAATTGATCGAGCCGATCAGCAGCACCAGCAGCAAGGCGGCAAAGCCCATGCCGGCCCGGGTCGGCAAGATGAACACGCGGCGCTGGGTCAGCAGCACTTCGCCCGGATCGGGGCGATGCCGGCGGAACAGCCAGCGATCCAGCCGGCGTTTCAGTGCCCCCCTCAATGCGCTGAACATGCGCGCCCTTACACCGGCACCGATTTCTGTAATTGCAGCACCAGGTCGCGGCTGGCCAGCGCCGTGCCC
This sequence comes from uncultured Oxalobacteraceae bacterium, assembly GCA_946479255.1. Next base: position 5,775 of record CAMLFK010000114.1, read on the forward strand.
TGCGCCGATTTCAAGGGACGCAGGCGGTGCGCGCACACCGGCACCAGCACCGCCTGCACGTCCTCGGGCACCACGTGGTCGCGCCCTTCCAGCGCGGCCCAGGCGCGCGCGGCCTGCAGCAGGGCGATCGCGGCGCGCGGCGACAGGCCTTCGGCGAACAGGCCGTTCTGGCGCGAGGCCGCGGCCAGGGCCTGCACATAGTCGATCAATGATGCCGAGGCGTGGATCTGGCGCAGCGCCGCTTGCGCGGCGGCCAGTTCGGCCGGCAGCATGGCCGCCGGCAGCGACTTGAGCATGCTGCGCCGGTCTTCGCCCATCAGCAGCGCGCGTTCGGCGGCGGCGTCCGGATAACCCAGCGACAGGCACATCAGGAAGCGGTCCAGCTGCGACTCGGGCAGGGCGAAGGTGCCGACCTGGTGCAGCGGGTTCTGGGTGGCGATCACGAAGAAGGGTACCGGCAGTGCGCGCGTGACGCCGTCGGCCGTGACCTGGCGCTCTTCCATCGCCTCCAGCAGGCCGGACTGGGTCTTGGGCGTGGCGCGGTTGATCTCGTCGGCCAGCAGCACCTGGGTGAAGATCGGGCCCGGATGGAACACGAAGCCGTTCTTCTCGCGCTCGTACACCGAGATGCCGGACACGTCGGCCGGCAGCAGGTCGCTGGTGAACTGCACGCGGTTGAACTTCAGGCCGAGCGAGATGGCCAGCGCATGGGCCAGCGTGGTCTTGCCCACGCCGGGCACGTCGTCGATCAGCAGGTGGCCGCCGGCCAAAAGGCAAGTGAGCGACTGGCGGACCTGCTGGTCCTTGCCGACCACGATCTGGCTGACCTGGCGGGCGACGGCGTGCAATTTTTTAAACATGGGAGTCCTGGTCCGGCGGTTGTCGATGCGGCATGGTAGATTAACGGGAAATGGTGGCCAACGCCCTGTGCATCCGGACCATCAAGGTCATGCACTGCGCGTGGCGGCGAACCGCTTCAGGCGATTCTATGCGAGAACGCCACGCGCGGGGCAACATTGATGAGAGCGCTAATTAAATGACAAGCATGAGCACGGCGATATTTACGCATCCGGACTGCATCCGGCACGACATGGGCGAGTGGCATCCGGAATCGCCGGCGCGCCTGCAAGCCATTGAGGATCAACTGATCCTGGCGCGCCTGGACGGCCTGATCGAGCGCCGCGAAGCCCAGGCCGCCACGCTCGAAGCGGTGGCCCGCAACCACACCGATGAAGAGATCGCGCGGGTGCGCGACAACGTGCCGCGCGAAGTGGGCGAACTCTATCCGCTCGACGGCGACACCCTGCTGTGCGCCTACAGCTACAAGGCGGCGCTGGGCGCGGCCGGCGCCGCGCTGGCCGCCACCGACGCCGTGCTGGCGGGCGAACTGGCCAATGCCTTCTGCGCCATCCGCCCGCCAGGCCACCATGCGCGGCCCACCGAGCCGATGGGTTTTTGCCTGTTCAATAATGTCGCCATCGCCGCCTTGCACGCGCTCGACGTGCATGGCCTGGAGCGCGTGGCCATCATCGACTTCGACGTCCATCACGGCAACGGCACCGCCGAAACCTTCCGTGACGATACGCGCGTGCTGATGGCCAGCTTCTTCCAGTATCCGCTGTACCCGTACAGCGAACCGGAACCGGTCACCGCCAACCGCGTCAATATCCCGGTGCCGGCGCGCAGCAAGGGCGAGGTGGTGCGCCAGCTGGTCAGCGAGCACTGGCTACCCGCGCTGCATGCTTTCCAGCCGCAGATGATCTTCATCTCGGCCGGCTTCGACGCCCACCGCGACGATGACCTGGGCGGCATGGGGCTGGTCGAGGCCGACTACGCCTGGATCACCGGGCAAATCATGGACGTGGCGCGGCTGTATGCCAAGGGCCGCATCGTCAGCTGCCTGGAGGGCGGCTACAACCTGTCCGCGCTCGGCCGCAGCGTGGTCGCGCATGTCAAGGCGCTGGCCGCAATTGATTGAACGTCTCATGGCTTGACTAGCAGTTCACTGACCTGCACGCCACAGTTTGACCGCGCCAGACGCCTGCAGGCGCCGTTTCTGCGCATTCGCGTTGACTTGGGCGCCGCGCCCCGGTAGATTTTCATTTAGCGGTCTGTACGTCTCATTGCAAGTCGTCGAGTATTTGAGTATTTCATCCTTACTTCTGATTCTGCCATGCCGTATCGCCAACAAAGTAATCAACAACACAAGGAGAAAAGCATGCGCAAGAAAATGATGTGGCTGGCAGCACTGATCTGCCTGGTTTCCCTGACTGCCGTTACCGGCGTCGCCAGCGCGGCCGTGTTCGCGTGAGCGGTGTCTTCCGATCCCGCCAGAAGGGCGCGCCGGCGCTGGCTGACGGCGTCGATCGCCGCGGCCGGCCTGGCCGGGCTGCTGGCCTGGCTGGCACGCACCGGCAGCGCCAATGCCGAGGTGGCCGAGGTTGCCGACCCTGCGCCTGCGCGCAGCACGGCAGCGCGCGTCCCTGACAAGACGGGCGCTGACGCGCCCCCGCTACCCTTGCCGTCTTCGCAAGCCGAGCGGCGCCGCGTCCTGTTGGAAAACCTCACCCTGACCGACCGCACCTACTGCGGCTACCTGCAAGCGACCCAGTACCCGCCGGGCTCGCGGCCCATTGCAGAGCAGCCCGACCAGGTCTATCCCAACGCTCCCGTCACCGACCTGCACGCCATGCGCGAAGAAGGTGGCGCCAGCAATGCCAAGGTGCGCATCCAGACCTCGCAGTCGCGCGTGCACCTGGCGGCCGGCGAAAGCGTGGCCCTGTCGCTGCGCGCGCTGGACGAACAGGACCAGGTGCTGCCGCTGGTGGTCACGCGCGCCGTGGCGCAAGGCCTGGTGTTCGACGGACGCCGCGCCGCGCCCCAGCTGGCGCTGCCCTTCGCCGATGATGGCGCCGCGCCGGACGTGACGGGCGGCGACGGCACCCACGCGGCGGGGCTCACCCCAGGCCAGACCAGCCTGGCCGGCTTCGACGGCACCATCCGCATCCACGTCCGTTACAGCGTGGGCGGCCGGGCCGGAACGGTGGCCTTCGACGTCATCTACTCGCCCGACGTGCCGGCCGCCTGGACCGGCCAGGTGCGCGAAGCCCTCGACGACGGCTCGCTCAGCTTTTACCTCAAGGCCAATGTGCGCCAGGCCGGCCGCTACATCGTCAGCGGAAGGGTGGACGATGCGCGCGGTAAACCAGTCGCGCTGCTCACTTTCAACGAGCTGCTGCCGGCCGGGCCGGCGGAAGTCAAACTGTCGATGTTCGGCAAGCTGCTGCGCGACACGGCCCCGGCCATGCCGCTGGTCTTGCGCGACGTCGACGGCTACCTGCTCAAGGAAAACGCCGACCCGGACCGCGCGCTGATGGCGCGCCTGCAGGGCCCGGTCCACAGCGCCAGGCCGCAGCTGCTCAAGGCCTTCTCCGACGCCGAGTGGCAGAGCGAAGAACGCAGCCGCCATTTGCAGGAGTTCAGCCGCGACCTGGCGCGCGCCCGCGCCGCGCTCAGCGAGTTCGATCCCGCCATCGCGCCGCCGCCCTCCGAATGCTCATCAAATAGGCTGAACCTACCTTAGCCATAAGTGGTCATACCTTCAACTCACTCTTGAAGGAGAACACGAATGAACCAGTTGGCGCGCGTGGTGGCAGTGCTGGTCCTGGCATGTCTCTGTATGGCTCCGGGCAGGGCGGATGCCACCAATTATTCCTTGTGGATTAACGGCCGCGCCGACGACGGCACGGTCGGCAATTACGCCGACTTCCGATACTGGGGACCGTCCGCCACGCCGGCCGGTATCAATAAAAAGGCCGTCAACTGGGATGGCCGCAGCAGCATCGCCACCGCCAGCGGCACGCTGCGCGAGGCGCTGGACTGCTTCTGTACGGGCCCCAACTGGTGTTACATCGCCGCTTACAGCGCCGGCGACCTGCTGGCTGGCTACACACTGGCCAACTATGGCGGGTCCACGCGCACGGTGGGCAATGCCACGCCCAATGCCGCCGGCGTGTGCGGCAGCGCGGACGGCGCCACCCAGACCGGCTGGAACATCAAGTGGGTGAGGGTGGCCGCCGGCGCGGCCGGCGGCAGTGAACTGGCCGATGCCGGCACCTGGACCGCCAGCGAGCCGCTGGTGCGCGACCTCAAGACCTCCACCGCACGCGCCATGTACAACCACAACGACACGCGCGGCGTGTGGTTCTACATGTATGCGGCGGCGCGCGGCACGATGTACTCCATGCTGCTGCCGGGGCAGGACGACGAAGTAGTGGGCTACCACAGCAGCGGCGGCGTGTCGGGAAGCTCGGGAGGGGCCTACTGCAACCCGAGTGACTGGTTCTGCAAAGACCTCACCCTGGGCACGGCGGCCAACCAGGGCGGCTGGCCCAAGTGGAACCAGCATTCGGTCAGCTTCCGCGACGATGGCGAAAATTATTCGCACTACCTGGACGGGAACTGGCTCGGCATTACAGCGAGGGTGCGGGCGGATATGGAAGCCTTCGCCCGCTGATGCCAGGCGCCCGCACCCGGATAGCTTGCTTACATCAGGGTGCGCTTCTCTTCGGCGGTGAGGCGCTTGCCGGTGATGATCACGACGGCCATCCGGTCGGTCGACGCGATATCGACCGCGATGGCGTGCGGCGCTTTTGGCTTGCTCACCCAGGCGGCGGCGCACAGCAGAGCAAACAACAGCACCAGTACGATCTCGGCGTTTTTGAAAATTTCCATGATTTTCTTCCCAATGCAGTGGTAATGGGCCGAGTGTGCATCGGCGCGCGGGAGGGAATATTGCCGTATGTCAATGCCTTGACGGAGGGCAGGAATTGCTTCGGACGGCCTCATAGCGCAGACATCGTAAAATAGCGGCCTGACTGAGAATGAGAGAGTGTGGCAATGTCGATACAATGGTACCCGGGGCACATGAACGCCGCCCGCAAGAAGGCGGCGGAGCAGATGGAGAACACCGATCTGGTGATCGAAGTGCTGGACGCGCGCCTGCCCGAGGCCAGCTGCAATCCCATGGTGGAAGAGTTGCGCCTGTTCCGCCAGCGTCCCTGTCTCAAGATTCTCAACAAGGTGGACCTCGCGGATCCGGCCGCCACGGCGGCATGGAGCGCCTACTACAATGCCCAGGAAGGCGTCACCGCCTTTGCGATGACGACCAAGAAGCCAGCCGACGTGGCCAGGATTCCCGAACTGTGCCAGTCGCTCGCGCCGCACCGCGGCGTGCCGACCAAACCGCTGCGCATCATGATCATGGGTATTCCCAACGTCGGCAAATCGACCTTGATGAATGCACTGCTGAAGAAAAAGGTGGCCAAGGTGGGCGACGAGCCGGCTGTCACCAAGATGCAGCAAAAGCTCTACCTCGGCAAGAACATCATCCTGGTCGACACGCCGGGCATGCTGTGGCCCAAGATCGCCATGGCCAGTGACGGCTTGATGCTGGCTGCCAGCCACGCGATCGGCTCGAATGCGCTGATCGAGGAAGAGGTTGCCGTGTATTTGGCCGACGTGCTTCTGGAGCACTACCCGCAGTTGCTGACGGCCCGCTATGGCTTCAAGACCGAAGGCATGGATGGCATCGCGGTAGTCGAAGGTGTGGCGGCGCGGCGCGGGTTCCGGCAAAAGGGTGGCGATCTCGATTTCGAAAAGGCCTCCCACACCTTCCTGCAAGATTACCGCAGCGGCGCGCTGGGCCGCATCAGCCTGGAGACGCCGGAAACGCGCGCCGTGCGCCTGGCCGCGCATGAGGCCGAGATGGCCGCCAAAGCCGCCAAGGCCGCCGCTATCGCTGCCGAGAAAGCGGCCAACAACGCGCGCGGCAAGCGCGGCACGTAAGCGCCGTGCCCGCGCGGGGCACGCTACCCCAGCGCGCTCCCGAAGCGAAAGCTCGACACCGCCAGGCTGCCGAAGAAATCATCCTCGTGATACACGCAGGCAGCCGCTTCCTGCTCGGCCGCGCCCAGCGCCACCATCAGCGGCAGCAGATGCTCTTCGCGCGGATGCGCAAGGCGCGCGTATGGCGCCTCGTCCCAGTGCAGCAAGGCGCTGGTGCGCTGGTGCGGCGGCAGCTGCAGCAGGGTCAGTTGCAGCCACTCGTCGAAGGCATGCGATGCCTGCTTGCCGCCGGGCCCGAACTGGCGCAGGTTATGGTAACTAAGGCCGCTGCCGATGATCAGCACACCCTCGCTGCGCAGTGGCGCCAGCGCCCGGCCGATGTCGATATGCGTCATCGGGTTCAGGTCGCGCATCAGGGACAGCTGCACCACCGGCACATCGGCCTGTGGATACACCGGATACAGCATGGAGAAAGTGCCATGGTCGAAGCCGCGCTGCGGATCGAGCAGCGCCGGGTGTCCCGCCGCATCGAGCAGCTGGGCGACCCGCTCGGCCAGTTCAGGCGCGCCGGGAGCGGGATATTTCACCTGATAGGTATGGGCCGGAAAGCCGCCGTAGTCGTAGATCATGGGCGGATGTTCGCCAGACGATAATGTCGGCTGCGCTTCCTCCCAATGCCCCGAAATCACCAGCACCGCCTTGGGCGGCCGGCCACCGACCTGGCGCCGCATGTCCACCAGCGACGCTTCCAGCTTGTCGTAGGTCGATCCGTACTGGTCCTTCATGAACGGCCAGGGGCCGCCGCCGTGCGAGACAAAAAAAGTAGGTAAGGCAGCGCTCATGTCAAACTCCTCGTTCAATACCTGCTACATGAGGGTGAGGTCCTGGATATCAACCGGCCACGCCGATCAGTGCGAACAGCCGGGCGATCTTCATCCAGGCGACTACCATGACGATAAGCTGGGTCAATACAAAAGCTCCCAGCAATCCGGCAAAGCCCAGGCTTGGCACGTGCAGCCGTGCCCACGCCAGCAAGGCCGCCACAAGCAGGCCGGCCGCGCTGATGGCGGCATACAGGCCCAAGGTGGCCACTGGCCGCCGTTTCAACAGCTTGCAGCCGGACCACCAGCCAAGAACGGCCGAGGTGCGGCGCCGGTCCAGCGCCAGCACCGCGCGGCCGGCATCCACGCTCGCATGCGCGAGCATCAGCAACAGCAGGGCGCAAAGCACGGCCAGCGCGCGTGCCGGCCCACCCATCCCCGCGCTCATGTCCAGCAGTGTCCCACCGATGGCCGCCGCCGCCAGCAGCGGCAACGCCGCCCACAGCAGCATCCGCAACAGGCGTGGATACTCGCGCAGGCCGCCGGCGGTCAGGTCGCGGAAACCCGGCAGGCCTTCGGCGCGCGCCGCGCTGATCGCCATGCCCGACAACAGCGGAGAGATCAACAAGGTCACGATCATGGCAAGCAGGGCGGCGTTCACGAAGCCCGTGGGCGGCAGTCCGGCCAGGCTTTTCAGGTCCGTGATGGCCAGCATGTCGAGCGACTCCGCGAAGCGGGCCGCATGCACCGAATAGTCCAGGTGCGCGGACAGCAGCTGCGCCACCGGCACGGCCGCGATGGCGGTCGGGATCAGCAGCCACGCGCCCCACAGCAGCAGCAAGCGCCATTGCAGGGCGCCGCGCGCGGCAAAACTCAGACGGTCAATAGTAGCCTTCATACGGTGGCGATCAGGGAGAGCAGCAGGTTGAAGAAGGCCGCGAAGTCGGCAGTCCAGCGGCGCGACGCACCCGGGTCGGCCTTGAGCGTGCGGCTGTCGTCCAGTTTGTTGGCGTCCAGGTAGTGCAGCTGCCTGGGATCGAGTTCGGCCGAGACGGCAGGCGCCGGCTTGAGCCAGCTGTAGTTTTGCCAGCGCTCCTGCACGCCCGGCGCGGGATCGAAGCTCACAGTCTCGCTGCTGCCGTCGGCGAATTTGACCAGCAGCGTTTGCGGCACCGGCGCGCCGCGCCGCCGCACCGTCACGCTGGTCCGGTAGGGGAACGGTCCGCTGTCGGCGCGTGCTTTGGGATTGGCGCGGCGCCAGGCTTCGCGCAGCTTGCCGATCCGCTCGTTGACTGCGTCCTGGCGCTCCACCACGCGCTTGCCGCCGGCCTCGGTGAAGCCTGGCTGCGGCACTTCCTCCAGACTGGAAAACGCTTCGATGCGGTCGTCGACCTTGGCGGTCGCATAGATCTGCTGGGCGAACACGCTCTCCACGGCGGCGCGCTGGCCGCTGCCCTCGGCCAGCGCCTCGCGCAGGTCGGCGATGCTGGGGTGGCGGAACTTCCAGCGCTGATAATACGTCTTCATGCCGCGCGCCATGGCCTCCTTGCCGATGCGCGCTTCCAGGTCGCGCAGCACCACCGCGCCGCGGTCGTACACCGGCCCGATGCCTTGCAGCCGGTCCCACGCATTTTGCCCCAAGGCGTCGGCCGGATCGCCGACAGGCGTGAGCAAGCGGCTGAACTGCAGGCTGTCCCAGCCCGGCGCCACGCCCAGCGCCGCCAGCCATTTCGGCACCGGATGCAGCTTGACGCCGCGCTCGGCCAGCTGGCGGTGGTTCCAGTATTCGTTGACGCCTTCATCAAGAAACGGTTCCTCGAACTCGTTCGAGGCCAGGATGCCGTAAAAGTAGCCGTGTCCCGCTTCGTGGATGGTGACGAAATCGAAGTTGAAGCCGTCCAGCGTATCGCTGCGCACGCCGTTCCTCGCCATCGACGTGAAGAAGGTCGGGTACTCCATGCTGTCCGCCCCGTGGGCCTGCACCGGCGGCACCACCGCCGTCAGCGTGCGATAGGGATAGGGCCCGAGCGTGCGGCTGAAATAGTCCAGCGCCTCGCGCGTGTATTGCAGCACCCGCTTTGCCGCTGCCGCGGATTCAGGCGGATGAATCACCGTGATCGCGACCTTCGGGCTGCCTGGCGCGCTCCATGTGGCCCTCAAGGGCGCGGCACTGCGCGAGTCGGCGGTCCACGCAAAGTCGTGCACATCGCCCTGCACATAGTGATGCGTGGCCATCCCGTCCTTCTCGACCGCTTGGCCCTGCGGCTCGCCGGTCGCGCCGACCTGATACCTCACCGGGACGGTCAGCTTGACGTCGTAGTGGCCGAAGTCCGCGTAGAACTCGGAGTCCGAATGGAATTCGTGCACGTTCCAGCGCGGCGTGGTGGCTCCGCGTTCGCCCGGCAGTTCCAGCACGCCGATCTTGGGGAACC
>CAMLFK010000115.1 GCA_946479255.1 uncultured Oxalobacteraceae bacterium
GTAGGTGTTGGCGTCGAAGTACTCGCTGAACTTGTCGCCCTGGTAGCGCAGGTAGGATTCGATCTCGAAGTCGATGCCGAAGCCGAACTTGTATTGATCGGCGTTGCGCAGCTTGCGGCCGAACTTGGCGGCCATGTCGTCGTTGGACAGGTAGGTGATGTGGCCGACCATGCGCGCCACCCGCAGGCCGTTCTTGGGCACCACGCCATACTCGTAAAAGTCGCCGCCCCGATAGTCCGGGTCGGACAGGATGGCCTGGCGCGCCACGTCGTTAAAGGCGATGTTCTGGGCCGACAGCTTGGGCGTGGAGGCGATCACCACGCAGTGGCGCAGGCGCTCCGGGTACATGATGCTCCAGGCCAGCGCCTGCATGCCGCCCAGCGAGCCGCCCATCACGGCGGCGAACTGCTTGATGCCCAGCCGGTCGGCCAGCAGCGCCTGGGAGTTGACCCAGTCTTCGACCGTCACCACCGGGAAGCTGGCGCCGTAAGGCTTGCCGGTGGCTGCGTTGATGTGCATCGGCCCGGTCGAGCCAAAACAAGAGCCCAGGTTGTTCACGCCGATGACGAAGAAGCGATCGGTGTCGACCGGTTTGCCAGGGCCGACCATATTGTTCCACCAGCCGGTGGTCTTGGTCTCGCCCTCGTACATGCCGGCCACGTGGTGCGAGGCATTGAGGGCGTGGCAGACCAGGACCGCGTTGGAGCGGTCGGCGTTGAGCGTGCCATAGGTTTCGTACACCAGCGTGTAGTCAGCCAGCGTGCCGCCACCTTGCAGCCGCAAGGGTTCTTCGAACCGCATCGACTGCGGTGTAACTATTCCAATTGATGCCATGAGAATCTAATAAAGGTAAATCACATCGCGCGCAGCTGCTCGACCGCTTCGGCGATCGCTTGCGGCTCCATGCTGCGCAGGATCTTGCGGGTGTGCGGCATGATGGCGGAGAGGTCGCTCTGCAAAATCTCCTGCTTGACCGACAACAGCTGGGCCGGATGCATGGAGAACTCGCGCAGCCCCATCCCCAGCAGCAGCCGGGTGAGCTTGATATCGCCTGCCATCTCGCCGCACACGGCCACATCAATGCCGGCCTTCTTGCCCGCCATGATGGTCATGGAGATCAGCTGCAAAATCGCCGGATGCAGTGGATTGTACAGGTGCGCGACCTCGTAATCGACGCGGTCGATCGCCAGGGTGTATTGAATCAGGTCGTTGGTGCCGATCGACAGGAAGTTCAGGCGCCGCACGAACAGCGGCAACGCCAGCGCGGCGGCGGGGATCTCGATCATCGCGCCGACGTCGATATTCGGGTCGTACTTGTGCCCCGCTTCGCGCAACTGGGCCTTGGCCTGTTCGATCATGGCCAGCGACTGGTCGATCTCGAAGGCATGCGCCAGCATCGGAATCAGGAGGCGCACCTTGCCATAGGCCGAGGCTCGCAAAATCGCCCGCAGCTGGGTCAGGAAGAGCTGCGGCTCGGCCAGGCAGTAGCGGATCGCGCGCAGGCCCAGCGCCGGGTTCAGTGCCGTGTGTTCGGTCGGGTCGAGCGGCTTGTCGGCGCCGATGTCGAGCGTGCGGATGGTGACCGGACGGCCTTTCATGGCCAGCACGGTCTTGCGGTACTGCTCGAACTGTTCGTCTTCGCTCGGGATGGCGTGGGCGTGCCCGGCGCGGCCCATGAACAGGAATTCGGAGCGGAACAGGCCGATGCCTTCGGCACCCGATTCGAGCGCGTGGGCGCAGTCGTCGGGCAGCTCGATATTGGCGTGCATGTGCACGTGGACGCCGTCGCGCGTGACCGCAGGGGTTTTCTTCAGCTTGAGCAGCTTCTTGCGCGCCTTGAGCATGGCGGCCTGGCGCTGGCGGTACTGGTCCAGCACTAGCGGGCTCGGATTGGCGATCACCACGCCGGCGTCGCCGTCGATGATCACCCAGTCGTCCTGCTCGATCAGCTGCGAGGCTTGCGACATGCCAACCGCCGCCGGGATGTCCAGGCTGCGCGCGACGATCGCGGTATGGGAGTTCTGGCCGCCGACATCGGTCACGAAGCCGATGAAGGAACGGTCGCGGAACTGCAGCATGTCGGCCGGCGAGATGTCGTGCGCCACCACGATCATCTGCGGCTGGTATTCGTCGTCGGCCAGCTTGCCGGGGCTGATCTGGGCGGTCCCCATCAGCACCTTGAGCACCCGTTCGGCGACCTGCTGGATGTCGGCCTTACGCTCGCGCAGGTAGAGGTCTTCGATCTCGTCGAACTGCGCCGAGAGCTCGTCGATCTGGGTCACCAGCGCCCATTCGGCGTTGTAGTGGCGGGTGCGGATGATGTCGAGCGGGGCTTCGGAGATCATCGGGTCCGACAGGATCAGCGCGTGGACGTCGATGAAGGCGCCCAGTTCGGTCGGGGCGTCCTTGGGCAGGTCGGTCCACAGGGCTTGCAGGCCGCGGTGCACTTCGGCGATGGCGTCCTGCAGGCGGCGCACCTCGGCTTCCAGGTGCTCTTCCGGCACCAGGTAGTGCTTGACGTCGAGCGCGGCGGGCGTAAGCAGGTGCGCACGGCCGATGGAAATACCGCGCGAAACCGGGATGCCGTGTAGCGTAAACGAAGCCATTGCAAGTCCTGGGTGGGGTCGGCTGGTGGAACGGTCCAGCGGCATTACTCGCCTTCGCCGAACTTGTCGTTGATCAGCGCCGACAGCGCCGCGACACACTCCTGTTCGTCCGGGCCATCGGCCTCCAGGGTGACCTTGGCGCCCTTGCCTGCGGCCAGCATCATCACGCCCATGATCGATTTGGCGTTGATCCGGCGGGCGTTGCGCGTCAGCCAGACATCACTTTGGAATTTCGCCGCCAGCTGTGTGAACTTGGCGGAAGCCCGCGCGTGCAGGCCCAGCTTGTTGATAATTTCGAGATCTTGTTGAATCATGTTTTTGTCGTTTTCACAAGCTACGCCACTACGGCGTCTTCCATCGCGGCCAGATCATGGCCCCCTGTTACTCCGGACCCACCCGGATCCGGTTATCCACCCGCACCGCCCCGCTTTGCGCGCCGGCAAGCGCCATTTCGACCACCACGTCCAGCGTATCGCGCCGGTAGGTGATGGCGCGCAGCAGCATCGGCAGGCTGATGCCGGCGATCACTTCCACATGGCCGGCGTCGGCCAGCGTATTGCAGCAATTGGATGGCGTGCCGCCCTTGATGTCCGTGATGACCAGCACGCCGCTACCGTCGTCCAGGCGCGCAATCGCCTCTTTCGCCAAGGCATTCACTTCGCCCAGGTCCTGGTCGGCGGTCACATCGATCGCTTCGAACTGCTCCGTCGGCCCGCGAAATACATGCGCCACCGCGGCCATGAACGCCTGTCCCAGCGGTGCGTGGGTCAACAACAAAATGCCTACCATGTCAGTCTTGCCTTACTTTTGGGGCAACTGCAGATTCAACTGTAATTCGAGCGCATCAATGAACATCGCCGCCACGTCGAAGCCGCTCTGGTCGGTAATTTCCTGAAAACAAGTGGGACTGGTCACGTTCACTTCAGTCAGGAAATCGCCGATCACGTCTAATCCTACCAGCAACAGGCCACGGGCCGCCAGTAGCGGGCCGATAGCCTCGGCAATGTGGCGGTCGCGGGCGGTCAGGGGCTGGGCCACGCCGACGCCGCCGGCCGCCAGGTTGCCGCGGATTTCGTTGCCCTGCGGTATGCGCGCGAGGGAGAATGGGACCGGCTTGCCATTGATGACAAGAATCCTTTTGTCGCCTTTGACGATGTCAGGAATGTAACGCTGGGCCATGATCGAGCGTTGACCGTTGTTGCTCAAGGTTTCGATCACCGAACCCAGGTTCATGCCGTCGCTCTTGATGCGGAAGATGCCGGTGCCGCCCATGCCGTCGAGCGGCTTGAAGATCACGTCCTGGTGTTTCTCGTGGAAGGCGCGCAGGCGCGCATTGTCGGACGACACCAGGGTCGGCGAAGTGAACTCGCTAAACTGGGCGATGGCCAGCTTTTCGTTGTGGTCACGGATGGCGGATGGCTTGTTGAACACCTTGGCGCCCTGGGACTCGGCCAGTTGCAGCAGGTAGGTGTCGTAGACATACTCCATGTCGAAGGGCGGGTCCTTGCGCTCGAGGATGGCGTCGAAGTCGGACAGGCGGGTGGTGACCTTCGGCGCAGCCACGTACCAGTCGTCGCTGCGGCCGGTCAGGGTGATGTGGGCGATGTCGGCGGTGACGATGCCCTCTTCCAGCGCCATGTCGGATGGTTCGAAGGCGTAAATCTCATGGCCGCGGCGGGCCGCCTCGCGCATCATCGCGAAGGTGGAATCCTTGTACGTCTTGAAGCCTGCCAGCGGATCGGCAAGGAATGCGATTTTCATGGGCGCGCGTCCAGTTGGGGTAATGCTGGGATTTTAGCTGGAAACGCCGATAGCCGCCCGGAGGGGCCCGCGCCTCCACGGGGACGACAAATTAGCTTGTTAGTACACTTCTGGATTCGGATCCGTGCGTTCCATTTCCAGCGACGCAGCCAGCAGGCCAAGCCGCGCCACCACCCCATACACATAGAACCGGTTCGGCGCCGCCGTCCCCGGCTTGGCCTTCAAATCCGGCACCGCGTGCTGCTGGGCGAACGCCAGCGGCACGAACTGCGAGCCCGGTGCATTGAGGTTCTGGTCAATCCCGCGCTCGGCATGCACGCGGTAGAAACCACCCACCACATACCGGTCGATCATGTACACCACCGGCTCGGCCACCGCTTCCTTGATGCTCTCGAAGGTCGGCACGCCTTCCTGGATGATCACATCCGTGACCTCCACGCCATCCTTAATGACCGACATCTTGTTGCGCTGCTTGCGGTTAAGCTCCTTGACCTCGCTGGCGTCCTTGACCGTCATGATGCCCATGCCATAGGTGCCGGCATCCGGCTTGACGATCACGAACGGTTTTTCCTTGATGCCGTATTCCTTGTACTTCTTCTTGATCTTGGCGAGCAGCATGGTGACATTGTCCGCCAGGCACTCGGAACCCTGGTCTTCCTGGAAGTTGACCTCGCCGCACTTGGCAAAAAACGGATTGACCATCCACGGGTCCACGTCGATCAGCTTGCCGAACTTCTTGGCCACTTCGTCGTAAGCCTGGAAGTGCTTGCTCTTGCGGCGGATCGCCCACCCTGCATGCACCGGCGGCAGCAAGGACTGCTCGTGGATGTTTTCCAGGATCGAGGGAATGCCGGCCGACAGGTCGTTGTTCAGCAAAATCGTGCAGGGATCGAAATCCTTGAGCCCGACGCGGCGGCCGTTGGCCGAGCGCACCAGCGGTTCGACCACCAGCATGTTCCCGTCCGGCAGCGCCAGCGGGGTCGGCTGGGTGATGTCCGGCGACAGCGAGCCCAGGCGCACATGCAGGCCGGTCTGGCGGAAGATCTGCATCAGGCGCTGCACGTTTTGCAGGTAGAAGGGGTTGCGGGTGTGGCTTTCCGGGATCAGCAGCAGGTTGCGCGCGTCCGGGCAGTATTTGTCGATCGCGGCCATGGCGGCCTGCACCGCCAGCGGCAGCATTTCCGTGGCCAGGTTGTTGAAGCCGCCCGGGAACAGGTTGGTGTCGACCGGGGCCAGCTTGTAGCCGGCGTTGCGCAGGTCCACCGAGCAGTAGAACGGCGGCGTATGCTCCTGCCACTCCATGCGGAACCAGCGCTCGATGGCGGGCGTCGCCTCGAGGATTTTCTTTTCGAGATCGAGCAAGGGACCGGTCAAGGCTGTTACGAGGTGCGGAACCATGGATGAAACGTCCTTCAGGCGGGGGTGATATTGAACATGGTAAGTCGGGGCGTTATACGCATTTTAAAGTGCTATATGCCGTAAACGCAAAAAGGGCGCCCGCAGGCGCCTTTTTGTTACTACCAAATACTAAATGTACAGATTACGAGTGGTAAGCCGACTCACCATGGCTGGTGATGTCGAGGCCTTCGCGCTCTTCTTCTTCCGGTACGCGCAGGCCGATCAGTACATCAACCAGCTTGAATGCCACGAAGGAGACCACGGCCGACCAGATGATGGTGGTGCCCACGGCTTGCGCCTGGATCCACACCTGGCCTGCGATCGAGTACGAGGTACCAGCGGCGTTGGCCACATAGTCCCAGATGCCCTGGCCGCCCAGCGAAGGAGCCGCGAACACGCCGGTCAGCAGCGCACCCAGGATACCGCCGACGCCGTGCACGCCGAACACGTCGAGCGAGTCGTCCGCGCCGATCAGGCGCTTGAGGCCATTCACACCCCACAGGCAGACCACACCAGCCAGCAGGCCGATGATCAGGCCGCCCATCGGGCCGACGAAACCGGCCGCAGGGGTGATGGCAACCAGGCCGGCAACCGCGCCGGACGCGCCGCCCAGCATCGATGGCTTACCTTTGGTCATCCACTCGCCGAAGACCCACGATACGGTCGCGGCAGCGGTAGCCAGCAGGGTGTTGATGAAGGCCAGCGCGGCGATGTCGCCCGCTTCCAGTGCCGAACCGGCGTTGAAACCGAACCAGCCCACCCACAGCAAGGACGCGCCGATCATGGTCATGGTCAGCGAGTGCGGCGCCATGGATTCACGTCCGTAACCGACGCGCTTGCCGATCATGATGGCGCCAACCAGGCCGGCAACAGCGGCATTGATGTGCACCACGGTGCCGCCGGCGAAGTCGAGCGCGCCCTTTTGGAACAGGAAGCCCGCTTTGGCGGTTTCGGTGACCAGGGCCTCGGCGCTGGTGACCATGTCAGGACCGGTCCAGAACCAGACCATGTGGGCAACCGGCAGGTAGCCGAAGGTGAACCACAGGACCATGAAGGCCAGCACAGCCGAGAACTTGATACGCTCGGCAAAGGCGCCGACGATCAGTGCGCAGGTAATGGCGGCGAAGGTGCCCTGGAAGGCGACGAAGATGAACTCGGGGATGACGACACCCTTGCTCCAGGTAGCAGCGTAGGTAAAGCCTTTCTCAGCCGTGTAGATCCCCGACAGGAAGGCGCGGTCGAATTTACCGATGACCGCACTGCCTTCGGTGAACGCCAGCGAGTAGCCATAGATGGCCCACAGGACGATGATCAGGGAGAAGACCATGAACACTTGCATCAGTACCGACAGCATGTTCTTGGAACGCACCAGGCCGCCGTAGAACAGGGCCAGGCCGGGAATGGTCATCAGGATAACCAGCAGGGTTGCCACGAACATCCAGGCGGTGTCGCCCTTGTGCGGGACGACCGGTGCTGCGGCCGGGGCCGCAGGCGCTGCTTCGGCAGCCGGTGCGGCCGCTGGTGCTGCCGCGGCCGGCGCTGCGGCAGGTTCAGCAGCGGGCGCCGCGACAGTCGCCGCTGCCGGCGCTTCCGCTTTTGGCGCGTCCGCTGCCGCTGGCAGCACACCGCCGATCGCCAGGGCGACGGCCGCCCCGGCTAGCCATTTGGTGATAGCTTTTTTCATCTGGTTTCCCCTTAAAGTGCTTCGTTGCCGGTTTCGCCGGTACGGATACGCACCACCTGTTCCAGGTTGTAGACAAAGATTTTCCCGTCGCCGATCTTGCCGGTACGGGCCGCGTTTTCGATCGCTTCGATGGCTTGGTCGACGATGGCGTCGTCAACCGCCGCTTCGATCTTGGTTTTTGGCAGGAAATCGACCACATACTCGGCGCCGCGGTACAGCTCGGTGTGGCCTTTCTGACGACCGAAACCCTTCACTTCGGTCACGGTAATGCCCTGTACGTTGATGGCCGAGAGTGCTTCGCGCACTTCGTCCAGCTTGAAGGGTTTGATAATGGCGGTAATCAGTTTCATTGCCTTGCCTCGTTTAGAAAGTTTTGGAGATGGCTACTACGGCCCGGGTTTTGGCCAGGTCTTTGCCGTTGACGACATACGCGTCGGTATCGGCGCTGTAGACGGCGGCCGAAACAGATGCGAAGCCGAGGTCCTTGGTCAGGCCGATCTTGTAGTCGTTGTAGCTGGCGCCGCTGTTGTGGGCAACGCGCTGGCGGCCGACGTGCAGGTTCAGCATCAGGCCGGTGGCGACGTCGAAGTTGGCGCTGATGTCCAGGTAGCCGCTGTTCTTGCTGTCGGAGAAGCCGAACAGGTTGGTGGTCGAGTGCGAGTACTTGATGTATCCAGGACCGTAGCTGAGCTGGCCGTACACTTCCGATGTGTCGGCGTTGACTGCCAGCTTGTCCGATGGGTAGAGGTAGCGCAGGTAGCCGACGTCGTACGACAGGCCCGGGGCGATTTCGCCGCGCTTGCCGCCGTAGATGTCCAGCTCCACCTTGCCGTCGCCGCCGGCTTGTTCAATCCACTTGATCGACGAGGCCCAAGTGCCGATATAGAAACCGGTCGGGTTGTGGGTGTAATCGACACCGCCCTGGATGGCCGGATTCAGGCGGCTCTGGGAAATGCCGCGATAACGGTATTCCGAGGTCAGCGTGGCGTTAAAGCTCACTGCGTGGACCGGTGCGGCTTCCTGCGCTTGGGCGATCGGCGCACCGGTGGTGGCCAGGGTCAGCGTCAGCGCTGCAGCAAAAGACAATTTGGTGGTCAGGTTTTTCATGGATTGGGGTTTCCTCTTGATTTGAACTTATTGTGCAGTTGCGGTTTAAAATCGATGCCTGTGGCTTGAATCAGCTCCCGTAACCGTTAGCAGAAGTCATGCCAGCCTATAAATTGCAATAATCCAACTTGTATTTGTCCAAATTACCACCATATGAATGGGATAAAGAGCCAGTTGCTGGTGCAAGTGCGCCCAGCAACTGGGCATGCGCACCAAAACCATGCAATCATCGCACCGAATGGGTGCGCTTACGCACAAAGAAAGATCACGATGGACATGAATAGCTTTTTTACTGATCTGCAAAGCAAGATCAACAGCGCGATCGAGAACTCGCCGGCCAAGGACATCGAAAAGAACGTCAAGTCGATGATGACACAGGGTTTTTCCAAGCTGGACCTGGTCACCCGGGAAGAATTCGATATCCAGAACCAGGTGCTGGCCAAGACCCGTGCCAAGCTCGAAGCGCTCGAACTGCGCCTGGCAGCCCTGGAAGAGAAGCTGGCCGCCAACCCGGGCAGCGCGGACCTCGGCAAGCATTGAGCCGCTTGATGGTGCACCGCACCATCAGATTGCCGTCCTGCACCGTCTGAGGGCGGCTGGCTATTGTTTTAAGCGTGCGACGAACCAGCGCCCGGCCGGTCCGGGCGGCGCTTCCTTGCGATGCACGGCATGCATCGAGAAGGCCCGCCCTCGCGTGGGATGTTCTTCGATGTCGATGCTCACCAGCAGGCCGCGCGCAATATCTTCCTCCACCATGTGCAGCGGCATATTGCCCCAGCCCAGTCCGGCCTTGAGAAAGGCGTGCTTGGCGCCCAGGTCGGCCAGGCGCCAGGTCAGCGCCGAGCTCACGCCGAAGTTTTGTCCCGCCGTCCGGGTCGAGCGGTCGCTCAGCACCAGCTGCACATACCCGCCCAGAAGTGAACGCAGTATCGGCGCCTCCACGCGCGCCAGGGGATGATCCGGCGCCACCACCGTGACCACCGGCACCGTCATGATCTGTTCGGAGGCAAAATCGGCCGGAATTTCCGGCAAGGTGCCGATCACGGCCAGGCGGCAGCGGTCGTCCATCAAGGGTTCGAGCACCGCCCCCATTACTTCAACGTACAGCCGCAGCGGCGTGGCCGGGAAGGCCTGATGAAAGTCGCGCACCGCCGCCGTCAGCACGGCGATCGGGAACATCACATCCACCGACACCGCCAGTTCCGGCTCCAGCCCAGCCGACAGCGAGCGCGCGCGCGCCTTGAAGTCATCCATGCTTGCCACGGCCTGGCGCGCCTGTTCCAGCAGCGCGGCGCCGGCTTCGGTCAGCACCGGATAACGGGCGCTGCGGTCGAACAGCGCCAGCCCGACCTGGTTTTCCAGATTGGCCAGCGTATGGCTGACCACTGACTGCGCGCGGCGCAGCTTGCGCCCGGCGGCAGAAAAACTTCCCTCATCGGCTGCCGCGATAAAGGTCCGCAACTGGTCCAGCGACATGCCGTCCAACATACCCATCTACTCCTTAGATGCTTACCATCGAATTATATAGGCTATTCAGATGGGTCGATGATACTTAAGATTCATCCATCGACGCAGCAACTACAAGGAGAAACTAGATGAGCCAGCAAGCGACAGCACGCAGCATCACCCACCGCACTGGCGGCCACGGCCGTCACGGCATCACCCGCCTGGTCAGCCCATCGGACATTGGCCAGCTGATCAAGCCATTCGTGTTCCTGGATCACTTTGCCATGAACGGCCACGGCTCCCGCATGAAAGCGCACCCGCATTCCGGGATCGCCACCGTGACCGTCGTGCTGGACGGCAGCCTGTACTACCGCGAAACCACCGGCGCCGAGGGTACCCTGCCGACAGGCGGCGTGGAATTCATGAGTGCGGGCGGCGGCGTCTGGCATGAAGGCGGTGCCGGCGATGCCAAGGGCGTGACCGGTTTTCAACTGTGGCTGGCCCTGCCTGAAAGCGACGAACTGAGTCCGGCTCACAGCCACTATGCAGGGCCAGGTGAAATTGGGCAGGCCGGTCCGGCCCGGGTGGTACTGGGCAGCTACGGCGGCGTTTCAAGCCCGATCCGCACCACGGCGTCGATCAATTATCTGCATGTGCGCCTGGCCGATGGCGAACGCTGGACTTATGTCCCGCCGGCGGGACACAAGGTGGCGTGGACGGCGCTCTCGAGCGGCGCACTGCGCACCGGCGGCGCCCTGCTCGGCAAGGAGATCGCGGTATTCGAAGAATCCGGGCAGGCCATCGAGTTCGTGGCCGAAGGCGATACCGAGTTCGTCATTGGTTCGAGCGCCAAGCATCCGCATGAACTGGTGATGGGTTACTACTCGGTGCATACCAGCGCCGCGGCACTGGTCAAGGGCGAAGCCGGGATCGACCGGATCGGCACCGAATTACGGCAGGCCGGCAAGCTCGCCGCTTAGATAAATTTTAAACAAAACTCATTTTTAAACTCTAAAGGAAAACCATCATGAGCACCGCAGCCATCACCAACACCACCGCCACCGTCAACACCGCAGCGAGCGTGGCACCCGCCATCGGCCGAGTATTGCTCGCCACGATCTTCATCTTTGGCGGCATCGGCAAGCTGCTCAATCCGGCCGGCACCATCGGCTACATCGAATCGGTCGGCCTGCCCTTTGCCACCGCCGGACTGATCGCTGCGATTGTCGTCGAACTCGGTGGCGGCCTGCTGCTGGCGGTTGGCGCCAAAGTCCGCCCTGTGGCCCTGCTGCTGGCGCTGTTCTCGATCGTCACCGGCGTGCTCTTCCACAGTGCGCTGGGCGACCAGAACCAACTGATTCACTTGCTGAAAAATATCGGCTTGGCTGGTGGCCTGCTGCAAGTGGTGGCCTTCGGCGCCGGTGCCTACAGCTTTGATGCACGTTCGAGAAACTAAAGGACAAAAGGCCGGCCACTGTAATGTGGCCGGCCTTTCTTCGTTTACAGGTCCATGTTTAAACCTTGATATGCCCTTCAATGGAATCGTCGAGCGTGACGCCGATGGCGGCACCGATCAGCATCTTCACGCCCGCCACGGCGTTGCCGTGCTTGTTGTCCCAGTAGTAGCAGTCGGTCGGCGTCACCTTGACGACGGTGATGCGCGAATCGTCCTTGCCCTCGGTGAACCAGGTCTTGAGCACGAAGGACCATAGCTCATCGATCTTGGCCTTGTCGCGCGAAACGGTCGCAATGCCCTTCACATGCAAGAGCTCGGAATGTGGCGAACCCTGAAAGTAAAGATCGACCGTCGGGCTGGCCGACAGTTCCTCGTTCTTGTGGCTGTCCGCCGCGCTCATGAACCACAGGCTGCCGTGCTCATCAACTTGCAGTACGTTCATCGGGCGAGCATCGGCGGTGCCGCCGTTGCGGTTGGTGGTGCAGAAAAAACAGGTCTCGGCGGACTTGATCAGCGCCTTCAATTTCTTGAGCGCTTCCGCGCCGGCAAGATCTTCGTGATTGTGTTCAGGCTGCTGTTTGTTGATCGGATCCATGGCGTTCTCCAGTCATCCGGACAGATTACATGATCGGGTCAGGACTGTTTGTTGGCCAGCTAACAGAGTGCATTCATGGTCGTGGATGTCAACATAAAAAAATTTCAACACCAGGGGACACTGGTGTTGGGACTTGAAATGCTGCCGCCGCAGCGTTTAGAACTTCGCGCGCACGCCGATCGAGAAGGTACGGCCCGGATCGTACTGGTTCATCGTGGCGTTCGAGAACTGGAAGTACGAACGGCGCTTGGCCTTGTTCAGGTTGACGATGTCGAAGGTGAGGGTTGGCCAGCCTTCACGGTCGAGCACCTTGTCCAGGTCGATGCTGGACGAGAAGTCGGCCTGCTTGTAGTCGGCACCGTACAGCGCGGCTGCCGTGATCCCGCTCTGGTTGGCGCTGGCCACCTGGCTGCCCTGCGAGTAGATGTGCGACAGGCGTGCCATGTAACCATGGTTTTCATAGTAGATGGCGAAGCTGTTGGTACGCTTCGGTACGCCCAGTGCCACGTAGCCGGTGGTGCCTTCGCCGCTGGCGCGCTGCTGGATGAAGGTGACGGTTTCGTTAAAGCCGAAACCGCGGATCGGCAGCAGCTTGTCGAGCGGCTGCACCCAGCCCAGTTCCAGGCCGCGTACCCGCAGGATGCCGCCGGCGTTTCGTTCCTGCGACATGACCACCGTGGCCACATCCGGACCGCCGCGCTGGGTGATGGCCACTTGCTGGTTCGGGATCAGGTTGTTATAGGTGACGCCATAGGCTTCCAGCGCCTTGAACGGCAGGGTCAGGTTTTCCTGCACCGTGAAGCCGGCCACTTCTTTCTGGAATACGGTGGCGCTGATGTAGCCTTCGCGGCCGGTGTACCAGTCCAGGCCCAGGTCGATGTTATCCGACAGGTAGGGCTTCAGGCCTGGGCTGCCGATGGTGCCGACGTCCGCCGATACCGACGAGAAGTTAATACCTGGACGCAGCGCGTTCGGATTGGCGCGCGTCATGGTGCGCGACAAGGCGGCGCGGGCCACCACATCTTTATGCAGGGTCAGCGCGGCGGTCGCCGATGGCAGCGTGTTGCTGTAGTTGGTTTCCTGATACACCCAGGTGCTGGTGTTCGGATACTTGGCGCCGTTCTGCAGCGTGCCATTGCGCGGGTCGGACTGCGAGTTGAACGCGCCCACGGTCTGCTTGGTCTTCACATAACGCACACCGGCGTTGTAGCGCAGCTGCATGCCCCATGGCTTGACCATGCCGCTGACTTCAGTATAGAAGCCGGTCGCTTTTTCACGCACGTAACCCGAGCTGGCGCCGGTCGACGAGGAACCGGTATCGGGCGCGTTGTCGTTATAGAAGTCGTAGTTGGAGGCCGGGCGCAGGTTCTCCCAGTCGATCACCGGACGGCCGTATGGGCCCGGCACGATGTAGCCGGCCAATGCCGCTTCCGGCACCAGCGAACCCTGGTAGACCAGCGGAGTCGTCTGGCCGGCGGAATAGCCGGTGCCATACGCTGGATACAGGCCGCTTGCGCCGGCATAGCTCAGGCCCGGGGTGTTGGCGCCGTTGCACGGCGGCGCGCCATTCGGGCCTTGCAGGAACACGCTTGGATTGTTACCGCAGATGGCAGCCTGCCATGCGGCGGAATTGTCCTGGCCGCGGATGCTGCGGTCGATATCGTCGTACGCCACGCCGGCCTTGATGTTGAAGGCGGCGTCGCCCCACATCAGGTTGGAGTGGAAACCCTTGGTCATGGTTTCGCGCAGTTCGTTTTGCACGTTCACACGGCCGCCGCTCCAGGTGTAGTTGGCTGGATCGTTCAGGTCGATGCTGTGCTCGATGGTCGGCACGCCGCCATTGTTGGCGTAAGTGACCGTGTTGCCGATGCCTTCCTTGGTGATCGGCATGACGGTCGGCGCTTCGTGCACGAACTTACTCTTGGTGTAGTTGGCCTGCGCATCGAGGATCAGGGTTGGCGTAATCTTCCACTCCATGCCCGGGTTCAGGCCTTTCAGGGTGACCTTGTCATAACGCGGGCCAAACTCGATGAAGTGACGCACGTTGCCGAAGGTGCCGCCGGTGACCACGCAACCGTTGGCGCAGTCTTCGCGGTCGACCGTCATATTGGTCGGAATCGGCGCGTTGTTACGCACTGCCCAGTTGTAGGAGATGCGCTGCATATTGTCTTCGCGCTGGCTGTACATGCCGTCGAGGTAGAAATGCAGGTTCTCGGCCGGACGGTATTCGGCGCTGATGATGGCAGCGCCCTTGTCGCGTGTACCGAAGAAGTCCATGTGGCGGCCCAGGCGCGGCAGGATCGCATTGTCGATCTGCTCGATGGTGCGGCCAGGATTGTTGGCCAGCAGCCAGGCTTCGTTGATGACTTCGTCCGCTTTCAGGCCGGCGCCGGCACCTGCGGGCACTTTGGCGGGGATGGCATAGTTGCCGCCGCCCGTGTTGTTGCGGGTCGCCGAGGAGCTTTGCGCCGCCGACAGGTTGGGGTTGGTCCAGCCCACGGTCTCGAAACCCGAGGTGCGCGATTCCTGGCGGTTGAAGGAAATGCCGGCCAGGATACCGAACTTGTCGCCGAAGGTCTGGCTGGCCAGGATCGAGCCACGCCCGCCGACCTTGTCGGCGATGTGCTGCTTGGTGGCGGTGGCGGAAACAGCGGTGAAGCGGCCAGGATTGTCGAACGGGCGCGCGCTGCGCAGGTTGACGATGCCGGCGGCGCCGCCTTCGAGCATGTCGGCTGTCGGGCTCTTGCTGACGGTCAGCTTGGTGAACAGGTCGGTCGGCAGCAGGTCGA
>CAMLFK010000116.1 GCA_946479255.1 uncultured Oxalobacteraceae bacterium
TCCCGATACCAAACCCACCCCCCCCCGCGCCGCCCCCCCCCGCCCCCCCGCCCCCGCGGGTCGCCCACCGCGGGGGCTCCCCTTGGTTTTTTGTGGGCCCCACACATCCCCTGCTTAAGACCACCCCCCGGCCCCCCCAAATCCCGCGCGGGGCGGGGGGGGCCCCGCCACCACTCCGCGCGCGAGCGCTCCGTGGCCCTCCGGGTGCCTCCGCGTCAACCAGCCGGGGGCCGGTTGACTCTGCGCGGGCCGAGGCCGAGGGCCTCTTCCCTTGCGGGCGCGGCAACGCTGCGAGCGACTAAAACCAGCTCCTAAACAGTGTCTCTCAACTGCAATCTGGAGGTTTCATCTTCCTCCGCGGGCAGCGCTGCCGCAGAGGACTCTTCGTATGATGTGCTATTGGCCTCAAGTCACGGCGAATCGAGTGACCGCCCAGAGGAGGCAGCTCTAGCGACTAGATGGAATCTTCGGCTCCTTTAGCAACAGCGCCTTGTAAGCCATCAGCTGCTCGGGCGGTACGTCGAATCGCTTGAGCCACTGGTCGGCGGCCCAGCCTATCAGCCGAGGCTCGCTCTCGGACGACGCGTAGTGGAGCTGCACGTCAGGCGTTCGGACGGGCCGCAGGAGCATATTCGGGAGCACCAGCCGCGCGGGTAGTGGTTCGTCCGCCGGCGCTGCCTCGGGCTGTGGGCCTGCCTGGATAACGATGCCCGCGCCGTAGTCGAACAGGCGGAACCAGTCCATGGGCAGCTCCGACCTGACAGCCGATTCACCCCCCACCTTTTCCAGATATTCCCTGTTGATAGCCGTGAGCCAACTCACCGTCTTGATGCCCAGATGCGCGTTGGCGGCGCCGGCAATTAAGTTGCCCGCATCGAAGCCGCGCAACTTCGAACAAAGGAATGCTTCGAACGCCTGGTTGTCATCATAGCGCAGGGCTGACAAATTCAGGCTGTGACCCGCATAGCCATGGACCGCACGAAGAAGTCGCGCGCAGTTAACGAAGAGTTGCTGGAATACGGACGCGTGGTCCTCGACAAACAAGAGCGGTACAGTAAATCGCATACCGCACAAGCCCCAATCCCCCATTTTCGCGCTCCAGGCAGGAATCCCGTAGACCTGAAATTCCCAAGGTCCGGCGTCGTGCACCAGTTTGCCGCTGGTGTAGTAAAAGCTCACTGGATGGTTCTCATCCAGCCTTGACAGCATAACCTTGAGCGGTTTTGCCTGCTCGAAGGCCATTTTTTCGGGTCCCTCCGGCGGCTCTTCACGCAAGAGCCAAGTCAGCTTGGGATTCACGGCGGCCTGATAGGCCGCGAAGCATTCACTGATGGCGTCACGCACGTCGGGCAGGTGCGCGTCCGTGAAAAAGAGCGTGCCGGCGATAGCGGGCACACAGCCCACATAGTTTTGCGGCCCCTGTTTTGTGAGCAGTCCGCCAGGGACGTTCATAGCCTCAGGTTTCGTACGCATCAGCTCGACAGGGTCGAACGGTAAATTACTCATGTCGGTCCTTAGAATGCAGGCACGCCGCTTGGTGGCGGCCGCTTCGTCACAATCATGTAGATTATGCCCGCCGCCGCGGCTGCAGGCCCCAGCTGTTCAACAGGCACCTTCGGTGGTTTCGGCTCGGGACGGTCGCAGTCGCATTGCTTGAGGTCTAACGGCACCATCTTGTTGCGGTCACCGGCAATTTTGATGTAGGCCTGGCGCTGGCCTAACCGATATTGGTCGTCGGGGAACTTCATCTCCACCACTTGCTTGATGTTGTCCTGCGTGGGAGGCTTTGAAGGGTTCTTGACGATGACCACATCCGGGCGGCGGGTATAGCCGCGACCGGCGACATACGGCTGCGGGCGCGTCGGGTCTTTGGGCCAGAGCGTCTTCGTCCAGCCGGGCCAAAGCTCCCGGCCCTTCGTTGCAACCTCCTTGTCGAGGAACGGTTGCGGCGGGCGCTTCGTCATGTCGTAGGTGTACTCGGCCTTGTAAGGACTCGTGTGCTTGAGCGTCTCGTCGAGTGCTTTGAGTCGGCCGGAGACACACTCCTGCTTTAGCCGGCGCCCGTCAGCACCGATATTCGGCTGTGTCTGGCACTGGCACATCGCCGAGCAGAGGACTTTCTTGTCGACTGGGTCGAGCTCAGGCGGCTTGATGGGGACAACGGTCGTGGAACCTTCCGGAGACATGTCCCCGACCGCCATCGGCGGCCGTTCACCCGGCGGCGGAGCGGTAGGTCCCGTCATGCGTCATCGTCCTGAATCAAATCGAATGCCAGCGCTTCGCGCGCGTCACGCTCGACCCATGTCGTGTAGCCGTCTGCGTCGGTAGTGCCCGTGATGTATTGCCCACCGGTGGACCTCACGCGCACCGCCTGGTTGCGCATCGGAGCCCCAGTGATGGCGTCGACGAGTTGGAACCGTCCGCGAAAGCGCTCTTGACCTGACGTGACGGGCTCATCTTGGTAGCGGCTTGCGAGCCCCTTGGCCACGACGCCGAAGCCCTGCAGCGATGTACCGATGGCGTCGGACACGGCACCAGATGCGCCACCGCTCACCGGGTCCGTAAGAGTCATCTGCTGGCTCGCGACCAGCACGGCACCACATGCTGTTTTGCACCCGTCGTAGGCGACAGCGTGGCCGTCGTCCAGAAAGCCCGCGTCTCCCTCCACGATGGGATACACACCCTTGCATCGCGGGCAGGAAACCATGTCGCCGACCCGAGCCCAACCCTTCCCGTTGGTATCTGAGAATTGTGAACAGGTGATAACCGTCCCGCCATGACTCGTTTTGTCGCCGATAACGATGAGGGGCTTCATGAAGGCCTCCGCGATTACTTGTTACTTGTCGTGAAGTAAATTTTAACATCAATGTTGCATTTGTGACTTTTCCGAAACCATCATCCTATTCGGCCGAGTGGTCCGGCGGCGATAGGTAGACGACGTGTGAGCACCCTCCACGCAGGCGTCAAAACAATGCAGCGGGTAACGGTATGGCTGCGTCCGAGCAAAACATAAAAAATTTCCGGTCGGATACTGTTGCTATACAAACCGCTACTGGATGTTCAGTTGTTTCGTGCCGACGCATTCCATCTCCCGAACACATGAGTTCGCCATTTGCGGCATCGCAGCATGTATGGCGGTTGCCGCATCAATAATCCTTCCTTCTTTAGCTGGAATCGAAGAGTGAGGGCGACAATTTTTCATTGGAAATAGAACAAACGCATTCCATTTTCAAAGTAAAGGACTAGAGGTCCCAAAATGGGAGACGACAGATGGCAGAGTTTGACAAGGTGCAAATCGCTGACCTGACGCAGTACCTCCTGTCGACAGGGAGCCGGGCAATTCGGCTCAAACTGGACCGTACGAGTGACAACACGAGCGGCAAGCTCCTTGCCCAGAAGGTCGCCGGACACGAAGCAATATGCGGTGGCTTCGAGTATCGAATCCTGTGCGTTGCCGAGAGCGCCCGGCTACCGCTCAAGGATTTCATCGGCGTACCCGCGGAGCTGCAAGTCGTCACCGACCAGGGGGAACTGCGTCGTCTATGCGGTATCGTGACCGGAGCGCTGTCCGGGCAGAGCGACGGCGGCCTCGCGACGTACCAATTGGTCATGCGCGATGCGCTTTCCATGATGGAAAACCGCGTCAACACGCGCATCTTCCGAAACATGAGCGAGCTGGACATCATCGAAACGCTCATCAAGGAATGGCAGACAACCAATCCCATCCTGGCTGCCACGTTTGACCTCGACATCGCCCTTGGACTGCGGAATGCCAGGCCGGCCCGGCGCGAATTCACCATGCAGCACAACGAGTCGGACGCCGCATTCATTCGGCGCCTGATGCAGCGAATCGGCATTGCCTGGTTCTTTCGTCCAGGGCTTCCAAACTGGTCGCGAACCAAGGGCCACCAGGCCGACCACGCCATCGGTCACACACTGGTCCTGTTCAAGGACCCGTATGGTCTGCGGCAGAACTCGGCCGGCACTGTGCGCTTTCACCGGGATGCAGCGACCGAGCAGCGTGACGCTATCACCTACTGGAGCGCGGAGCGCACCCTGCAGCCCGGCCGCGTCGCCCTGTACAGCCCGGATTACAACCACCCTGGCGCGGCACCCTTCACGACGGTCTACTCCGAATCGCAGGCGAACCAGGGCACGCGCGGAAACCAGCTTGCGGCGAGCCTCGAGGACTACTACGTCGCGGCGCCGCACCTGGGCGACACGATGCTTGACCTGGCTGCATTGGGAGACACGCAGATGGCGCGCTTCGAGTACGCATCCAAGTCGTTTCACGGCGAGGGCGGTGTTCGTGACTTTGCTGTCGGCGAGTGGTTCATTTTTGAAGGTCACCCCGAGATTGATACGCATGAGGCGAAAGAGCGTCAGTTCGTCATCACCGAACAGCGCATCATCGCGCAGAACAATTTGCCGGTCGACATCAGTGCGAGAGTCGAGCGCATGTTCAGCCGCAACGGCTGGGCTCAAGGTGACGACGAACTGCTCGCACTGGGCGCCGGAGAGGGGAGCCGCTACAGGACACGGTTCTCTTGCGTGCGCCGCGGCGTGCCCATCGTTCCGCCACGTCGGGTCCTGCGGCGCCCACAGGTGCAAACCGCGATTGTGGTCGGCCCCCCTGGCGAAGAGGTCTGGTGCGACAAACTGGGCCGCGTCAAAGTACGTTTTCCGGCAGTCCGGCCGCAGTCGACCGTGCATGCGGGTGGTGAAGACGCCGCCAATTCGAATGGTACGTCGGCCTGGGTCCGTGTGGCGTCGAACTGGGCGGGGAACGGTCCGGGCGGCAGCGCGCAATGCGGCGCGCGTTTGTTGCCGCCCGTTGGAACAGAGGTGCTTGTCGAATTTGCCGGCGGCGACCCTGACAAGCCTATCATTGTCGGCCAGCTCTACAACGCCGACGCACTGCCCCCGGCCTTTCGGCATGAAGATGCATTGCCGGCCACCCGGTACCAATCGGGCTTGCGCAGCCGTGAGATGCAAGGGCACCGCGGCAATCAGCTCAGGTTCGACGACACGCCAGGTCAAATCAGCGCCCAAGTGGCGAGCGACCATGCGACGACCGAATTGAATCTGGGCTATCTGACCGAACTACGCCAGGATGGCCGGGCCGCACCGAGAGGCGAAGGCGCGGAGTTGCGTACCGACGAGGCCATCGCCCTTCACGCCGCGCGGGGCATCTTCCTGAGCGCCTGGAGGCTTTTCGGTGGGTCGAGCACAAAGGGCAGCCAATTGGCACGCGACGACTTCGTGGGCCTTCTGCGTGAGTGCGGCGAACTGTTTTCCGCACTCGGGAACTATGCAGCCGAGCACAATGGATTGCCAATCGAAGCGAAGGACCAGGACGAACTTCTGGCCCGCTTCAAGCGGTGGGAGGACGGCAGCAACACCGCCCCCAACGCAACGGAGCCGCGGGAACCCGTCATTGGCATCACATCGCCGGCTGGCATCGGCTTTGCCAGCTCCAAGGCCATCGTCAGCTACTCGGCCAGGAACATCGACACCGTCGCGCAGCAGCACTTGCAGCTTACGGCCGGCCAGCGCTTCGCCGTCAACGCCGGCAAGGGCGTGTCCTTTTTTGCACATCACGGCGGGCTCAACGCCATCGCCCACTTCGGCAAGCTTGTGCTCCAGAGCCAGCACGACGACACCGCCATTGATTCGGCCAAGGACATGCAGCTGACCGCCTGCGACGGCCTCGTCACCGTCGCCGCGAAGGTGCTGCATTTCGTCGTGGAAGACGGTTCGTTCGTCAGGATGGGCAACGGGGAATTTGTCATCGGCAGCAAGCATCCCATCCAATACCACGCACCCGATTTCCTGTACGACGGCCCGGAAACCATGACGCCGCAACGTCCGGCGTTTGGCAGCGGCAAAGCGGACCAGAAGGCTGAGTTGCGCTACCCGCGTGCCGCCACAGCCGACGACAAGCTGGCCCAGGGCGGCACCGTCAAGGACACGGTCATGAACATCGCGCTCAGCGATGGCACGGGCACGAAGGCCCGCAGCGGCGCTGACGGCAAGTCCGACTTGTTGGCGCGCGCCGCGATGCACATGGCCGACATCGATTTGCTGCGTGGTGGTGGGGACAAGTAGCCTTCAGGGGGACACATGGCCGAAAAGCCTTATCCGAAGATTGAGTATGTGGTCAAACGCGAGAGCACGGTGCTCCAGTGCAACCGGCTTCGCGACAAAGTCATCGAAGTGCCGCGCGACCTGCCGGGCAACATCATCGTGATTCACGGCGTGAACGATGTGGGCACCTCGTTTAATGCGGTGGAAGAAGGCCTCTGTCTCGGCCTGCAGGAGCGTTTGTCCCGGTACTTTAAGCCGGCGGAATACAAGATGCCGGGAGAGACCGACAAGGACAAGGACGAGGTCGAAGTTGACCCGGATACGGTGTACTTCAAGCGTAAAGTGAGACCGGATACCGACAGTCCGGTCATCCCGTTCTATTGGGGCTACCGAGAAGTCCAGAAAGAGGCAAAGACCGTGAACGGTCAGAAGACCGACCGCTATGGCACACGTCTCGACAAGGACCTTTGCAAGAACGGCGGTCCATTCGGCAATGCGACCAGCACCTTGCCGGACATGTGGAACCGCGGCGTCTGCGCTCCCGTTGACCCTTTGGGCGACCCCCTCAGGCCCGTCAAGACCGGCCCCGGCCGCATGTACATGGTATTGGCCGCGCTGCGCCTGGCTGCCGTCATTGCGATGATTCGCAAGTTCGAGCCGAAAGATACAGTCAGCATCGTCGCGCACAGCCAGGGATGCCTGCTGAGCCTTCTCGCACAGGCTTTCCTGATGGAGCGAGGCGAACGTACTGCCGATACCTTAGTCCTGACCCATCCGCCATACAGCCTTGACGAGGAAATGGGCAAGGGGATGAAAATCGTAGCTGCCTTTCAGGGCGGCGGCACGGATGCGGCGATGAATCAGTCGCTATACGACCTACTTGAGGGCCGCCAGAGCATGCACGCGAGATTGCAGACGCTGGTGAACATCGTGACCGGCGTCGTGAAGTCGAAGGCGACCGAGCCGTCTTTTGCGAAGATTAACGAGTGCGACTGTGGCGGCATGGTTGCGGGCTGCTGGAAGCCCGACGGCGACCGCGACAATCGCGGCAAAGTCTACCTCTACTTCTGCCCGGAGGACATGACGGTCGCCCTCGACAACATGCGCGGTATCGGTTGGCAAGGCGTGCCCGACTACGTTCAGGGAACGCAATACAAGCAGCAAGTCGATACCGGTTATGTGCCAAGCCACGGTACACTCAGCCAGGTCCCGTATCGATGGGTGCACAGTACCGTGACCCGCAAGCCCATGGCCGAACTTGGGGCGGGCTTCTTTCAGCGGGTATTCACCGCCAAACGCCGGCTGGACCCGCGCACCGGAAAAGTAGCTTCTGTCCTGGTCGGACAGCCACCACATGACTTCGCGTTGCGGCTCAACAGCGAAGACGACCGTGCCCACGTCGCAGCTACCATACGCGATTGGCGCGAGCATCTTCCAGTGGCGACATGGCCCATTGACCCGAAGGACAAACCCGAAATGCAGCGGCAGGGTATCCGCGCAATTAACGGCGAACCGCTTCATCCTCCCTGCGAAGCGGACCTGCGGGGCAATCAGATAGATGCTAACAAGATTCCGGCCAGTTCCCGCCTGGCTAAGGCGCAGCCGCAGGACCGCGGGCCATGCGAGGAAGTGGACCCAATCACTGCCGCGATTGCGGTGACGGCGAGTTCGCTGCGCACCTGGACCGTGGAAGTCCCCGACCCGGCCGGGCATCCTCGCTATCCTGGCACGCCGCAGGACCTTCCGCCACACGACTGCGTCCAAGTGAGGGACGCCTACAACAAGGCGCGGGGCCGCAATCCGGCCGACCCCGATGACAGGTTTACGGTCGTGCGCGCTGTCCGCCAACCGAGTGGCAAGGTGACGGCCGTAGTGCAGGAAAGCCCCAACGATGCGCGGCGACGTTGGCAGCACGAACTGGGCGAAAAGTCGTTCCACAGTGCGATTTTCGACAGCGCGGCAAACCACCGCTACGTGACCGCATACGACGTGGCAATCGGCAGCGGCCAAGCGTCCAGCCATCGGCTGTTCTACGCCTACCTTTGCGCGGTGGCGGATTGGCGGCTGAAGAATCTACGTCCGGGCGACCCCATCCGCAAAGAAATGCCTACCTGGGACGATTTTATGGATAAACACGGCGCCTACTACGAGTGCGAACCCGACTGGCGCAAGCAGCTCATCAAAGGTAACGTCGATTACTACAGCACTGGCGTGCTGCCGTCCGGCTTGCCGGTGTTGACCGGCGAGCTGTGGAACATTGTCATCGCTGAAACGACGTTGGGTAAGCGCGTGAGCCGACCAGCTGCGGCGAAGGGATAATCATGAGCAGCCACACCGTCACCATAGCAGCGGACATCAAGCGTCCCAACGTGTGGAAGTACATCCTGGGAGCTGTGCTCCTGTTTCCGCCCGTCTTCCTGCTGTGGCTCATATTCGATTTCCGGGTGCTGCATCCTGAACTTGCCAATGTTGACGTGGAGACGACGATGGATAGAGTACGTTGGTTCGGCGTGCCGCTGCTGGCGGTTGTGGTCCTGTTCGGCGGCAAATGGGCGAAGGACTCGTTTGCAGCAAATGCCCGCGAGCAGGAGTGGCAGCAGAAGACGCAACAGCTCAAGGAGCAGGAAGAGTCCGCACGCACCGAGAAGGCACGACGCGAATACGTGCTCGAAGTGCTGGGTCTGGGTGTCACTTACGAAAAGTACCGGCAGGGCAAGCTGTGGGATGCTCTTCAAAAGGGCAATGCCCATACCAGCATCCGCGAGCGCGACCCGAAGAAGTATGAGTGGGCAGACACTGACAAGATTGGCGATTCCGGTAGCCGTGCCTGTGACGCGCTGGAGAACGGCGCCGAACGCTCTCCGATGTTTTGGGGCGTGCCAACCATGTATGCTGGCCCCCCATTCATAAATCCCGCATGGCAGCCGAGCGCCATCCAGCCGATAGCGGGATTGGCCGGTGGCGCGGACAGCACCGGTATGGCCTGGCACCTGTTCGTGACCGGCCCCTGGCAGCTCAGCGAACGCCCGGACCAGTTGCTGGAACAGGCGTTCGCACTCTTCGACAAATACCCCGATTTGCCTTACCTCATACTGACGTCTAACGACGATATGGCCTTGCGCAACAGGGCAAGGCTTCCTGGTACACCTCGGCTTGTGCAGGATGGCTACTACATTCCCGAGCGGCCGGACTCGAGCGCCGTGTTCGTACTGGCCCGACGCGAGCGGGTTGAGCCGCTGCGACCCTACGTGTGGGACGACCCGGACAACGACTACCTGCAGGAGAACCTGCGGAGGATGTACTATCAGCTGAGCGACGACGTCCCGAACCCCCAGAAACTCGCTTACCCCGACGAAGTCAATATTGGACGTCATCCATCGGTCGCGGAATGGCTGCAGGCCGCCGCGGGGTTCGCCAAGAACCCGGTCTTTGACAAAAAGGACGGCAGCCCGCTACTCGACGCGTTCAAGCGCTGGGCCAATCATCCCCCCAAGGACTGGAAGCCTACGCCGTGGTTCCCGGTTCCCTGGAACCGGGAACAGATGAAGACCTTCGACAACCTGCCGTCGCTGGGCTTCATCCACCGCCCGGTGTTCGTCAAGTTCGAGGACGAGCACGGCAAGCCGGTAACGCGGCGCGATGCGCGCCAGAAGCTGCTGGAGGCCGGCTGGCAGCAGGCCCTGCAAACCCTGCCGGATGCCGAACGGACGAAAGGGCCGGCGAGAATTGTCGCCGCCTTCGACAACGACGTCGACCACCTGGTTGCGATGGAAAACATGCTGCACCAGTATGCGGCGCAGGGCGGGCCTGAAATCGACAGCGGCAAGACGGCGCAGTTCATCAACACCGACCGGCGCCTGGGCAACACGGGCGCGGCTACCTTCTTCGTCCAGATGGCACTCGGTGTCATGGGCAGCTACAACGAAGGAGGCACCTCGGCCGCCGTCAACCTGCGCGACCCGGCCGGGGCAAGCATCGTCTTCATCAGCCCGCCGACCGATGAACGGCGCAAGGCGCAGGAAGGCCGGGACGTGTTCAAGCATCAGGTCAAGCCTTCTATCGACCCTGAGAACTACAGAGCGCCGAAGGTTAGCGAGGTTTTACGGGCTGGCGAGGAGAAGTAAATCAAAACTGCGTACCTCGCTGGCTTCAATGCCGCGTACGTCTACTCGAGACGGGGTTGAGGAATTGTATGACCAAAATTTTCTACGGCATATTTATCTTCTTTCTTGTGCTGGCGTACTACATGTTTGTCCCAGAAATTGTCTGCACGGTGGAGTGGGTGGACAGCGCTTCCAGACCTATAGACGGCCCATTTTACGAGTGCAAGGGTAGCTTTGAAACCCGGCATATCGGATTTCTCGAATATACCCGAATCGGGAATGATGTCTACCGGGTCAGCGAAGTCCACGGCGGAGTTCTGCCTCCCCGAGGGCTACGCCCTAGAGTACCCAAGAGGTTTGTCTTAATTAAACTCGACGGACCAGTCAATTGGGAAAAACTGCAGGATTACCTCGGCGGAATATATTTGAGTGACGGAAATGTCATTTGGAACTCGGATGGGGAAAGAGTACTGTCACTAACACCAGCGCTCGACATCGCAAATCTACACCGCGTGCCCGGTTCTGTCGCCGGCCGTAGTGCTGACTACGCGACAGACGGTCGCTGGGTAATACGTGGCAGCAACCCCGTTAAAGGCGCGGATGCGCCGACATTCAGGCAAATTTTTGCTCTCGAGTTAGATGGGACTGAGGTGGAGTCTCAGTCGACGATGGAATTCGGGCGTGACCAAAACTCCGTTTATTACGGCGATAATAAATTAGAAGGCGCAGACCCTAACAGCTTCGGTTTGGTGTCCTACAACGACTGCCGCAATCCACCGCCGGGGATTCAGTTTAGTTCTGACCAAGTGGAACGAGGAGCGGGCTGGGTAGCGGTTGACCGAAAGCAGGCTTGGGAGGTCGACTTCACAGGTGTTACCCCGCTCAAGGTATCCGACGCCCAACTACGTGTCTTGCAGAACGATTTGCAAAGGGCTAACGCCGCCTCCAAGAACGCCCCGAAAGAATTCGATGAAAGCCTGTGTAAAAGATAGCATTCATACCCGATAAAATCTTTTTGAGGTGGCTATGGTCCTACGATTCAATAATTTTCATGAGAAATTTATCGCGCTCCACCAAGGCGCCGTGCTTCTAATTGGGTTGGCTGTAATAACAATCTCGCCCGAAGGAAGCCACACCTTCTTTTTGCCGTTCGTAATTGCAATAGCGCCGCTTCTTTTCGCGGCATTTACGAACCCAGATACTTCAACTGCGCAGGAAAGGAATACTCTGCGGCTGCGTACCTATCGGGTCAGTTCCCTCATTGGGGTGCTTTGTACATTCGTGCTGATGGGGATGTGGTTCGCTTGGGCGATGATACAAACACTTCGCGAAATAGGTTCCGCACATTGAATGAATGCTCCCGCAGAGACGTCCGCTCGACTTCATCATGGTAGGTGACGGAGGAATAGGCAATGCGAAATGTTGTTCGGTTGGGCGATGCCACATCGCACGGTGGCAAGGTGGTCAGCAGCAGTGCTAACCACTTTAAGGTTCATGGCGTGCCAGTGGCGTGCGTAGGCGACAAGTGCAGTTGCCCCATCCCCGGCCACACAGACTGCACAATTACGACCGGGTCCCCGCATCACCTCGTCAAGGGCAAGAGAATAGCCTTCGACGGCGACGAGCTCAGTTGCGGTGCAAAGCTCATCTCAAGCTTCAAGCACTTCGGTGCAGCCTCATAGTGAAGCCAGTGGCGCTGACCAGATGACAGGCATCGGGCCACGTCAGTGCAAGTGAATGTCACAAAACTCGGAGACCCAGCATGAAACGCCTGAACTTCGCTTTCGCTGCAATGTTCGTGTTCGCACATGTTGCGGCTGCTACTGCCTCCGTGCAAATCCGCTGCCCCGACGAGTACCCCCGCGAGAAAATTACGGTTCCCGTGCCGGCGGGCTGGGAGGGCCGGACTTTCGTCAACCGCTTGCCGCTTGCTGAGTCGGGCTTGCTGCTGGGTTCTCCCGACGCAGAGATTCCGTTCGTCGCCGAATGGAAGGAGGTGAAAACGCGGGAGGGTTACGATGCGGTGTACACAAAGTTCCCCAAGGACCCGCAACTCAAGGAGAAATGGCTGTTTTGCGGCTATGGAATGGGCGGCGACATTTGGCTAATGTACCAACTGCCCGACAACATCAAGCGCTGCGTCGTCCACCACATCAAGGATTCCGTTCACGGGGTTTACAAATACGTTGAGTGCAACTAAAGAACGTCGCGTCGCTTTTCGTATGGACCATTTGCAGAAGCGCCAGAACGCGCTACACGCCGCTTTGTTGAGGACGCCTGGTAATGGGCCGGTCGCGTTCAAGATTTTATCAATGCCGGCGCAACCTTCTAATGACATAAGCACTTGATTAGTTTGACAGCCAATTCAAGGTTTTTTTGTAATGTAATAACAAAGACCCGGGCGGCTCCCATGCCGACCCGGGTTTTGCTAGCGGCAGAGCCGCGCCGTATGTTGACTCTGTAGAGTTGGCTTCCTGTCGAAGCGGCACGTATGCGCAAATTGCAAGCTTGCGAATGACGAGCGCATCAGAAGCGAGACTGCGGCCGGCCGACCACAATTTAGAGAATGCCCAGGAAGCTACGAGGTTGCCCACGTAGCGGTATAGCGCGACTAAGCGTGCATGAAATGCTCGAGCCTCTATGTCCGGTCGACCTCCAGCGACGGCGCCTGTAAGCCTTCCGCCTGGCTGCCCGCGCCGCAGGCGCCACAGAGAATGAAGCCCAACAGGACGCGTTTTGGACAAGCTGCAGGACGGCACCCGCAGTTCGAATCCAGAAAGTGGATTCGAACTGGAGCAGGGGGCTTGAGTCATTGCAACCCTTTCTACCCTCAGCTATCATGGTCGGGCTGGTACATGTTCTGGTACAAAGTTGTGGTACAATACGTGTTCAGCTAGTTGAAATAAGTGCCTAATTTAATTAGGTTTTTTAACTTGGCGTCGAATCTCACCGCTTCCGCCAGGAAACAAAAGAAACCGCCCGAAGGCGGTTTTTTTTGTTTCCTGGCGGAAGCGAGGGAAGCGCCTGCGCGCTTCCCGTGTGAGATTCGAAGGGCTGCGCTTGCAAGCGCAGCCCTCTTCGAATCGCCCATTTGCTGTCCGCGCAGCGGACAGCGCGCCGCAGGCGCATGCATATAAGCTGATCAGCAGACAACAGCTGCCCCAGCCGTATCCTCCACGCGGGGTTCGGAATGAGGCATCAGGCGCCGGTCCCACGGTCGGGTCAGCACGCGCAATGCGACTTCAAGTGGAATAAGGTTTTCAGCGAACGCCCGGGCAACTGCTTGGGTGCTATGGAAAGGGCGGTTTGTTTGAATCGCATCGATGAGGATGGCCGTAAGTCGGTCCGTTCTTCTTTTCATAATCGGCCCTTTGAATTTTGTCTGGCCATTCTGGGACCGCTAACGCTAATCACCTACGGTTCAAATGTAACACCCTCCACAAGTGCACAGGCCCTCTGACAACATGTCAGCCGCGTGCCATCCCCGGCATCCGATCGAACCACGGCTGCACCTCTTCCAACTGCCGCGCCACCTGCAACAACCTGTCCTCGCTCCCGAACGGCCCCATGAACTGCACCCCCAGGGGCAACCCCTCCGCCGTCCAGTGGAGCGGCACGCTCATCGACGGCGTCCCGATCAGATTCGACAGCTGCGTGAACGGCACATAACGCAGATTGCCGGTCGCAATCTTGTCGACCGTCTTGTCAAGCAACCCAAGACGCGCCAACACGCCGAGGATGCCCGTCCCGTGCAGGAACCCAAGCACGCGCTGCTCCGCCGCCGACGGATCCCCGGTCCCATGCGTAATCGGCGGATGCGCCAGTGTCGGCGTCAGGAACAGGTCATAGCGCCCGAAGTAATCCCCAACCGCACGCGAAAACTCGTTCCAGCGATTCAGTTCGGTGGTCAGCCGCGTCGCCGACACGCTGTCGCCCAGCGTCACGAGAATCCGATTCATCAGTTCCACCTCATCGCGCCGCGCACCCAGCGCCTGCGCACGTCGTACGGCCGCCGGGATCTGCCCGAAGTACACGTGCAAATAACTCTTCGCGAGGGCGGCGCCATCGATAGCAGGCGCCGCTTCCTCGACGTCGTGGCCCAAATGAGCCAATAACTCGGCCGTCCGCGACACAGCAAGCACGGCCTCCGGATGCACATCCGTCCCGATCGGCGACACCGTCGAATACCCGATGCGCAGCCGGCCCGGATCGCGCCGCATCAGCGCGACGTAGGGCGCGGCCGGCGGCGCGATGACGAACGGATCGCCAGGCTCCGCACCCTGCAGCACGTCCAGCGCGAGCGCGGAATCGCGCACGCTGCGCGAAATCACGCCTTCGCTCGACGCGCCGAACCAGACTTCGCCGATGCCCGGCCCGGACGACACCCGCCCGCGCGACGGCCGCAGCGTGAACAGCCCACAGCACGCGGCCGGGATCCGGAGTGAGCCGCCGCCGTCGTTGCCGGCCGCCATCGGCACGATGCCGGCCGCGACCGCCGCCGCCGCGCCACCGCTCGATCCGCCCGGCGTGCGCGCCAGGTCCCACGGGTTGTTCGTGCGCCCGTACAGAACCGGATCGGTGACGCCGCGCGTCGCGAATTCGGGCAGGTTCGTCTTGCCGAAGATGACGAGGCC
>CAMLFK010000117.1 GCA_946479255.1 uncultured Oxalobacteraceae bacterium
CGCCAAGCCGGGGTCGATGGCGGGCGCATTGTACGGACTACGTTTGCTGCGTTAGACATCATAAGCCGCCGCCTTCGATTCAGCGGCGGCGAACTGTCTGGCATCGAAATCGAGCGGCGGATGGGCCAGGTGCGGATGGGGAGAAACCCATTCCACCTGCTTTCCTGATAAGTCCGTTTGTTTGCAAATCCATACCATCAGCGCATACGATGCCGGCCGTCAAAAGCTGCTCGCATATCATATATACGGCAAGCAGTGTACAATTCGTCCTTGCATTTTCACTTGCCTTCATTCCCACCGCATGTCATCCCCTTCCGCTGCCGCCGTCAAGGCCTGGCTTCTCGATCTGCAAGCGCGCATTATCCAAAGCCTGGAACAGGTCGATGGAAAGCCGTTTCTGCGCGATGAATGGCAGCGGCCCGAAGGCGGCGGCGGCATCTCGCGCCTGATTGAAGAAGGCAATGTATTCGAGCGGGGCGGCTGCAATTTTTCGCATGTGACCGGCGCGAGCCTGCCGCCGTCAGCCGCGGCGGCGCGTCCTGAACTGGCCGGCCGCGCATGGGAGGCGATGGGTGTGTCGCTGGTTCTGCATCCGCGCAATCCTTACGCGCCGACCGTGCACATGAACGTGCGCTTCTTTACCGCGGCGGCCGAAGGCCATGACCCGGTCTGGTGGTTCGGCGGCGGCATGGACCTGACGCCCTATTACGGCAACGCGAACGACGCGCGCCACTTTCACCAGACCTGCCACGATGCGCTGGCGCCGTTCGGCGGCACGCTGCATGCGCGCTTTAAGAAGTGGTGCGACGATTACTTTTTTCTGAAGCACCGTCAGGAGCCGCGCGGCGTGGGCGGGATCTTTTTCGACGACTTCAATGAAGCCGGGTTCGAGCTGTCGTATGCGATGACGCAGAGCGTGGGCGACAGCTTCTTGAAGGCTTACCTGCCGATCGTCGAAGCGCGCAAGGACACGCCGTATGGCGAGCGCGAACGCGACTTCCAGGCGTACCGGCGCGGGCGCTATGTCGAGTTCAACCTGGTATGGGACCGTGGCACCCTGTTCGGCCTGCAGTCGGGCGGGCGCACCGAGGCAATCCTGATGTCGATGCCGCCGATCGTCAAATGGCGCTACGACTGGAAGCCGGAAGCCGGCAGCGCGGAAGCGGCGCTGTATTCGGACTTCCTGGTCCACCGCGACTGGCTCGCCGCGTGACGTTTTGCATCGCACTGCTGGGAGGCAGTTTCGATCCGGTCCATGATGGCCATGTGGCGCTTGCCGCGCTGTTCGCCAGCCTGCTGCAGCCCGATGAGCTGCGCATCATCCCGGCCGGCAATCCATGGCAAAAGAACGGCCTGCGCGCCACTGCGCAGCAGCGCGTGGCGATGCTCGAACTGGCCTTCGCGGATGCCGGACTGCCGATCAAGGTCGACCGCCAGGAGATCGAGCGCTGCACGCCGAGCTACACCATCGACACGCTGCGCCAGGTGCGCGCCGAAGTCGGCCCCGCGGCATCGATCGTGTTCCTAATGGGCGCCGACCAGCTGCAGCAGCTCGACACCTGGCGCGAATGGCGCGCCCTGTTCGAGGTGGCGCACATCGGCGTGGCGGCGCGCCCTGGCTTTTCACTCGACGATGCGGCGCTGCCGGGCGCCGTGGCACAAGAACTTCAGCAGCGCCGGGGCGACCTGGCGCAGCTTCGTAACACCCCGTCAGGCCTGGCTTACCTGGCGCAGTCGCTGGATGTGGATATCTCAGCCACCCAGATTCGTGCTGCATTGCAACGGGGCGAGCACGCAAATTCGCGTATCTCCCCGGTAGTGCTAGACTATATTCAACAACATAATTTATATACAAGCTAATGGATATCAAAAAACTTCAAACCCTGGTTGTCGACGCACTCGAAGACGTCAAGGGCCAGGACATCGCCGTGTTTGACACGATGCACCTGACCAGCCTGTTCGACCGCATCGCGGTCGTCTCGGGCACCTCGAACCGTCAGACCAAGGCACTGGCCGCATCGGTACGCGACAAGGTCAAGGCCGGCGGCGGCGACGTGGTTGGCATTGAAGGCGAAGACACCGGTGAATGGGTGCTGGTCGACCTGGGCGACATGATCGTCCACATCATGCAGCCGGCCATCCGCCAGTACTACCGCCTGGAAGAAATCTGGGGCGAAAAGCCGGTCAAGCTGGGCGCCGCCAAACGCAAGGGCACGGTCGAGGCAGCGCAAGCGGCCGAAGCCAAGCCGGTCTCCAAGCACCTGGCCGCAAACCAGGAAGCGCCGGAGATCAAGCCGATCAAGGAAAGGAAGCCGGCGGTGAAGAAGGCCGCCGCCAAGACCGCCGACGCCAAGCCGGCAGCGAAGAAGCCAGCCGCCAAGAAGGCTGCGGCTGTCCCGGCCGGCAAAGTGGTCAAGGTCGCGCCGAGCAAATCGGAAACCGCCGCCGTCGAAGCGCTCAAGAAGCAGCCGCCGAAACGCGCCGCTGTGAAGAAAGCGCCTGCGGACGAAGCGCCGGCCAAGAAGGTCATCAAGCGCGTCGCCAAAAAAGCCACCGTCGAAGAGTAAGCGTTCATGCAGCTGATGATCGCTGCGGTCGGCCACAAGATGCCGGGCTGGATCGAGACCGGCTTTTCCGAGTACACCAAGCGCATGCCGCCCGAGCTGCGCATCGTACTCAAGGAAATCAAGCCGGTCGAACGGTCCGGCAGCAAGACTGCGGCCACCGCCATGGCGCTCGAACGCGAGCGTATCGAGGCGGTGCTGCCCAAAGGCGCGCGCATCATCGCCCTCGATGAGCGCGGCAAGGACCTCACCAGCGTGGGCCTGTCGCAGCAGCTGATGGCGTGGCAGCAGGACGGCCGCGACACGGTGTTCCTGATCGGCGGGGCGGATGGCCTCGATCCCGAGCTCAAGGCACGCGCCGAAGGGCTGATCCGAATTTCCAGTATGACGCTCCCACACGGCATTGTGCGTGTTATGCTTGCCGAGCAGTTATACAGGGCGTGGTCGATCACACAGAACCACCCCTATCATCGCGTATAAGAAGGGCGCTGGGATTTCGATGAAACCGATCGACAAGAAAATCTATTTAGCTTCAAAAAGTCCGCGCCGGCGCGAACTGCTGCGCCAAATTGGCGTCGAGTTCGAGCTGCTCATGCTGCGTAACGATACAGCCCGCGGTGCCGATGTCAGCGAGGATGTGCGTCCGGGCGAAGCGCCGACGGCTTACGTGGCTAGAGTCGCCAATGACAAAGCCGCGTTCGCGTGGAATATGGTGCAGACCCGGCGCCTGCCGCTGCGCCCTGTGCTGGCGGCCGATACCACGGTGACCATCGACGGCGAAATCCTGTGCAAACCGGCCAATACCGCCGAGGCGGAGCGGATGCTCGAACGCCTGTCGGGACGTACCCACCAGGTGCTTACCTCGGTTGCGGTGCATTACACCGATTTGGCCGAGCAGATCACGCAGGTGTCCGATGTGCGCTTTGCAACCCTGTCGCCGGCATCGATCCGCGCTTACTGCGCCTCCACCGAACCCTACGACAAGGCCGGCGGCTACGGCCTGCAGGGTCTGGCCGCGCTGTTCGTTGAACACATCGACGGCAGCCATTCCGGCATCGTCGGCTTGCCGCTGTTCGAAACAGCCACGCTGCTGCGCCGGGCCGGTCTTCCCCTCATATAGCCGCCTCCGTTCACGCACCAAAATGGCCCTGCCCCGTGTAAGATAGCAACTTATACAATCGCCCGGCAGATCCATGAACGAAGACATCCTGATCAACATCACCCCGCAGGAAACGCGCGTTGCGCTGATCCTGCAAGGCGCCGTTCAAGAGCTGCATATTGAACGCACGCTGACGCGCGGGCTGGCCGGGAATGTCTACCTGGGCAAGGTGGTGCGGGTACTGCCGGGCATGCAGTCGGCCTTCATCGACATCGGCCTGGAGCGCGCGGCCTTCCTGCACGTGGCCGATATCTGGGAAGCGCGCCCGCACGACGGGCCCAACGTTCCCCCTACTCCCATCGAAAAAATCCTGTTCGACGGCCAGGTGCTGACCGTCCAGGTAATCAAGGACCCGATCGGCACCAAGGGTGCGCGCCTGTCGACCCAGATCTCGATCGCCGGCCGCATGCTGGTCTACCTGCCGCAGGACTGCCACATCGGCATCTCGCAAAAGATCGAAAAAGAATCGGAACGCGAACTGCTGCGCAACCGCCTGCAAAGCCTGCTGCCGGCCGACGAAAAAGGCGGCTACATCGTGCGCACCATGGCGGAGGAAGCCTCGGACAGCGACCTGGCCGCCGACGTGGATTACCTGCGCAAGACCTGGGGCGCGATCCTGCAAGGCGCGCGCACCCGTCCCGCCACCAGCCTGCTCTACCAGGACCTGAACCTGGCCCAGCGCGTGCTGCGCGATTTCGTGCACGACGACACCGCCAGCATCCAGGTCGACTCGCGCGAGAACCACGCCATGCTGGTGGAATTCGCCAAGACCTATACGCCGAGCGTGCTGCCACGCCTGCAGCACTACACCGGCGAACGCCCGCTGTTCGACCTGTACGGCGTGGAGGAAGAGATCCTGCGCGCGCTGGGCCGGCGGGTGGACCTCAAATCCGGCGGCTACCTGATCGTCGACCAGACCGAAGCGATGACGACCATCGACGTCAACACCGGCGGTTTTGTGGGCGGGCGCAATTTCGCCGATACGATCTTCAAGACCAA
Organism: uncultured Oxalobacteraceae bacterium; assembly: GCA_946479255.1. The sequence goes on from CAMLFK010000117.1 coordinate 4,723, forward strand.
CCTGGAAGCGGCCCATGCGATCGCGCGCCAACTGCGCCTGCGTAACCTGGGCGGGATCATCATCCTCGACTTCATCGACATGGATAACAACGAGCATCGCAATGCGGTGCTCGCGGAGCTCAAGAAGACTTTGTCGCGCGACCGCACCAAGGTGTCGGTGAGCGGCTTCTCGGCGCTTGGCCTGGTCGAGATGACGCGCAAGCGCACGCGCGAATCGCTGGCGCACATCCTGTGCGAGCCGTGCCCGGCCTGCGCCGGCAAGGGCCAGGTCAAGACCAGCCGCACCATCTGCTACGAGATCCTGCGCGAGCTGCTGCGCGAGGCCAAGCAGTTCAATCCGCGCGAATTCCGCATTCTCGCGTCCCAGGAAGTGGTCGACCTGTTCCTGGAAGAAGAGTCGCAGCACCTGGCCATGCTGGGTGATTTCATCGGCAAGCAGATCAAGCTGCAGGTGGAGACTACTTATCATCAGGAGCAGTACGACGTTATCCTGATGTAATTTACAGCCTGATGTAGATCTTTTTTCGATATAGCAAAAATAAAGGCAGTCCGACAGCCCCCAACAATAGTAGCGAATAGCTTACGGAAGCAATACGTGCGTCGGAGATCACCGCTCCGAGCATATTCGCAAACGTATCGTGCAGGGTTTTGCGCTCCAGCCCACTGAACGGGAATTGGAGCAGCACATCGAGCAGGCTTACCAAAATAAACGCCAGTGTCGCGTTGACCCCGAAGACCTTGGCGCTAGTCCCCCACCCCGTGGCCATTCGGGGAAACGCAATCAGGGTACTCAGGCACAACAAGGAAAAACCAGCTGAGAGTAGTGCAAAACTAGGCGTCCATATCTTCTTAACCACCGGCAGCAGTGGGTCCAGCAAGAATCCGCTGCCCAGCAAACCTATACCGACCAAGGTCATGATCAGCAGGCTTCTGCCACGTGCGTCGCCAGCATCGCGCAACCATAATCCAGCGGCAACGCCAACAAGGACATTGATCAGCGAGCCAAGCGTGGACAGGAGACCCTCTGGTTCGTAGCTCACTACTCCATTGGTAGTCCCGTATGGCCACATGTGATGAACGCCTAATACCCAGCGATCGAGCACTGCCGGTAGCGCGTGCACAGAATCGAAGCACCCTTGCCCACATCCCGGCGCGTCCCACCAAAGCAAAAGTCCCGCGTACGCAAGCGCCAACAGCGCCGTCGTTCCAAGCAGCCGTGCGAGCGGGATGTCAAATCGAGCGGGTTGGCGATAACCGAGCGCCAGGACAATCACGCCAGCAAGCGCATAGCAGATGCCGATCCGCTGCAGAATGCCCATCACGCGCACGGTAGAGAAATCAAAAAACGGAAGTAACTGGAGCAACAGCCCTAGAGCGAAAAGCACCGTACCACGCCGGAAAATGATGGCGAGGAGCCCGGCGCTTGATGTACTCCCCATTCGCCGGCCGATTGCAAATGGCATGACGGCGCCTACGCAAAACAGAAAGGCGGGGAAAATCATGTCCGCCAGGGCAAAGCCGCGCCAGTCGGCATGGGTCAGTATTGAGAAGCGATGGTCCCAGTCGCCAGCGTACGCGACCAATATCATGCCGATCACTGCCAGGCCGCGTAGCAGGTCTATTTCCGGGAGTCGGTGGAAAGTCGCTTCACCCTTGATATTAGCGATGTCTGCGCTGGCAGCGGACTTATATGGGCGATGCATACTGGCTAAATCAGCCATTGGAATCTCCTGGAATAAAAAGGCGCAAGTGAAACGCTTCCAATTTGCCAGTGAAAACGTTTTCAGTCAAGCCCGAAGGAGCTGGTCGTCCCCGTTATTTTTACAGACGGCAAGCAAGCGCCGCTGCTGCCACAAATCATTGATGATATTTATTTGATCGGCAACGTCAACGAGGAGGCAGCCCCATGTCAGCGACCGTCAGCGACTTTCTCTTGCAGCGCCTCTCCGCCTGGGGCGTCAAGCGCATCTTCGGCTATCCCGGCGATGGCATCAACGGCATCCTCGGCGCGCTGGGCCGGCAGGACGCCATCGAGTTCATACAGAGCCGGCACGAGGAACTGTCGGCCTTCATGGCCACCGCCCACGCCAAGTTCACCGGCCAGGTCGGCGTGTGCCTGGCCACCTCCGGCCCCGGCGCCATCCACCTGCTCAACGGCTTGTACGACGCCAAACTGGATCACCAGCCGGTGGTGGCCATCGTCGGCCAGCAGGCGCGCGCGGCACTGGGCGGGAACTACCAGCAAGAGGTCGACCTGGTCTCGCTGTTCAAGGACGTGGCCCATGAATACGTGCATATGGCCACCGATCCCGCGCAGGTGCGCCACCTGATCGATCGCGCCATCCGCATCGCCCACGAGCAGCGCACCGTCACCTGCATCATCCTGCCCAACGATCTGCAGGACCTGAAAGCCGTGGAGGCGCCGCCACGAGAACACGGCACCGTCCATACCGGCATCGGCCGCACCGCCCACGCCAGCGTGCCTTCGACGGCGGCGCTGGAAGAAGTGGCCGCCGTGCTCAACGCGGGCAAGAAGGTGTCGATTCTGGCCGGGGCCGGCGCGCTGCATGCCACCGACGAGCTGATCGAAGTGGCCGAACTGCTGGGCGCCGGCATCGCCAAGGCCTTGCTGGGCAAGGCCGCGGTGCCGGACGACCTGCCCTTCGTGACCGGTTCCATTGGGCTCCTGGGCACCAAGCCAAGCCACGCGATGATGGAAGACTGCGACACCTTCCTGATGGTCGGCTCCAGCTTTCCGTATTCCGAATTCCTGCCGCCTGAAGGAAAGGCGCGCGGCGTGCAGATCGATATCGACGGCAAGATGACCAGCCTGCGCTATCCGATGGAGTTCAACCTGGTGGGCGATTCAAAAGCTACCCTGCGGGCGCTGATCCCTCTTCTCAAACGTAAGGAAGACCGCACATGGCGCGCAGAGATCGAGAAGAACGTCACCCGCTGGTGGCAGGTGATGGAAAAGCGCGCCATGAACGAAGCTTCGCCGATCAATCCGCAGCGGGTGTTCTGGGAACTGTCGCCACGGCTGCCCGATCGCTGCGTGCTGACCTGCGATTCGGGGTCGGCGGCAAACTGGTATGCGCGCGATATCAAGATCCGGCGCGGCATGCTGGCCAGTTTGTCCGGCGGGCTGGCGACCATGGGCCCGGCGGTGCCGTATGCGATTGCGGCCAAATTCGCCTATCCGGACCGGCCGGTTGTCGCGCTGGTGGGCGACGGCGCGATGCAGATGAACGGACTCAATGCGCTCATCACCATCGGCAAGTACTGGAAGCAGTGGGCCGATCCGCGGCTTGTGGTCATGGTCCTCAATAACCGCGACCTGAATCAGGTGACGTGGGAACAGCGGGCCATGGGTGGAGATCCGAAGTATGCGCCCTCGCAAGACCTTCCGGATTTCCCGTATGCGCAGTATGCGGAGCTGATCGGCCTGCGCGGCATACGGGTCGGCACTGCCGACGATGTTGGGCCATGCTGGGACGAGGCACTGGCATCGGACCGGCCCTGCGTTCTGGAGATGCTGACCGACCCGGATGTGCCGCCGCTGCCGCCGGATATTTCGGCGAGCCAGGCGCTGGCTTATATGTCCGCGCTACTGAAGGGCGACAGCGAGTCGCGCGGGATCATCAAGGCATCGGCGAAAGAGATGTGGGATAGCTGGTTCCCGAAAAAGTAGTTATTGGCTCAACAAGTAGGCCGAGATATCGCGCGCATCGCGCTCGCTCACTTCCATGTTCGGCATGGCGGTTTGCGGATCGAACTGCTGCGGGTTGCGTATCCACGCCATCAGGTTGGCCTGCGTATTGGGCAGACTCCCGGCGATGAACTTGCGCTTGGCCAGATCGGTCAATGGCCGGCCCACGTACACCTTCGAGCCTGTAATGCCGGGGATGATATGGCACGCGGCGCATGCGAACTGTGTGAGAGCCACCTTGCCGCGCCGAGGGTCGCCCTGCACGGCCGGCTGCGCGCATGCGCCGCAGGCGATCAAGACGCCAAGCACACCGGCGAGCCACCTCATTTGGCCACCTGCGTGGCGGTGATCTCGCGATACGCCTGTGGTGTGAGCGACGGCAGGTGCTGCAGGAATCCCACCACCGCCCATAGCTCGTCATCGGCCAGATGGTATTCCCACGCCGGCATGCCACTCATCTTGATGCCATGTTTGGTGACCCAGTACAACTCTCCCGGCTTCCACTCGCGCGACGAATCGACCAGCGACCCGGGCACCGGCTGCATGCTTTTGCCCCAGTCGGCCTGCGCCAGGCCCGGACCGCCGTGGCAGTGCGCGCAGTTATCGCGGTAGATGCCCGCACCGCGCTTGATGAGTTGCGGCGACGCCAGCGCGGGCACCTCCACATCCCTGGCGCGGCGGCTGACGGAATCGCGCATGCCCTGTTCAAGCAGCGAGTACACGAACTGAAAATGCTGATCGGTGGCGCCGACGTTGTACCACCCGGCCTTGAGGACAAGCGCGCCAAGCGCCACGGCCGCCAGCGCGCCGATGCCCACCGTTGCGGCGGCGGTCTTGACGATCAGGCGGGTGCGGTGGGAGGGCATCAGGTGTCGTACGAAAGCTCGCTCTATTGAAAATGCCAGTTTGATACGTTCTTGTATTATATATATCAATCAGTTTTGGCAGGATTCAAACGTGCGAGCCTTCCTCACGATGGTCGCAGGACCAATCGCCTTGTGCGCATTTGCGCTGGCCGGCTGTCACAAAGGGCCCGCGCCACTGCAAGTGCCGGGCGGCGACGTCAAGCTGGGCAAGCGTCTCGTCGAGCAGTATCAGTGTGGCTCGTGCCACGCGATCCCCGGCGTGGCGGCGGCAAGCGGCACGGCCGGCCCTCCCCTGCTGGGCTTTGGTCGGCGCAGCTACATCGCCGGGCGCATTCCCAACCAGCCGGAGCATCTGGTCAAGTGGCTGATGAACCCACCCGCCATGAAGCCAGGCACCGTGATGCCGAACATGGGCGTGTCGGAAGACGATGCGCGCCACATGGCGGCCTATTTGTACTCGATCCAATGACACCGCGCCCCGGGCTGCAATCGGTGCTGGAGCCGGCCGGCGTGGACGCCGGCATCATCGCGCAGTTCGCGTGGGTCATGTTCGGCGCGGGCGGCGCGATCTTCGTCGCCGTCATGGCGCTGCTGGTGCTGGGCGTGCGAAGCGCGCCGCGCCAGGTGCAGACCAGGCGCTGGATCTGGGGCCTGGGCGTGGCCTTTCCAGTCGTAGTGCTGTCGGCGCTGCTGGTGTGGAGCACCTGGCGCAGCTCACAGCTCACGCCGCAATCGTCACAGAAAGCCTTGACCATTTCGGTGACGGCCAAGATGTGGTGGTGGGAGGTGCGCTACGACGATCCGGCCGGAGGCGCAGCCATCGTCACCGCCAACGAAATCCATATCCCGGCCGGGCGCCGGGTCTACCTCGGGCTGACCACCACCGACGTGATCCATAGCCTGTGGATACCGGCGCTGGCGGGCAAGAAGGACATGCTGCCCGGCCGCGTGACCGCGCTGACGCTGGTCGCCGACAAGCCCGGCATCTACCGCGGCCAATGCGCCGAATACTGCGGCGCGCAGCATGCGCGCATGGCGCTGCACGTGGTGGCCGAGACGCCTGATGCTTTCGCCGCGTGGCTTGCGCGCCAGCGCCAGCCGGCGGCGGCACCGAAAGACCCATTCCTTGAGCGCGGGCGCCAGGCTTTCGTCGCACAGCGCTGCAATGCATGCCATACGATCCGTGGGGTGGCCAATTCGCCCGGCCTGGGCCCCGACCTGACCCACGTGGGCAGCCGCATGCACATCGCCGCCGGCACCTTGCGCACACACCAGGGCACGCTGGCCGGCTGGATCGCCGATCCGCAAGCCATCAAGCCCGGCGCCTTCATGCCGGCCGCGGGCGACATCGATGGCGAAACCCTGCGCGCGCTCGCCGCCTACCTTGAGCAGCTCAAATGACGACCGCTACCCCCTTGCCAAGCGCCCTGCCGCGTCCCGCCGATGAACTGGCGCGCCTTGAAGCGGCGTGGAAGCCGCCCACCGGCTGGCGCTTCCTCACGCGGGTCAACAACACCACCATCGGTCTGCTCTACATCGGCACCGCGCTGCTGTTCTTCATCCTGGCCGGCATCCTCGCCCTCTTGATGCGCACCCAGCTGGCGGTGCCGGACAATACCGTGCTCACAGCATCGACCTACAACCAGGTCTTCACCATGCACGGTACGGTGATGATGTTCCTGTTTGCGATTCCCGTGGTCGAAGCCATCGCGGTGTTCCTGCTGCCGAATATGCTGGGCGCGCGCGACCTGCCCTTCCCGCGCCTGTCCGCTTATGCCTACTGGGCTTACGCCATCGGCGGCCTGGCCTTCTTCTGCACACTGTTCTTCGGCCTCGCGCCCGATGGCGGCTGGTTCATGTATCCGCCGTTGACCGGCAAGGCGTATTCGCCCGGCCTGAACGCCGACTTCTGGCTGCTGGGGATCGGCTTCATCGAGATCTCCGCCATCGCCGGGGCGATTGAACTGATTGTCGGCATCCTGTTCACCCGCGCACCCGGCATGACGCTCGAACGCATGCCGGTGTACGCCTGGGCCATGCTGGTGGTGGCCGTGATGATCGTATTCGCCTTCCCCGCGATCATCGCCGGCACCGCGCTGCTGGAACTGGAACGCGCCTACGACTGGCCTTTCTTCATCGCCGAACGTGGCGGCGACCCGCTGCTGTGGCAGCACCTGTTCTGGTTCTTCGGCCATCCCGAGGTGTACATCATCTTCCTGCCGGCGGCCGGCATGGTGTCGACCATGATTCCGACCATCGCCGGATCGCCTCTGGTCGGGCGCCGGCCGATCATCCTGGCGCTGGTGGCGGTGGGCTTCTTCAGCTTTGCGCTGTGGGTGCACCACATGTTCACCGCCGGCCTCGGCGTGATGGAAATGAGCCTGGTGTCGGCCGCCAGCATGGCTGTGGCGGTGCCGACCGCGATCCAGGTGTTCGCATGGATTGCCACCCTGTGGCGCGGGCGGGTAGCGATCAACGGGCCGCCCCTGTTCCTGATGGGCTTCATGTTCATCTTCGTGCTGGGTGGGCTGACCGGGGTGATGGTCGCGGTGATTCCCTTCGACTGGCAGGTGCACGACACCTACTTCGTCGTCGCCCACCTGCACTACGTGCTGATCGGCGGGATGGTGTTCCCCATGTTTGCCGCCCTGGCCTACTGGCTCCCGCTCGTCAACGGCCACGCCATGAACGAGAAACTCATGCGCTGGACCTTTGGGCTGATGTTCGGCGGCTTCAACCTGGCCTTCTTCCCGATGCATATCACGGGCCTGATCGGCATGCCGCGCCGCGTCTATACCTACGCGGCGGACATGGGCTGGAATGCGCTGAACATGTTGTCCACCGTGGGTGCGTTCATCTTCGCCGTGGGCGTGCTGCTGTTCTTCATCGACATGGTGCGCACGCTGATGAAGAGCGAACGCCAAACCGGCAATCCATGGAATGCGGCCACCCTGGAATGGCTGCCCACCGAAGCCTACGGCACGCGCAGCATCCCGCTCGTCACCACGACCGATCCGCTGTGGGAGCAGCCCGGCCTGTCCGAACAGGTGGGACAGGGAGGCCACTACCTGCCGGGCACTGCGACGGGCCTGCGCGAGACCATCGTCACCAGCCCGGTGCGTGCGCAGCCGCGCTACGTGTTCATCATCCCCGGCGACAGCTGGCTGCCGCTGATCGCGGCGGCCGGCACGGCCGGCTTCTTCCTGCTCCTGACGGTCAAGATGACGCTCGTTGCGTGGCTTTGCGGCGTGGCAGCGGTGGGCGCGACCATCGCCTGGCTGTGGCAATCGGACCGGCCGGCGCCGCAGGGCAGCGCCAAGGTGTCGGATACGCTGACCCTGCCGATCGGCGCCAGCGGCGCGGCTTCGCCCTCGTGGTGGGCCACCATCATCATGCTGGTGGTCGATGGCACCATCTTCGCGTCCTTCGTGTTCGCTTACATCCACATCTCGATGCGGCTGACGGTGTGTCCCCCGCCCGGCACCGCGTTGTCCGAGCCGATCTGGCCGCTACTATCATGTGGTCTGCTGCTGGCCGGGTCCGCGCTGGTGGCCTTGTCCCGACGGGCCATCGGCAAGCGCCGCCTACCGTGGCTGGTGCTAATAGCGCTGGCCTGTGTGGTGGCGGCGTTCGCCAGCGACTTCAATGGGCATCGCCTGGCGGGACTCGATCCGACCAGCCAGGCGTGGAGTGCCGCTGTCGCAGCAATGCTGGCCTCTCAGGGATTGCATGTGGTTGCGCTGGCGCTGTGCGGCCTGTATCTGTGTGCACGGGCCTGGCGCGGCCATGTCAGCGCCGGCAGCCGCGCCACGCTCGATAACGTGGCGCTGATCTGGCACTACACCACACTGCAGGGCATCGCCGCGGCGGCAGCGATCCACTTCGTTCCTAAACTGATGGGGTGACCATGCGCGATGGCTTCTTCACGCGAATGCTGTATGCGACCCTGCCCCTGATCGTGTGGGCAGCTCACTTCTTCCTTGCGTATGCGCTGGTGGCAGCGCAGTGCAGCCCGGCGCTGATCGACGCCGCCGCGCCCCGGCGCTGGCTGCTTGGCCTACTTTCGCTGCTGGCGCTGGCCGCCTGCGTAGCCTTGCTGGCGCGGGCGAGGAAAAAACTAGGTGAAGCCAGCGATGCGGCGCCTTTGCACGAATGGGCGATGGCTGCCGCTGCGATCCTTGCGATCACCGGTATCGCGTGGTCCAGTGTGGTCATGCTCATGCTGGACGGCTGCAATTAGGCCAGGCCTTCACACATGCAGCAACCGGTACATCGATGGGAATTAACAGTCCGAAATCACGAAATGATGCGGCCCCTTCCATGCGATCCTCCGATATCCCGTCGCTACGGCACCTTGGCCGCGCAAGTCATCGACCAGCTCGGCCGGGCTCCAACCGTGGCCGTATGAAAAAATCGCCCGCCCAACTGGCGATTTTAGCAAAATAGTAGAAGATGCAACCTTTTTAATTTTCAATCGAATCGCTAGCTCATCAATTCCAGGTCGGTCCCTTGGCCGCGCTCTTGCGCGCAATGTCCGGGTGAACAGTGTCGGCGATCGGCTGGTCCGCGTGCGGGCGCCAGGATGTCGTGGCCGCGCCCTGCGATATCGCCGCAAGCACGGCGGCCGTATCGGCCGGCGCCAGCCCGCGAACGAAGCGCCGGGCGATGGCGTTCAGGTCGTGCAGCTCCTCCACGGCGTCGCCGTCCTGGCAGACCAGCGGCAAGCCGGCGCTGCGCCATCCTTGCGCAAAGCGCAGGTGATTCACAGGTATCCACACCAGCCCACCGTCCAGGTGCGTCAAGCGCAGCCAGCCGCAGGCCACGCTTTCATAACTCTCCAGCAGCGCCGGCAGCGCACCGGGCGACACCACCAGGGCGCGGCTGACGCAGCCACGGACGTCGTCGCGCAGCATGGCGTCTAACACCTGCAGGCACAGGTACTGCGTGAACAATTCACCTTCGCTCATCATATTCACCGTTTTCATGCACGGCTCCCAAATCCAAACCAGCTGCCGGGTCGGGTCGGCAGGAATCCCCTTGCGGTTTTGCGCACCGCGGGCGCTTTCGGTCTAGCGGCCGGCGCGGGAAGCGGCTCGCCCATGTGCAGGCGCAGCACCGTGGCCACCTCGGAGTAGTCATCCTAAGTCAAATGAGAATCATTCGCAATAACTTTATATTTGCCGTTCCCTCTTGCGAGGACTGGCGATTTAGTCAATAATTTGAATGCGAATGATTCTTATTACCTTTTACAACAGCACTTAGGCCGCACCGGCATCGAGCATCACTCCTCCGTTTAACATCCTGAGAAAAAACAATGGCATTTAAGAAGACCCCACTCGCGCTGGTCGCGGCCCTGGCCGTCCAGCAGTTCGGCGCGAATGCGCTGGCCCAGAACAAACCGGCGGAAACGGTGCTGCCCGAAGTCGTCGTCTCCGGCACGCGCGAACTGCCGTCCACTTACAACGCGCCCACCGCCACCAGCGCCACCAAGATCGAGGCGCCGCTGCGCGACA
>CAMLFK010000118.1 GCA_946479255.1 uncultured Oxalobacteraceae bacterium
TCGACTTGCCCGAGCCGCTGTGGCCGACCACCGCGGTGGTGGTGCCGGCCGGGATGGTGAAATCGACATCGAACAGGATCTGGCGCTTGGCTTCGTAGCTGAATTCCACATGCGAGAACGCCACCCGCGCGCCCTTGGTGACGAGCGGCGTGGCATCCTTCGCATCGGCCACTTCGCGGTTCTGATCCAGCAGGGAGAACAGGCGCTCCATGTCGGCCAGGCTTTGCTTGATCTCGCGGTAGATCACGCCGAGGAAGTTAAGCGGAATGTACAGCTGGATCATGAAGGCATTGACCATGACCAGGTCGCCGATGGTCATGGTCCCGGCGATCACGCCGACAGTGGCGCGCCACAGGATCAGGGTGACGGTGATGGCAATGATGAGCGACTGGCCGGTGTTGAGCACCGACAGCGAGGTCTGCGAACGTACGGCGGCCGATTCGTAGCTCTTCAAGCCCTCGTCGTAGCGGCGCGCTTCGTAGTCTTCGTTGCCGAAGTACTTCACCGTTTCGTAGTTGATCAGCGAGTCGATGGCGCGCGTGTTGGCCTTCGAGTCCAGGTCGTTCATGGTGCGGCGGAAGTGGGTGCGCCAGTTGGTCACGATGACGGTAAAGGCGATATAGCTCACCAGCGCGACGGCGATGATCACGCTGAACCAGATGTCGTAGTGGGTGACCAGGTAGCCCAGCACCAGCGTGATTTCGACCAGCGTCGGCAGGATGTTGAACAGGGTGTAGGAGATCAGCGAGCCGACGCCGCGCGTGCCGCGTTCGATATCGCGCGTCATGCCGCCGGTCTGGCGGTTCAGGTGGAAGCGCAGCGACAGCGCGTGCAGATGGCGGAATACCTGCAGGGCGATGGTGCGCACCGCACGCTGGGTGACGCGGGCGAACAGGAACTCGCGCAGTTCGGTGAACACCGTGGTCGACAGGCGCAGCACGCCGTAGGCCAGCAGGGCGCCGACCGGCAGTACCAGGATGGTGGCCGGGTTATGCGGGCCCAGCGTCAGGCTGTCGATCAGCTTCTTGAGCATGATCGGCACGCCGATGTTGGCCATCTTGGCGCCGACCAGGCAGACCATCGCCAGGATCACGCGCCATTTGTAGACCCACAGGTAAGGCAGCAGCGTGCCGATGGTGCTCCAGTCGGTGCGGGCAGGCTTGCCCGGATTGCTCGGCGGTGGAGGGAGACTGGAGGTTTGACGTCGCATGGCAGAGCTCAGGGTTTTATGGTTCAATTCTGGACGATTGTAGCCTTTCATGAGAATTCAAGATGACCACGCCCGAAAACGCCGTTCCCGCCCCGGTTGACACGCCAAGCCGGGGTCTACCACCGGGCAAAATGCCGCAATTGCGCGTCATGCCGGGGCCACCGGATGCGAATGTGTACGGCGACGTCTTCGGAGGCTGGATCATGGCCCAGGTCGATATCGCCGGTTCGCTGCCGGCCACGCGCCGCGCCAATGGCCGCGTCGCGACCATCGCGGTGAATTCGTTCGTGTTCAAGAACCCGGTGTTCGTGGGCGACCTGCTGTCCTTCTACGCCGATATCGTCAAGGTCGGCAATACCTCGATCACCGTCTATGTGGAGGTGTACGCCGAGCGCAACCGCCTGCAGGCGGATATTGTCAAAGTTACCGAGGCCACGCTGACCTACGTCGCCACCGGATCGGACCGCAAGCCGCGCCAGCTGCCGCCACTCGAATCGCTGATTTCACCGCATTGAGGATTTTCCCATGAACCCGCAGCGCCGCCGGTTCCTGTGCGATGCAACCGGCCTGGCGCTGGTGGCCGCCGGTGGGGCCCAGGCCGCGCCGCCGGTCAAAGCCTATCCCTTTGCGCTGGGTGTCGCATCCGGCTCGCCCCTGCACGATTCGGTGATCCTCTGGACCCGCATCATCAGCGATCCGCTGGGTGCGGGCCCGACCGCGCCGGTCGCGTTTAAGGTGCGCTGGGAAGTGGCGCACGACCAGGCCTTCCGCCGCATCGCCGCCAAAGGCAGCACAGTCGCCGCGCCCGAGCTGGCCCATAGCGTGCACGCCAATGTGACGGGCCTGGAGCCCGGCCGCTGGTACTGGTATCGCTTCATGCTGGGCGACGCGGTCAGCCCGGCCGGGCGTACCCGCACCGCCCCCGCCCCGCACGAGATGCCGGACCTTTTAAAGGTGGCGGTGGCATCGTGCCAGCACTGGGAGTTCGGCAGCTATGCGGCGCACCGCCACATCGCCGCCGCCGCGCCGGACCTGGTTGCCTTCCTTGGCGACTACATCTACGAATGGGGACCTTACCGCCTGCAGCATCCGGCCAGCGCCACGCGCAGCCATGAATCGTTCAGCCTGGACGAGTACCGCGCGCGCTATGCGCAGTACAAGAGCGACCCTGACCTGCAGGCCGCGCACCTGGCAGCGCCGTGGATCGTCACCTGGGACGACCATGAAGTGGCCAACGACTATTCACCGGAACGCGACGAACGGCTCGACCCGCGCTTCGGCGAGCGGCGCGCGGCGGCCTACCAGGCCTTTTACGAGCACATGCCGCTGCGGATCGCGCCGCCGGGCGGCACGCGCTTCGGCAGCTTGCGCATGTACCAGCGCTACGACTGGGGCAGGCTGGCGCGCTTCCATGTGCTGGACGACCGCCAGTACCGCGACCTGCACGCCTGCGTGCCGACCGGACGCGGCGGATCGGCCTCGGTCACGCGTGCCTGCGCGCGACTAGGCGCGCCGAGCCGCTCGATGCTGGGCGGGCAGCAGGAGGCGTGGCTGAGGGAGGGATTAGCTTCGTCGGGCGCGCGCTGGAACGTGATCGCGCAGCAGACGCCGATGGCGCAGTCGAGCCAGGTGCGGGTGGCGAGCGCGCGCGACGGGCGCTTCTGGAACGATGGCTGGGATGGCTATCCGGCCGCGCGCGAGCGGCTGTTCGATGCCCTGCGCGCAAGCCGGGCGGCCAATCCGATCGTCTTGGCCGGCGACGTGCACACTTTTTATGCAAGCGAACTTCAGCGCGACTTCAACCGCCCTGCTTCATCGCGCAATCCGGTCATCGCCACCGAGTTCTGCGGCACCTCGATTACCTCGTCTTCGCGTCCGCAGGCACGCACCGAACAGTTCGTGGCGATGAACCCGCACACCAGCTACGGGCGCAGCGACAAGCGCGGTTTCATGCTGCTTGAGCTGACGCCGGCGGCGACACGGACCACTTTCGTTGGCCTGGAGGATGTGCGCGATGCACGTTCAAAGGCGGACGTCCTGGCCCGCTTCGTGGTGGAAGATGGAATAGCGGGTGCGAAGCGGACCTAGTGTCCTGAGTTAAAAGTTCGTTGCGCACGCGCATGCGCGCGCTATTCCGAGAATCCCCGCGATGCTGCGTCAAAAATGCTCGCAAGGCACCAGCCTTGCTCCGCTTTTGTTCCTTGCCTCCCGGCGATTTCGGAACATTTATAAGCAACGAACTTCCAACTCAGGACACTAGCGGTTCGCTTACGCCGGCTTCTGTTCCCGCAATTCACGCCGCAGGATCTTGCCCACATTCGTTTTCGGCAGCGAATCGCGGAACTCGATATGGCGAGGGCGTTTGTAACCGGTCAGCTGCTGCTTGCAGAACTCCTGCAGCTGCTCGACGGTCAGCTGTGGGTCCTTGCGCACCACGAACAGCTTGACCGCTTCGCCCGAGTTCTGGTCCGGCACGCCAACGCAGGCGCATTCCAGCACGCCGGCGTGCGCGGCCATCACTTCCTCAACCTCGGTCGGGTAGACGTTAAAGCCTGACACCAGGATCATGTCCTTCTTGCGGTCGACGATCTTGGTAAAGCCACGTTCGTCCATGATGCCCACGTCGCCGGTCTTGAAGTAGCCGTCCGGCGTCATGACCTTGGCTGTCTCGTCGTCGCGCTTCCAGTAGCCGGCCATGACCTGTGGGCCATGGATGGCGATTTCACCCGGCTGGCCGAGCGGCACGTCATTGCCGTCGTCGTCCAGGATGCGGATCGAGGTCGATGGCAGCGGCAGGCCGATCATGCCGGTGAATTCGGTGATGTCGCAGCGGTTGGCGGTGGCGACAGGCGAGGTCTCGGACAAACCATAGCCTTCGATGATCGGCGTGCCGGTCAGCTTGAGCCACTTGTCGGCAACCGACTTCTGTACGGACATGCCGCCGCCGTTACAGACGGTATAGCTGGAGAAATCGAGCCTGGCGAAGTCGGGATTATTGAGCAGGCCGTTGTACAGCGTGTTCACGGCCGGGAAGACGTGGATGCGGTGCTTGGCCAGTTCCTTGACGAAGCCGGGCATATCGCGCGGGTTCGGGATCAGGAGGTTCATGCCGCCCAGACGGGTGCCCATCAGCGAGCACACCGTCAGCGAATAGATATGGTAGAGCGGCAGCGCACACACGAATCCGAGCTGTTCATTCTTGAGCTTTTCCAGCGTGGGCTTGAGCCAGGCTTCGTTTTGCAGCACGTTGGCGATCACGTTCCGGTGCAGCAGCACGGCGCCTTTGGACACGCCGGTGGTGCCGCCGGTGTATTGCAGGAAGGCGATGTCGTCATGTCCGGCCGTCACCGGAGTGAGCGTCATGCCGCGCGCTTCGCCCATCATCTTGTTGAAGCCGATCGAACCGGGCAGCGAGAACGGCGGCACCAGCTTTTTGACGGTGCGAACGACGAAGTTGACGATCGTGCCTTTGAGCGTGCCGAGCATGTCGCCCATGGTGGCCACGACCACGTGCTTGACCTGGGTTTTGTCCAGCACCTGTTGCAGCGTGCCGGCGAAGTTTTCCAGCACGATGATGGCTTCCGCGCCCGAGTCGTTCAGCTGATGCTGCAGTTCGCGCGCGGTGTACAGCGGATTGACGTTGACGATGACATAGCCGGCGCGCAGCACGGCGGCCATGGCGACCGGGTACTGCAGCACATTGGGCATCATCAGGGCCACGCGCGCACCAGGCTTCATGCCGCGCGACTGCAGCCAGGCGGCCATCTGCGCGGACATGCGGTCCAGCTCACCGTAGGTAATCGCCTTGTCCATGCAGACGTAGGCGCGGCGGTCGGCGTACTTGCGGAAGGCTTCTTCGAGCAGGTGGGTCAGCGAGCGATACTGCGTCGGATCGATCTCTTCGGGCACGCCCGGTTGGTACGACTTGAGCCAAAACTTGTCCATCTATTCCTCGTAAGTTGATGATGCCCGTGCCATGGTCAGGCCGTCGCATTTTCGTCGCGCAGGACGCGGTGCAGGATTTTGCCGACATTGGTCTTCGGCAGTTCGGTGCGGAACTCGATGTACTTCGGCCGCTTGTAGCCGGTGAAGTTCTCGCGGCAGTAATCCATCAGCTGCTCGCTGGTGAGGGTGGGCTCCTTGCGCACCACGAATACCTTGACCGCTTCGCCCGAGTGCTCGTCCGGCACGCCGATACAGGCGCATTCGAGCACGCCGGGGTGGGCGGCGATCACGCCTTCGAGTTCGTTCGGATACACGTTAAAGCCAGAGACGATGATCATGTTCTTTTTGCGGTCGACGATCTTGACGTAGCCGTCGGCGTCCATGACACCGACGTCGCCCGACTTGAAGAAGCCGTCCGCCGTCATGACCTTGGCGGTTTCGTCCGGGCGGTTCCAGTAGCCGGCCATGACTTGCGGGCCGCGGATGGCGATCTCGCCGGTCTCGCCGATGGCGACCGGCTTGCCGTCGTCGTCGAGGATGGCGATATCGGTCGATGGCACCGGCAGCCCGATAGTGCCGGTGAAGTCGACCAGGTCGGCGCGGTTGCAGGTGGCGACAGGCGAAGTCTCGGACAGGCCATAGCCTTCGATGATGGCCACGCCGGTGGCCTGTTTCCACTTGTCGTTGACGGCCTGCTGCACCGCCATGCCGCCGCCGTTGCAGATCTTCAGGGCGGAGAAGTCCAGGCGCGCGAAGTCGGGGTGGTTGACCAGCGCGTTGTACAGCGTGTTCACGGCCGGGAGCATATTGGCCTGGTACTTGCCGAGTTCCTTGATGAAGCCGCCGATGTCGCGCGGGTTCGGGATCAGGATGTTCAGCGCGCCCACGCGGATGCCCCACATGGCGCAGGCGGTCAGCGCGAAGATGTGGTACAGCGGTAGTGCGCAGACGATGTTGAGCTGCTCGACCACGGGCGCCTTGACCAGCGCCGGCTGTGTCCACGCTTCGACTTGCAGCACGTTGGCGATGATGTTCCGGTGCGTCAGCGTGGCGCCCTTGGAGACACCGGTGGTGCCGCCGGTGTACTGCAGGAAGGCGACATCGCTTGGACCGGCCTGGGTCGGCGTGAACTTCATGCGGGCGCCTTGCGACAGCACGTCTTTAAAGCGCACCAGGTTGGGCAAGGTGAATGCCGGCACCATCTTCTTGACGTGGCGGACCACGAGATTGACGATCATCCCCTTGGCGCCGCCCAGCATTTCACCCATGCTGGCCACGACGATGTGGCGCACCGGCGTGCGCGGCAGGACCTGTTCGAGCGTGTGGGCGAAGTTCTCCAGCACGATGATGGCTTCGCTGCCGGAGTCCTTGAGCTGGTGCTCAAGTTCGCGCGCGGTATAGAGGGGATTGACGTTGACCACGGTGTAGCCGGCGCGCAGGATGCCGGCGATGGCGATCGGATACTGCAGCACATTCGGCATCATGATGGCCACGCGCGCACCGGGCTTGAGGCCGCGGCTTTGCAGCCATGCGGCCACCCGTTTGGAATACTGGTCGATCTCGCCGTAAGTCAGGCTCTTGTCCATGCAGACGAAGGCATTACGCGATGCGAACTTCTCGAACGATTCGTCGAGCAGCTGGACCAGCGAGCGGTACTGGTCGGGATTGATCTCGGCGGGCACATTGCCGGGGTATGACTTGAGCCAAATCTTGTCCATGGTCTGCCTCTGTCTTTTATGGTTATCGTTATATGCCGGCTCGTCGCCGCGCACCGGATGTGCGGGCGCGACGGGGCCGGCCTTTCGCTTGCCGCCGTTAGTGATGCTATCGGGGGGCGCTGTAGGATGCAAGCGCTTTTGGCGCTATTGGAGCATGCCCTCTATGCGCGAAAAGATGATGCGATGCAGCAATAATTCAGGCGGAAGGAAGGCTCGCGGCGAGTTCCTTGAGGCGGCGGTGGCGCTCGCCGCGGTCCAGGTCGGCCAGGGCGCGCGCGGCGGCGTAGAAGCGCGGGAAGCTGCGTTCGCGCGCCAGCAGTGCGCGGAAGGCCGGCACGAAGTCGGTATAGGTGGCGATCGAGGCCAGGTGGGCGTTCGACAGCGGTTCGGCGAAGAAGCGGTCGTAGCCGGCGTAACCGCCCCAGCTGGCCTTGAGCGCCTGGTAGTCTTCCTTGAGCTGCTGGAAGGCGCGCGCCTTGATGGCGCGCTTTTCGGCCAGCGGGCGCTTGGACGCATAGTTCTCTTCCAGCGTCTTGCGGCAGGTGAGCAGCAGTTCGACAAACTGCTGCTTGCGGCCTTTGAATTTGGCGTAGTTGTCGCGCATGGCCTGGTTGCCGAAGCCGATCAGCCAGCGCTCCACTCCGGCCTCCTCCACCGCGCTGGCGAAGGATTCGTTGAACTGCGAGTCGCCGGCCACGTACACCACCTGGTGCGACAGCTCGTGGAAAATCAGGCGCGCCAGTTCCGCATCCGGATAGTGGATGAAGGTGGAGATCAGGGGGTCGTTGAACCAGCCCAGCGTGGAGTAAGCCGGCACGCCGCCGACCTGCACGTCGTTGCCTTCGGCGCGCAGCTGGCGCGCATAGTCGGCCGCGTCCTCCTTGTTGTAGTAGCCGCGGTAGCTGACGCAACCGGCCACCGGGAAGCACCACTGGATGGGCTTGAGCGACAGCTCGGGCGCGGCCACCACGTTCCACAGCACGTAGGGCCGTTTGAGCGCGGCGTAGTTGCGGTAGCTTTTATTGTCCGGCAGGGCCAGCTCGTGGATGGCGAAGGTGCGGATCTGGCGCGCCGTGGCCAGGCGAATCTTGAGCTTGGCGTCGATCGTTTCGTCGTTGAGCCAGTCGTCGATCGGACGCGAATCGGTGAGCAAGGACAGCTGCCCTTGCGCGGCCTGGCGGTAGTAGTTCAGGCTGGAGCAGCTAGCCAAAAGGGCAACAGTAAGGCAGCCAAGCAGCGCATGGCGCGCTGTTCGGGTTAATTTGAAGCGGGCCATGGAACACCTTTTATGCGGCTAGCCGCTCGACCTGGACGAGCGTGTCGTAGAACGTCGGCGCGCGGCCCATGTCGGTCAGGCGCTGGCTGCTTACTTCGTTGGCGTTCTTGCCATCGGTGGCGAGCTTCTTCCACCAGATCGACAGCGCCACCACCAGGCCCGCCCGCGCCTTGTCGGTGACGCGCGCCTTGGCCACAAACGAGCCGCGGTCGTTGAAGATGCGGACCATGTCGCCTTCGACGATGCCACGCGCGGCGCAGTCGCCGGGGTGGATGTCGAGGTATGGTTCGCCTTCGGTGCCGCGCAGGCTGGTGACGTTTACGAAGGTCGAGTTGAGGAAGTTGCGCGCCGGCGGCGAGATCATCGCCAGCGGGAAGCGCGCCGCCAGTTCGGGGTTACTGGCCACCGATTCATAGGGCGGCAGGTAGGCCGGCAGCGGGTCGAGGCCGTGTTCGAGCATCTGCGCTGAATAGAATTCGCACTTGCCCGAGGGTGTGGGGAAACCGCCATTGGCGAACGGGGCATCCGGCATGGCCAGCTTTTGCCAGCCCTTGCGCTTCAAGGATTCCCAGTCGACGCCGATGGCGCGCTCGCTGCGCGCATCGAATACCTGGGCAGCGATTTCGTCGTCCGTCTCTTTGAAGCATGGATCGTCGAAACCCATGCGGGCGGCCAGCAGGCGAAAGATCTCGGTGTTGGGCTTGGATTCGCCCAGCGGCGCGATGGCGGCGTTATTGGCCATCATGTACAGGTGGCCGTAGGCGCTGTGCGCATCCACGTGTTCCAGCTGGGTGGTGGCCGGCAGCAGGATGTCGGCGTAGTCGGCGCTGTCGGTCTGGAAGTGCTCGATCACCACCGTAAACAGGTCTTCGCGCTCGAAGCCGCGCATGACGGTGCTGGAATCGGGAGCAATGGCCAGCGGGTTGGCGTTGTAGACGATGACGGCGTCGATGCGCGGGCCGAACTGCGGCGAGGCTTCGCGCAGCAGGTCGTCGCCGATGGTGGTCATGTTAATTGTGCGCACGTGCCCGGGCAAAAGGTCCGGGCGCTTCAGGGCCGCTTTGTCGATCGGGAAGGAGCCCGATGAGGACAGCTGCACGCCGCCGGCCGCATGGCGCCAGGCGCCGACCAGCGCCGGCAGGCAGGCGATCGCGCGCACCGACATGCCGCCGCCGCGCACGCGTTGTACGCCGTAGTTGGTGCGGATCGCAACCGGCTCGCCGCGCCGCGCCGTCTGGCCATATTCGCGGGCCAGGTTGACTACCTCGTCGACGCTGATGCCGCAGGTCTGTGCGGTGCGTTCCGGCGTCCATTCGGCCGCGCGCTCGCGCAGCTGTTCGAAACCGAGCGTGTAATTGGCGATGTAGTCCTTATCTAACAGGTCTTCCTTGATCAGCACGTGCATCAGGCCGAGCGCCAGCGCGGCATCGGTGCCCGGCAGCAGGGCGATGTGCTGGTTGCACTTCTCGGCCGTCAGGGAGCGGTAGGGATCGATGGCGATCAGCTTGGCGCCGTGGCGCTTGGCTTCCTGCGCGCGGGTCCAGAAATGCAGGTTGGATGCGATCGGGTTGCCGCCCCAGATCAGGATCAGCTTGGCGTTCTGGAATTGCTCGAGGTCGGTACCGATGCCGGCGCCGATGGTGTAGCGGTAGGCGGTGATGCCGGCTTCGGCGCAGATGGTGCGGTCCAGCATGGAGGCGCCCAGCTTGTGGAAGAAGCGCGCGGACATGGAGTCGCCCTGCACTTGGCCCATGGTGCCTGCATAACTGTAGGGCAGGATGGCTTGCGGATCGCGCGCGGCGATGCCGGCCAGGCGCGATGCGATTTCGTCAATCGCCTGTTCCCAGCTGATGCGCTCGAATTTGCCTTCGCCCTTTTTTCCGACCCGGCGCATCGGATGCAGCAGGCGGTCGGCGTGATAGGTGCGTTCTGTATAACGTGCAACCTTAGTGCACAAGACCCCGGCGGTGGTGGGGTGGTCGGGGTCGCCCTTCACTTGTGTCGCGACACCATTCTCGACTGTGATCAACAGTGCGCAGGTATCTGGACAGTCGTGCGGGCAGGTCGCCCGGACTTGAGTGGAACTCATCGTTTTGGTCCAAAATAATAGTGGCCGAAGCCAATACTTTATACGATTACGGCTAAGTGGATGCGATGTATCTGCCGTGCTGGCTGGCTTGTGTTGGGCGGGCTACAATAGCCTTCTAAAGCTTAAGTACTTGCCAATAAATAGATGTGATTTTTGGCTGCCATAACCGGCGCGTTGCTGCGTTGGCCACCGCTTGCAGTGCTCGCACTGCGGCGCAGCGGCCGCCTTGCACCGCATCCGGTTCTGTTCGCCAAAACTTCACATCTATTTCTCGACAAGTACTTGGCATTCATGCATCGGAGATCGAGATGAACCTTATCGAACCCATCATTGCGTTCCAGTCAGAACTGCAACAGATTCGCCGTGACCTGCACGCGCATCCGGAACTTTGTTATGAAGAAGAGCGCACCGCCGACGTGGTCGCGGCGCGCCTGACCGAGTGGGGCATTCCGCTCGTGCGCGGACTGGGCGTGACCGGCGTGGTCGGTGTGATCAAAAACGGCAGCTCGAACCGGGCGATCGGCTTGCGCGCGGATATGGATGCGCTGCCCATGCAAGAGGTCAACACCTTCGAACACGCGTCCCGCCATCCGGGCAAGATGCATGCGTGCGGGCACGATGGCCACACGGCCATGCTGCTCGGTGCCGCGCACCACCTGGCCAGGCATCGCAATTTCGACGGCACCGTATATGTGATTTTCCAGCCGGCGGAAGAAGGCGGCGGCGGTGCCAAGCGCATGATCGAGGATGGCTTGTTCGAGCAGTTCCCGATGGATGCGGTATATGGGATGCATAACTGGCCGGGGATTCCGGTTGGTCATTTCGGCGTGGTGTCTGGGCCGATGATGGCGTCCAGTAATGAGTTTCACGTCGTGGTCAAGGGCAAGGGCGGGCATGCCGCCCAGCCGCATCGCAGCGTCGATCCGGTGATGATCGCGGTGCAGATCGCGCAAGCCTGGCAGATCATCGTGTCGCGCGAGAAGAATCCGCTGGATACGGCGGTGCTGTCGATTACCCAGATTCATGCGGGCAGCGCGACCAATGTGATTCCCGACGAGGCGGTGCTGATCGGCACGGTGCGGACCTTTACCACCGAAGTGCTGGACCTGATCGAGCGGCGCATGCAGGAACTGGCGGTGCACACGGCGGCGGCTTTCAATGCCGAGATCGACTTCACCTTCCGCCGCAACTATCCGCCGCTGATCAATCATCCCAAGGAAACCGCGTTCGCGATCGAGGCGATGCGCGCGGTGGTGGGCGGCGACCGTGTGAACGACGCTACCGAGCCGACCATGGGCGCGGAAGACTTCGCCTACATGCTGCAGGCGAAACCGGGGTGCTATGTGTTTATCGGTAATGGCGAAGGCGACCACCGATCGCAGGGCCATGGTTTGGGGCCATGCCAATTGCACAACGGCAGCTATGACTTCAATGACGATCTGCTGCCGATCGGCGCCAGCTACTGGGTGCGGCTCGCCGAGATGGGCTTGGCGCCTCGCTAGCTTACGGCAGCTGGTCGGGCTTGTCGCCCAGGCGCTGGCCGGGGTTCAGCTTTTCCACCGCCAGCAAGGCGGCGGACTGGTCGGCGCGCGGGTAGTCATGTTCGATGCTGCGGTAGGTGTCGGTCACCAATGCCGTGACCGGCAGCACGACGCCGGCGTCGGCCGCGGCAACCAGCACATTGTTCAAGTCCTTCAGCTGGCTTTTGACCTGTCCGCCGGGCAGGAAGTTGCGGTCCAGCATGCGCTGGCCGTGCATTTCCAGGATGCGGCTTTCGGCAAAGCCGCCGCGAATGGCGGCGCGTACCGCCGCCGGATCGGCGCCGGCAGCCTGGGCCAGCAGCAAGGCTTCGGCCACGATGTTCAGGGTGCCGCCCACGATCAATTGATTGCACAGCTTGGCCACCTGCCCGCTTCCGGCCGGGCCGACCAGGGTGGCGTGTCCCATCAAGTTTAATATCGGTTCAGCCTGGGCGTAATCGTCCATGGCGCCGCCGGCCATGATGGCCAAGGTTCCCGCTTCCGCACCAGCAACGCCGCCCGATACCGGCGCATCGATAAAGCGGCAGCCGCGTTCGCTCAGCATCGCGTGATGGGCCAGGGCTTCGCCTTGCTGGGTGGAGCTCATGTCGATCCACAGCGCGTTTTTGTTCAGGCTTGGCAGTGCCGCCTGGATCACATCACTGACGGCGGGACCGGCTTCGAGCATTGAGATGACGATATCGGCGTGCTTTACCGCCTCGGGCAATTCCGGCTCGGGAGTGGCGCCGGCCGGGCGCAGGGCCTCCGCTTTGGAAGGGGTCCGGTTCCACACCGTCAAGCGAACGCCGGCATCGGCCAAGCACGTGGCCATGGGATTTCCCATTAATCCAATCCCCAGGAATGTTACGCGAAGCGATGTCACAATTGACCTTTCGGTGAGATTCGGCTGGATTCGCACCCGGCGGCAGCGATCATCCAAGATGGGTACAATAATAGTACTAATGTTGAGTATTTAATGATTCATCCAGCTCGGGAAACCCTATGCCACGACGAAAAGTTCACATTATTCAAGCATTGACCGCTGGGCTAATGGTGATGCTGGCCGTTCCGCCGGCGTTGGCAGCCGACGGCTGGGCCGATCGTGCATCGGCCGAAGTCGGCGCCGGATCGCGGGCCGGCCTGTTCCGGGTGGGCGTGCAGTCGGATTGGGAAAATCGCCGCTGGTTCGAAGGCAATGGGCGCCACTTGCATGGTTATTGGGACGTTTCGCTCGCATATTGGCGCGGAACTGCCCATGACAACCAGACGGGAGAGCGTCAGCACATCGCCAATATCGGCTTCACGCCGGTGCTGCGCTACTCGGCGGATAAGCGCCTGGGCTGGTACGCGGAGGGTGGCATCGGCGTAAATCTCCTCTCGCAGACCTACCACAACGATGGCAAGCATTTGTCGACGGCGTTCCAGTTTGGCGACCACCTTGGCACCGGCTATGTATTTCCGAGCGGCTGGGATCTTGGTTTCAAGCTGCAGCACTTCTCCAATGGCGGCATCAAAAAGCCAAACAATGGCGTTAATTTCCTAGTGATGTCGCTGTCACGTCCCTTCTAGAGTTTGATGTAGCGCAAGCGTTTAGCGTTTGCACCTTCGGTACTCTCCCTCAGCATTAAGATTTCCCTTCGTTATCGGAGGGCATATGCGTCTTGTTTCAGCAGTTGCGGTGGCCGCGCTGTGCGTGTCTTGTGGACCTGCGCTTGCGCAGTCGAGTTGGCTGACTGTCGGCGAGCAAGCATATCGCCAGCTCACGCGTGGCAGGCACCCGATGACGGTGATTCAACGTTCCGCCGGGCCGCGCACAGCCGAACGCGGCCCGGCCGAAGCGGTTTATGTGCTGCGGGTGCGGTCGGCCGATCTCCCGGCGCTGGCGCGTACGCTGCATACCGGCTTGCGCCATTGCGGCGGCATGATGTATCACGCCAGCGAAACCCAGGCGCGGCTTGCATTGACCAGTTTGCGTGGTGCGACCGGTCCGCGTCCGCCCTATACGATTACCCAGCAAGCGCTCCTTGTTCCGATGCTGGCCACGATGAATGCGCAGAATATCGCGGATTCGATTACAGGCCTGTCCGCGTTTCCCGATCGGTTCTATACCTCAGCGCACGGCGTCAAGGCTGCCGCCTGGCTGGCCGAGCGCTGGCGTGGACTGGTCGCCGGCCGCCCCGGCGCATCGGTATCGCTGCTATCGCATGCAGGGTTTCCCCAGCCATCCGTGATCGCCACGATTGAGGGAAGCGATCCGGCTGCAGGTATTGTGGTGATTGGGGCGCATCTGGATTCCATCAATATCTCGCCACGCCAGGGTGCGCTCGCGCCTGGTGCGGATGACGATGCTTCCGGAGTGGCCAGTATCACCGAGATTTTGCGGGTTTTGCTTGCGGCGGATGGGTTCAAGCCACGCCGGACCATCAAGCTGATTGCCTATGCGGCCGAGGAAGTGGGATTGCGGGGCTCGCAGGAGATTGCGTCGACCTACAAGCAGGCGGCGGGTGTGCTGCAGCTGGATATGGTGAACTACAAGGGGTCGAGCAAGGATATCTACCTGATCAGCGACTATACGGACGCCGGGCAAAATGAGTTCCTGCGCCGCTTGCTGGCGGCGTATCTGCCAGAGCTGACTGTCGGCGCGGATCGATGTGCTTATGCGTGCTCGGATCACGCTTCATGGCATGCGCTGGGTGTGCCGGTGTCCATGCCTTTCGAGGCGGAGATGGCGCGTCGTAATCGGGCGATTCATTCGGAGCGGGATACTTTGGCGAATTCGGATCAGCAGGCGGTGCATGCGCTGAAGTTTGCGCGCTTGGGCTTGGCGTTTTTGGTGGAGCTGAGCGCCACTGACGAATGACAATCT
>CAMLFK010000119.1 GCA_946479255.1 uncultured Oxalobacteraceae bacterium
GGGACGACTACTCGTTCGCTTACCACCTCAAGCAAGATGCCCAGTTACTTGCAAAATTGCCACGATTCAAATTGCGCACCGATATTGAGGCGGAAACCGGAAAATTGCCGCCAAAAACAGGGGTCTATATCCCTCAAGACGACGTTCATGGATCGCTCCAGTTCGCTTGGACAGGAGGGCGTTATGGCGAGCTGTTGGAGAGTTCAACATTCAATCAAATCGGTCTGGATGCATTGAAATTTGTTGGACGCAGGGACTTGTGGTCCAACGACAATCGAATGTACGAGTTTGCCCGGTCCGAGAAATACCGTTCAATATTCGAGACGGATGTTATCTGGGACGGTCAGCCGATGATTGATTTGGCATCCAGTGCGGTCGCGAGAAGTTCTTTCAAATCCCGCAGCTGCAAGTGGTATTTCGTTGAGATGATTCCAGGCGAATTTGAGGACTACGATGATGCGGAGATTCCGGGCGTTGTACAGGAAATGCTACGCGTCGAAGCCGGTCACCCATGCCCGAAAGCGGGATACTATTTGACGCCTGCGAACGACAAGTCTCGCCGGCATTTCAAGCAAGGGGAAATCATGCCGAATATTCCAAATGCAATTTGGCAAACGATATGGCAGTCGGCCGACTAGCAGGCTACTGTTCTTAGGCGCTGGGTTTGCGGCGTGTTTCTTGGCGGGCTCTGCACTTCTATGGCAGATTCTGGCCGAGGCGAAAGCGGCTGAGTAAGCCCCCGGTGTCAGAATAATTGTCGCGTCACCTGACAAATGGAGATTCCGGGCGTTGTACAGGAAATGCTACGCGTCGAAGCCGGTCAGCCATGCCCGAAATCGGGTAGAGCTACCCGACGACCACCGGCCGGTCGTTATCGCCTTCGATGAAGTCGACCAGTACTTCAGTGCCGATGTGCGGCGTGAAAACCGAGCCCCAGTTCGGCCCCGCCAGCGCTTCCGACACGCGCACCCAGGTTCCGCTGCCGTGGTCACCCGGTGCGTTGCCCCTGCCGTCAGTGCTGTACGCGGTCCCGCCGCTATTGGGCCGCTGTCCACGCTGCCAGGCGAACTGCACCTTCACCTCGTGATCCCGGTTGGACGTCACCACCGGGTTCGGTAGGCCAACCACCATTGCGCTCTGTGCTCCAGGCGCGGTAGGCGGACAAGGCAGGGCGGCAGCAGCGGGTACGATCGCCACACTGTCGCGCACACAGGTGAAGAGATTGCGATAGGTGCCGCGTTCAATGGCGGACGATGCGCTCGCAATGCCCGGTTGATAGTTATTGCGCCCCTCATGCTCGATAGCGAGCACCGTGTCGCGGCATTCACCCTGCGCGAAACGGTCATGCTGGGTCAGCGTGAACGCATGATCGGCTGCCAGCCTGCGCACCGCGCCGGCGCCTTCGAACACTTTGTTGTTGAACTCCAGCGCCTTGAGCATCAGAGACACATGGGCATCGGCCGCGCCACTTTCAGTCGCGATGCGTTTGCAGCTGCCGCCGTAGACGGAGATCCCGGCAAGCGCGCCGGCATCAAGCGCCGAGCGCTGCTCGGCTGCGGGCGCCCCCACCAGCGAAGGATCCCAGCTGCTGATCGTGCCCCCATCCGCGCCTGCACTTCGCGACGCGCGCCGAACTGGTCGATCGAATCGTCGGTGTCTGCCGCGCGCACGCCGTGAAAGCGCAGCACGTCGCCACCCGGCATGGGAGGAGCCACGGCACGGCTATCGAAGATAAGTAGCTTGTGCCGGGCATGCCGCTCATCGCCTCCGGCAGGTGCATGTTCGAAGCGCCATGACAATCCTTCCGAGACCAGCAAGCGGACAAAGAAGGCATAGTCGCTCTCGTTGTACTGGGTGCAGATCGGCCGAACGGACAAAGTGTCGGTGATGTCGAAATCGCAGCGCACCTGCGGATAGTCCGACAGCAGCTCGGTCACATTCGCGCGAACATCCTTATTCTGGAAGATGTAACTGTCGCGCCGAAGGCACACCTTCTGCAGCGCGGGCTGAAGCCGCAGGCGGTAGCGCGCCACGCCGCCATCGGCGCCGCACAGATTGGCTGCGGTGCAGATGCCATGCCATGCGCGCCGGCTGCCGTCCGGCTGCAACAGCGTGAGCGTAAGCTCTTCGCCAATGAAGGCGGACAGGTCCAAGCTGGCCGACACGCTGAGCGCATCGATATCGAACACAAACAGTTCGTTGACCGCCTCGCGCGCGGTGAAGCGCTCGGCCATGAGCAGCTCGGGCAGCTCGCTGCCTTGCGCGCTCGCCAATGTGATCAGGCGCGCATGCTGCGAGAGGCCCGTACCGAAGGCTCCGACGAACACCGCTTCCATCAGATCGTTCATGCACTGCCTCTCAGGAGGTCACCGCGACCAGGTCGAGTTTCAAGTCCTGCATGCCGGCCGGGACGTAGATCGAAATCGACTGCGCCTGCAGCATCCGTTCGTACATCTGGCCCTTGGCCTCGATGGTGAAGTAGCAGGTATCCGGGCGCACCGGTACCGCGGCCGGAACCTGCGGCGCATGCTGTAGCCGCACGCCCGGCATGGCGGCGAGGACGAATTTGTCGACATCGTCCGGCGCGCCGACCTTGAAGCGCAGCGGCACCACTTCGACCAGTTCGACCGCCGGCATGGCCGCCGACACCGCCAGGTAGAAGGTGGTCTTGGCGTCGATCTTTTGCGAGTCGAGTTTGCCGTGATGATAGGACGGCTTGACCTCGGCCAGCGCGATGGAGAAGTACTTCGACGAGATCACGGTGTCGAGCAGTTCGCGGATGATCAGGTGCAGCTGGGTGAACGCGGGGCCGGGGTCGGTGTGGTGATAGGGCGGCAGGTCCGACAGGGTCCAGCTTTTCGAGAACGTGAGCAGCGAGCCGGCAATGCCCAGCAACTGCTCGTACAGGCGTTCCGGATGCAGGGCCGGGTGATGGAAGTAGTGCGTCAGCGCGGCATGGGCGGAGCTGGCGGTGTGCAGCAGCCAGAACGAGGACATGTCGCCCGAGCGGTATTCGATCACGTTGCGGCTTGGCTCGCGATGATGGCCGTAGAGCGCGCCGACCTTGGCCTGCAGCGCGTCGACCAGGCGGCGCAGCTGGAGCAGAAGATGGGGGGCGCTTTTCACCCACAGGCTGGGCGGCACGAAGGTGGGATCGAGTTCGAAACCGCCGCTGCCGGCGCGGCGCAGGCGCAGTAGCGGCATGCTGGTGTACGAGTCGCGTGGCTCGAACTCGGAGACGAGCCGTACTTCCTTCTTCAACACCGCCAGCTCGGCACGCGCGGCCTGGGTGAACAAGTCCGCGGCCTCAAGGTTCTCCTGCCTGAAACGGGCGGCGTTGCCAATTTCGCCAGGCTGGTTGAAGTTGGCGCCGAATGCTTTAAACGCGGGCAGGGCGGCGTAATAAGTGATGCTTTGTTGCGACGGTTGCAGTTGCGCCAGATCAATCGGTGGAGGTAGCGCGTCGGCCTTTGGCGCGTGCACGATCTCGCCGTCGTTAAAGCGCAAGGACAGTTCGAGCAGGCGCAGTGTGTTGTTCGATAGCGCATCGGTGTCGGCTTCGAGCTTGAAAACACCCCATGCGTACGGGTGCATCGCGTCGATGCTGTCATTGAGCCGCTGCTCGTGATACAGGTCCTGGCGCTGGAAATGCTGCGGCCTCAGAAACAGGCCCTCGCCCCAAAGCACTTTGCTAGTCATTCATGCATCCTTTCAGCTCGAAAGCATAGTTTCCTTGCGTCAAGAGGAAACAGTAGCACCATCAAAATCGGCACGAAACCTATCACTTCTGATGGCTCATCAAATCGGCGCCGCGGCCGAAACCAGCAGCGACAGCTTCAATTCGAAACGGATCGGCCGCGAAGGAGATGAAAGCGATGCAGCAGACTGACCGGGCCGCCGGCCGGCCCCAGAAGATTCGGGCCCCGCGTGTGCAGATGACGTATGACGTGCAGGTCGGCGATGGCATCCATGCCCGCGAGTTGCCCTTTGTGGTGGGCGTGCTGGGCGATTTCACCGGCGATTCGCAGGCCGACAAACGGCGCCTCAAGGAGCGCGCTTTCGTCACCGTCACCCTGGACAATTTCGACGAGGTGCTGAGGGCCTTGGCGCCGCGTGTGCTGTGCCAGGTGGAGAACCTGATCGGCGATCCCGCCAGCCGCCTGACCGTGGACCTCAGCTTCAAGTCGATGGCGGACTTCCGGCCCGAGTCGGTGCTGGCGCAGATCGCGCCGCTGCACAAGCTGCTGCAGGCGCGTGAGCGCCTGGCCGCGCTGCGCGGCACGCTGACCCAGGTGAAACCATGAGTGCGGTGCTGGCTAGCTCCGAACTGCTCGACCAGGTGGCCGATGAAAGCGATCTTGCCGGCGACCTGGTGGCGCAGCTGATGGCCCAGGTGGCGGAGAGCGGCGCAGCGCCGGCGCATCTGGTGGCGAGCATCGATGCGCGCCTGGCCGACCTGGATGGCATGATTTCGGCACAGCTGTCGGCGGTCATGCACACAGCTGAATTTCAAAAGCTTGAAGCCAGCTGGAGCGGGCTGCACTACCTGGTCGCCAGCAGCGCTGCAGCCGAGAATGTCCATGTGCGCGTGCTGAACGCGTCGAAGAAGGAGCTGATCAAAGACTTCCAGAGCACCCTCGAATTCGATCACAGCAGCGTATTCAAAAAGGTCTACGAAGAGGAGTTCGGCACCTTCGGCGGCTCGCCCTTCGGCGCGCTGGTCGGCGATTACCAGATCACCCGCCAGCCGGGCGACCTGTACCTGATCGAGCAGATGTCGCACGTGGCCGCTGCGGCACATGCGCCTTTTGTGAGCGCCGCTTCGCCGGAGCTGTTCGGCCTGGAGAGCTACGCCGACCTTGGCCTGCCGCGCGACCTGTCCAAAGTGTTCGAGACAACGGACTACGCGCGCTGGAAGGCCTTCCGCGAGTCGGAAGATGCGCGCTATGTTGGCCTGGCGCTGCCGCGCTTCTTGGGCCGGCTGCCGTTTCATCCAGCGGACGGCAAGGCCACCACGGGCTTTAACTTCATCGAGGATGTGGACGGTCCGGACAACGCCAGCTACCTGTGGTGTAACGCGGCTTACGCTTTTGGGGCGCGGCTGTGCGCGGCCTTCGCCGACTTCGGCTGGTGCGCGGCCATCCGTGGCGTGTCCGGCGGCGGCCTGGTGGATGACCTGCCTGTGCATTCCTTTCATATCGGCGAGGGTTCGCTGGCACCCAAGTGTTCGACCGACGTGGTGATCACCGACCGGCGCGAGAAGGAACTGTCCGACCTTGGCTTCATCGCCCTGGTTCATTGCAAGAACACCGATTACGCGGCCTTCTTCGGCGCCCAGTCGGCGCAGAAGGCCAAGAAGTACGATTCGGACGCGGCCAATGCCAACGCGGTGCTGTCGGCCCAGCTGCAGTACATCTTCGCGGTGTCGCGCATCGCGCATTACA
This sequence comes from uncultured Oxalobacteraceae bacterium, assembly GCA_946479255.1. The sequence continues at coordinate 5,445 of CAMLFK010000119.1, forward strand.
TGAAGGTCATGATGCGCGACAAAATCGGCAGTTTCATCTCGGCGGCGGAAGTCGAGGACTTCCTCAACCGCTGGGTCACGCGCTACGTGCTGCTCGACGACGACGCCACCCAGGAGCAGAAGGCGCAGTTCCCGCTGCGCGAGGCGTCGGTGCATGTGTCCGAAGTGGCGGGGCGGCCCGGCGTGTACCGCGCGGTCTCGTTCCTGCGGCCGCACTTCCAGCTTGACGAATTGTCGGTCTCGCTGCGGCTGGTGGCCGAGCTGCCGGCATCGACCAAGTCCTGATCCAAACTATATTTCACCGAAGAGGCTTTTCATGAAGGGCAGGACACCCGGGCTGTTCGACCGCCTGATGGACGTGCCGGTGCATGGCGCCACCAGCGGCACGGTGGCGCAGCAGTCGGCCGAAGACCTGAAGGATGCGGTGGCGCGCGACCTCGAGGCGCTGCTCAATACCCGCACCGTGATCGACGAGGAGCTGCTCGCGCAGTACCCGGAATGCGCCGTCTCGACCATGACCTATGGCCTGAACGACTTTGCCGGGCTGTCGCTGTCGAGCCCCACCGACCGCGCCTTCATCTGCGCCTGCCTGCAGAAGGCCATCGAGCGTCACGAACCACGCCTCAAGGACGTCAAGGCCTCGCTCGACGTGCGCGAGGACGCCATCAACAGCATCCATTTCTCGATCAGCGCGGTGCTGACGGCCGGCTCGGGCGAGGCGGTCAGCTTCGACGCCAACCTGCAGCCATCGAGCCTGCACTACACCATCAGCAAGGCGCGCCGCACGGCGTCGCCGGGACACTAGCCATGGAAGAGCTGCTGCCGTTCTACGAACGCGAACTGGGCTTCCTGCGCCGCCACGCGCGCGAGTTCGCCGAGCGCTATCCCAAGATCGCCGGCCGCCTGCAGATGGCCGGCGAGGTCTGCGAGGACCCGCACATCGAGCGCATGATCCAGTCATTTGCCTTGCTCAATGCGCGCATCTCCAAGCGCCTCGATGACGACTATCCGCAATTCACGGAGGCGCTGTTCGATGTGCTGTATCCGCATTACCTGCGCATCTTTCCATCCTGTTCGATCGCGCGCATGGATGCGGACGGTGCGGCGGCGCAGCTGGCGGGACTGAACCTGACCGAGCGCGGCACCGAGTTCGAAACCCTGCCGGTGCGCGGCGGCCCATGCAGGTTCCGCACCGTCTATCCGGTCACCCTGGCGCCGCTGGCGGTGTCGCAGGTCCGCTTCGACGCCATCCTGCGCTCGCCCGAGGCCTTGCGCGCGCCGGCCGGGGCCAGCTCCGGCATCAGCATCACGCTGTCGGCCACCACCGCTGACGGCAACATGGGCAAGATCGCCAACGACAAGCTGCGCGTGTTTATCGACGGCGAACCCTCATTCTGCGCGGCCCTGCGCGACGCGCTGTTCACGCGCACCGTGGCAGCCTATGTGGAGGGCGATGCCAGCGGGCGCTGGACCGCCTTGAACGCAACGCCGATCAGTCCGGCGGGCTTTGCCGAGGACGAGGCGGTCGTCGATTTCCCGGCCCGCTCGCACCCGGCCTACCGCCTGCTGACCGAGTATTTCTGCTTCCCGGAGAAATTCAACTTTTTCGATATCGACCTGGACGCGCTGCGCGCGCCGCTCTCCACCGGCTGCCGCTCCATTACGCTGCACCTGGCACTGTCGGGCATGCGCAGCGATTCGAACGTGGCGCGCATGCTGGCCACGCTCGGGCCCAACAACCTGCTGCTGGGATGTACGCCGGTGGTCAACCTGTTCAGCGCCAAGGGCGATCCGATCCGCGTGAACCACACCACCGCCAGCTATACGGTGCTGGCCGAAGCCCGCCGCGCGCACGGTCATGCCGTGCATTCGATCGATTCGGTGCACATGGTGCGCGAGTCCGCAAAGGGCCAGAAGGTGGTGGAGTTCCGTCCTTTTTACTCGCTCCATCACGGGCAAGCGCCGGAGCAGAGCGGCCACTATTGGGTGCTGCGCCACGACGATGGCGTGGCGCGCCAGAGTCCCGGACACGGGGCCCAGCTCACCATCGTCGACATCGACTTCAATCCGACCGTCGTCGAGCAGCAGAGCCTCAGCCTGCAGCTGACCTGCTCCAACGGCGATCTGCCGCAGCTGCTCAACTACGGCCAGCCGCAGGGCGACCTGTTCATGGGCGCCAATTCCAAGTTCGGCAAGGTGTCCTTGCTGCGCAAACCCAGCGCCCCCTTGAGTTTCGAGCGCGGGGCTGGCGCGCACTGGCGGCTGATTTCGCACCTGTCCCTCAACCATCTGTCCCTGACCGACGGCGGCATCGATGCCTTCCGCGAGATGCTGACCTTGTACGACCTGGCGCGCTCGCCGTCCTCGCAGCGCCAGATCGGCGGCATTAGCGCGGTCACCCACCGGCCGGCCAGCGCCTGGCTGCCGGGGAACCCGTTCGCCTGCCTGGTGCGCGGGATCGAGGTGCGCCTCTGTATCGATGAGGAAGCCTTTGTGGGCACTGGCATTCATGCCTTCGCCCATGTGATCGAACGTTTCCTCGGACTGTACGTGCACGCCAACAGCTACACGCAGCTGGTGATCGTGTCGAACAAAAATGGAGAAGAGCTATTGAAACTGCCACCCCGCAGCGGCGAATTGAGCCTGCTGTAATCGAACGCCTGTTCCAGGCGCCGCACCGCTTCCAGTACTTCCAGGCGGTGCGCCTGCTCGAACAGTGGATCGAGCGCGAAGGAGCGGATGCTTCCATGCTGCGCTTCGAGAACTCGACCTCGCTGCGCTTCCCGGCCAGCCAGCTTGAGGCGCTGCGCTGCGAGCCGGCCGCCACCGCCCTGGACGCCGCCTCATTGGGCGAGGCGGCGCGTACCGGCGCGCTGAAGTATATCCGCCTGACCCCAGCCTTCATGGGCTTGCTGGACGGTGGCGGCGCGCTGCCCGTGCATTACACCGAGCGCATCGCGGCACATGCGGTAACAAGCAAGGATCATGGCCCGCGCGCCTTCCTCGATATTTTTGCGCACCGCTCGCTGGCGCTGTTCTATGAGGGATGGCGCAAGTACCGCCTGGAGCTGAAGTACCAGCGCGAAGGCAAGGACGCTTTCCTGCCGCTGCTGCTGTCGCTGGCCGGCCTTGGCAACGAGGCGCTGCGCCGCCGCCTGACCGGTCCCGAGGAAGGCGAAGTGCTCGACGAATCGATCGGCCACTTCGCCGCGGCGGTGCGCCACCGGCCCACGTCGGCGGTGCAGATCGGCCGCGTGCTGGCCGATTACTTCGGCGCGCCGGTACAAGTCGAGCAGTTCGTCGGCAAGTGGTATGAGGTGCCGGAAACGCAGCAGACCATGCTGGGCAAGCAGAACAGCGTGCTGGGCGTGGGCGCCATGGTCGGCGAACGTGTGTGGCAGCGCGACCTGCGCATGCGGCTGGTAGTCGGCCCGCTCAAGCGCGAGAGTTTCATCGGCTTTTTGCCGGGTGGCGCGGCGGCGCGCGCGCTCAAGAGCATGCTGACCATGTTCACCGGCGTCGCGCTCGAATACGAGATCCAGCTGGTGCTGCGCGCCGCTGACGTGTGCGGCATTTCCCTGGGGCCGGACATGGCCGGCTGCCGGCTCGGCTGGGATACTTTCCTCACTTCGGGCGAGGCTCCGTGCGACCGCGGCGACGTGCGCTACGAGCTGCACACCCTGTAGGCGCGCCGGCGAATCAGGCCTTCGATGCTGGCGGCCTCACCAGGATCACGCAGCGCTGGAACTCATCCTCATTGCTCACGCAGAGCACGGGCGCGTCAAGCTGGGCGGCGCGCGTAGCGGCGAGGGCAAGTGCCGCCAGCACGGCGGCGTCGCCGCAGGTGCCGGTGGCGCGCCCGATGCAGAGCAGGCCGGTTCCGGTATCGATGTGGGGCGCGGCCGTGCGTGCCAGAGCCATCAATTCCATGACCCGGCTGGTGCGGTGGCCGGTGTCGGCCACGATTGCGCCCACTTTGGCGGCGCCCGGCGCCATCAATTTGGCGGCAAGTTCGCACAGCAAGCTGGCATCCGGCTTGCGTGAAATGTCGGCCGATGTGGCGCGCCTTCCCGACAGGCTGTGCATGCTCAAGGCGCCCTGGCCAGGCCCGGCCAGCAGCCCTGCGGCCCCTTCGCCCGGGATCAGTCCTTGCTGGTGCGCTGCCGTGTATACGGTCAGCGCGTCCGACCATGCGGCCAGGCTGTCGTCGCCGATGTGCGAAGCGCAGGCGAGCAGCAGGCTCAAAGGCGAGTTGCCCGCCGCCAGCGCGGCCAGCGCCGCGCCGGCGCCGCCAGGCATATCAAGCACTTCGGTGCGCTGTGCGGGCCAGCCGCCTTCGGCGAGCGCCGCGCTCAGAAACTGGCCGGCGGCGCGGCGCTGCTCGGCGCCCCAGGCGGCAGGCAGCAGTGTGAGCAGCCGCAGGCTGGGTGCTTCGCCATGCCCGTCCAGCGCGGCGCCGGCCAGTTCGGTGGCAAGGTCGGCTCCCAGCGACAGGGCGCGCAGCTGCTCGTCGTTGAAGAGCGCCGGGTCGACCCCGGCCGCTTGCAGCCATTCCAGCACGGCGTCCGGGTGGGCGCCTTTGGTGCGCGCGCTCATGACCGGGTAGCCATCGTCGCCGGTTAGCACCGGGTCGAGGATGGCGCGGGCATCGCCCCGTTCGAGCGCCGCCGCCAGCGCATCGGCCGAATCGCCATGCGGTACACGGCAGGCACTGTAGAGCAAATTGATCCCCGGCGGCTCGGCGGGCGCCGCCGGCACCGGGGCAGCGGTGGGCGCAGTGGCGGCGGCAGGCGCGGGTTTGGCGATCACGCGGCGGCCGTACCACAGGGCAGTGAGCAGCGCCAGCGGAAGGGCCAGCATGAGCCAGACGGCATCAATGGTCGAAGGAATGCGGTTGGCGCCGCGCCAGTAGCCGACCGCGGCGACCCAGCAGATACCGATGACGGCCATCGACAGCAGGCCTTCGCGTAGCCAGGGCCGCATGTCAGCTCCCCGGATTGGTATGAATGAACGCGCGCCTGAACTGATCCATGCTGGCTCTCCCGGAAAGATACGCGGATCAGTGTAGCGCCGGGCCCGGCCCATGTCGTGGCCCCGGCAGGAATTCTGTCAGCCTGTTGCAGGCCCCATACGCTTTTGTGGGCAGCGGCTTATTTGGGCAGCGTGCGGTAAGCCTCGCGCACCACGTCGGGGCCATAAGCGCGTTCCAGCCGGCGCACGGTGAAGTGGCCGCGCGCCATGTCCTGGAAGTGGTTGATGAAGAGGGTATTGACCAGCGCGCCGCCGGCGGCGCCGACGATCGGTACCATCATCGCGGCCGCCTTCTGCGATACCTGCACGTTAAAACGCGCGGCGATCATGGCGATCAGGCGCACGATGGCCGGCGCGCTGCCCTGGGCGATGCGGTGCCTGGACAGATAGGCGGTCGCTTCGGCGATGGCCTTGGACAGGGCGATGCGGGCCGCATAGTAGCCGGACTCCGAAGCGTCGTCCGCCTTGCTTGGCCCACCCAGGGAGAACACCGTCAGGCAGGCCAGTTGCGATTCCGCCGTGCCGAGCTGTTCGCCATTGGCGCGGCCGATGTCGGCGATCGAGCGCAGCATGACGGTCGTCGAGACCGGCAGTTCGACGGCCAGGCCGGGCAAGCCGAACACCCCACCGGCCGCGCCGGTCAGGGCCACGGCGGCGCTGTGCAGGCGCGGCATGGCGCGTGTGGAACCGCCCTTGAGGCTGGCCTCGGCCAGCTCCAGGCATTTGCGCAGCGAAGCGGTGGTGAGTTCGCTGAGCTTCTCGCGCAGCGTGGCCGGCAGGGCGTTGACCGCGTTCTCCAGCGGCATGCCGATCATGTCGGTGACCTTGCTGACGTAGCCTGGATGCTCAAGCAGCTGCTTGGCTTGGGCCAGTTCGGCCATGTGCTCGGGCGAGATGGTGGCCGAACTCGACGCGTATTTCGCCTCTTTCATACTCATGCTGCCTCGCGGATTGGTGGTGAAATCAGTATAAGCCAGAGACTAAATGGGCCGGCGTCCGCTTCGACGGCGGGTATTATTCGTATTAGATGAGGCAGAAACCAATGAAAGCAATAGTGACAGGACATAGCAAAGGGCTGGGCGCCGCATTGGCGGGCGAACTGGCGCGGCGCGGCGTCCATGTGCTGGGCCTGGCGCGCGGCCATTCGGCCGAGCTGGCGCGGCAATGGCCGCAGCGGGTGACCCAGGTGGCGCTCGACCTGGCCGACAGCGGCGCGCTGGCGGACTGGCTCGCCAAGCCGGACCTGGCGGACTTCTTTGCCGGCAGCCCGGTGGCGCTGCTGATCAATAACGCCGGCACGGTGCAGCCGGTGGGCGCGTCAAGCCAGCAAGATGTGGCGGCGGTCGGCATGGCGGTGGCGCTCAATGTGGCCGCCCCGCTGATGCTCTCTGCCGCGGTGGCGCGCTTGGCTTGTGAGCGCCGTATCGTGCACATCTCCAGTGGTGCCGGGCGCTCGCCCTATGCGGGCTGGAATGTGTATTGCGCGACCAAGGCGGCGCTGGACCACCACGCGCGCGCCGCCGCGCTCGATGCCGTACCGGGCCTGCGCATCTGCAGCCTGGCGCCGGGCATCATCGATACCGGCATGCAGGCCGAGATCCGCGCCACCTCGCCGGCGCTGTTTCCCGGGCGTGAACGCTTCGTGGACCTGCACCGCAGGGGCGAACTGGTGGATCCGGCGGCATGCGCCGTGCATGTCGTCGATTATCTGCTGGCCGCTGCCTTCGGCAGCCATCCGGTGGACGACTTGCGCAGCGCGGCCGCCGCAAAACGGCAATAGCCCACAGGTGGGCTATCGATCGAGCTGGCTGACTGCCGGATCAGCGATTGCTCGATTCGTGCGAGCCGCTTTGCTGCTGGCCTTCTGGATTGCCGCTCTGCTGGTTGGCGCCTGAGCTGGACTTGGAGTTGCTGCTTGATGCGCTCTGGCGGTTGCCGCCGCTATGGCTCAGTTTGCCTGCCTCGCGTGCTTCTTCGGAGGTGAACTCATGGGCGTTGCCCGAAGCGTGGGCGGCACGGCCGCCTTCCGAGGCGATTTCACGCTGGCGCTGTGGATCCATCGAAGCGAAGCCGCGGGTGCTGGTGGCGCTCTGCTTGTTGCCGTCGCGATTGCCGCCCTGACTCGCTTGCTTGCCCGACTGATTGTTACCTTTGTTACCACCTTGATTGTTGCTAGCCATGATGTGTACTCCTCGATGTTTTAAATTGAAAGTACTTCTCACGTAAGCCATTGTTTTCGTTTTGAAAAACACAGCGTCGCGAACAAGTGCAGCCATCTTAAACGCCTGGAATGTTAAATTAAGTAGGCGCACTTGCAACATCCGTGTAGGAGTACATTACCGATCAGCTAGCTTAAATTACATCATTTGTCTGAGGAAACGACTGTCGGCATTACTCAGGAATAAGCCGCTCGTCCACCACATGGGCGCGCACCGCCCACATCACCCCGGCGCTGAGCAGTGCCATGGCAGCAAGTTCGAGCGCACGCGGCCAGCGCTGCTCATACAAAAAGCCGTACATCAAGGCGAACAAGGTCTCGAACAGGATCAGCTGGCCGGACAGGGTCACCGGCACGCGCCGGCTGGCGATATTCCACAGGTGGTTGCCGATCACCGAGGCTAATAGTGCCAAGGCCGCATTGGCCAGCCAGAATGTGGCCCAGTCGTGCGGCGGCGCGCTTGGCCTTGCAAACGCGTTAAAGGCGAACAGCAGCAAGCCGGCCGGGATGGCGATCGCGCCACTGGCCATGCCGTACAGGGCAGACCACTCGGCGCTGGAAAATTGCGGGCTGCGTTTGAGGAAGCGCGCGTTGTCGACCGCGTACCAGGACCAGCACAGCAGCGCACCGAAGGCGCACAGCACGCCGGCCAGCATGGCCGCGGGGTGGCCGGCGCCGCTTCCCGCGTGGCTGAAGAGGTCGATATTGATGCAGGCAATCCCGGCCGCCGCCACCAGCAGCGGGCCGGCCAGCTGGCGCAGCGGCAGGGCGCCATGGTCGGCCCGTCCCATCAAGGTCACCACCACCGGCAGCAGGCCGATGATCAGCGATGTGGGCGCGATGCCTGCCAGCTTCACGCCGAACGCGAGCAGCATGTAATAGACCAGGTTGCCGGAGAGCGCGTGGCGCAGCAGCGCCCAATAGTCGGCGCGTCCGAGGCGCGCCAGCAGCGGGCGCAGGCGGGGCAGCATCAGGGCCAGCGCCATCAGGCCGTATGCGCTGTAACGTCCCACCGCCAGTTCGAACGGGGAGTGCGCACCCAGCCAGGCGGGCATGATGAAGACCAGCCCCCACAGGGCGCCGGCGCCAAGGCCGCAAAGTACACCGATCCACATACCCGCGCCCCGGACAAAAAAGGCGCCAGTGTGGCACAAGGCTTTCGCCAATGCCAGAGAGCTTGTCGACGAACCTTACACTAGCTAGTACTTGGCGAGCGCTATGCTGTTGATTGTTATCGATTATCAATTTTGGCATGATTTTTGCTTGACATTGATATCAGAATAACCTAATGGAGTCTCTGCAATGCCAATCCGTAAAATCGCCCTCGCATTAGGCACTTGCCTGGCCTTGCTGGCCCCGGTCACCGTCGCCGCAGTCATTGATTTTGAAAATCCTGGCGCAGTGGACTGTACCGTCGAAGCGATCAGTTCTGAGGGCTACAGTTTTAACGGCGCCGGACCGCGTTGCGTATTCGGGCCCGGGGATGAGGGCATCGAAAATGCCAACAACGGCAGCTATTTCCTGATCGACGCCAGATTGCCTATGACGCTGACCAACGATGCAGGACTGCCCTTTTCGCTCACCCGCATCGACCTCGGTATCAGTTATTACAACGACGTGTCGCCCAATTTTATGATACTGACGGGATTGTTCGCCGATGGCGCCACGATCAGCCGGACCCTGACCCTGACCGACTCCTTTCAGACGTTTGCGCTAAGCGGCTTCGAGAACCTCTCGGCGCTCACCTTCAGCAACCTGCTGATCCCGGCCAGCGACGGCGATCCCGGCTACATCGCCATCGATAACGTGGTGCTGCCGCTGCCGGCCAGCTTGCCCTTGTTCGCGTTGGCGATCGGCGTCATGGCAGCCGTGCGGCGCCGTTATCGGTGAGCTTCA
>CAMLFK010000120.1 GCA_946479255.1 uncultured Oxalobacteraceae bacterium
CTCGATCGACCAGCAGCGCTACAACTTCCAGTTCGGCGGCCAGCTGTTCTACGAAATCCGCGACGGCAAGATCGGCGCCCAGCTGGAAGATGTGGCCTACCAGGCCAACACCCAGGAGTTCTGGGGCGCCTGCACGGCCATCTGCGATGAGCGCGACTGGCGCATGAACGGCTCCTTCTTCGACGGTAAGGGGCAGCCGAGCCAGAGCAGCTGCGTGTCGCATGGCGCCAGCACGACGCGCTTTAACGGCATCAATGTCATCAACACCGCACGCAAAGTCGGATAAGGGCGAGGCTAGTGTCCTGAGTTGCAGATTCGTTGAATAAATGTGACGAGAATCGCTCCGATACTGCGTCACAACTGCTCGCAAGGCCTCGGCCTTGCTGTGCTTTGTTCCTTGCCTCGGACCGATTTCGCCACATTTATTGTTCAACGAACTAGCAACTCAGGACACCAGCATGAAATTTCTGAACCAGGAAGAAGCCCGCCGGATCTGCGAACGCGCCATGTCGTTCACCCGCGCCGACGAATGCGTGGTGACGCTCGACGGCACCCGCACCGGCAATATCCGCTATGCGAGAAACACCGTCTCCACCGCCGGCGTGGCCGACGACGTACAGCTGCGCGTGCAGGTCGCCTACGGCAAGCGCCAGGGCACGGCCACCATCAACGAATTCGACGACAAGTCGCTGGAGCGGGTGGTGCGGCGCGCCGAAGAGCTGGCCCGCAGCGCGCCGGAAAACCCGGAATTCATGCCGGCCGTGGGCAAGCAGGCCTACAAGAGTTCCGCCACCTTCAGCGCGCGCACTGCCGCCATCGACCCCGAGCAACGCGCCCAGGCCGCCGCCTACAGCATCGAGGCCAGCCGCAAGAACAAGCTGGTGGCGGCCGGCTTCTTCACCGACAGCAGTGCCTTCCATGCCGTGGCCAACTCGAACGGCGCCTTCGGCTACCAGCAGCGCAGCGCGCTCGACTTCACCTGCACCGTGCGCACCGAGGACGGGCGCGGGTCGGGCTGGGTCAAGCGCTCGGCCACCGACTTTGCCCGGTTCGATCCGCACGAGGCGGCCGACGTGGCCATTGAAAAGGCGCTGCGTTCGGTGGACGCCAAGGCGCTTGAACCGGGCCGCTACACGGTTATCCTGGAGCCGGCGGCCAGTTCGGACCTGATTGTCGCCATGCTGGCCGGCTTCGACGCGCGCCAGTCCGACGAAGGGCGCAGCTTCCTGGCCAAAAAGGGTGGCGGCAACCGCCTGGGCGACAAGCTGTTCGACCAGAAGGTCAATATCTGGACCGACCCGTGGAATGCGGAGGCCCCGGCCCTGCCATGGGATGACAGCATGCTGGCGCGCGAGCGCGTCGACCTGGTCAAGGACGGGCGCATCGCGGCGCTGAACTATTCGCCCTTCTGGGCCAAGAAGCAAGGCGTGCGCGCGATCGGGGCGCCAGGGAATATGATCATGGCCGGCGGGTCCAGGTCGACTGCGGAAATAATCGCCAATACCAGGCGCGGCGTGCTGGTTACGCGTACCTGGTACATCCGCATGGTCGATCCGCAGTCGGTGCTGCTGACCGGGCTTACGCGCGACGGCACCTTCTACGTCGAGAACGGCAAGGTAAAGTACCCGATCAAGAACTTCCGCTTCAACGAAAGCCCGGTGGCGATGCTGAACAATATCGAGGAACTGGGCAGGCCAGCCGTTATCGGCGGCAGGGGCGCGGACGAGATCTCCATGCTGATCCCGGCCATGAAGCTGCGCGACTTTAACTTTACGTCGCTGTCGGACGCGGTCTAGCGTGGAACGGCGTGGCTTTCTGAGAATCGGCGGCGTCGTCGCGGGCGCGATGCTGCTGGCCGCATCAAGCAAAGCCGCGCCGAACCGCCGTAGCTACGACTTCTACTTCACACGCCTGATGTACGAATCGGGCGACTGGGATGTGGATGCGCGCATGCCCAGCAATGTGCTCAATTCCCTGGTTGAATACACCACCCTGAAGGTCGATCCAGCCGAACGCGTGATTGCGCTGGCGGACGCTAAAATGCTGGCGGCGCCATTCTGTTACCTGGCCGGGCACAAGCTGGTGCAGTTCAACGCCGCCGAGCGCAAGAACTTCGAACGCTATGTGCGCGGCGGCGGCTTCGTGTTCGTCGACGACTGCAATCACGACATCGACGGCCTGTTCGCCCGTTCGTTCGAGGCCGAGATGGCACGCATGTTCGGGCCGAAGGCGCTGCGCAAGATACCCAATTCGCATCCGCTGTATTCGAGCTTCTTCCGTTTCGACGGTCCGCCGGTGACAGGAGGGGAACTCAACGGCTGGGGCGACGACCTGGCGCACGACTACCTGCGCGCGGTGGAGTTCGACGGCCGTATCCGGGTGCTGTACTCGAACAAGGACTACGGCTGCGAGTGGGATTACGACCTGCGCAACAAGCGCTTCCTGGCGGTCGACAATACCCGCTTTGCGGTCAACATCATTCAATATGCACTGGGAGCCTGACTTGGCCGAACGCGATGCGGTGGAGTGGAACGAAGACGAAGTGACGGCGCTGACCGCGCGCGTCCAGGCGCTGCGGGACAGCATGGCCGGCGTCATCGTGGGCCAGGACGAGGCGATCGAATCGCTCATCATCTGCCTGCTGGCCGGCGGCCATGCGCTCATCGAAGGCGTGCCGGGCCTGGGCAAGACCCTGCTGGTCAAGTCGCTGGCGCAGGCCACCGGCATGCAGTTCCGGCGTGTGCAGTTCACTCCCGACCTGATGCCGTCCGATATCGTCGGCACCGAAATCCTGGACGAGGACAGCGGCTCGCACCAGCGCCGCTTCCGCTTCCAGCCCGGGCCGGTGTTCACCCAGGTACTGCTGGCCGACGAGATCAACCGGGCCCCGCCCAAGACCCAGTCGGCACTGCTCGAAGCCATGCAGGAGCGCGCCGTCACTTTCGCCGGCGAGACCCATGCGCTGCCGCAGCCGTTTTTTGTGCTGGCCACCCAGAACCCGATCGAGCAGGCCGGCACCTACCCCCTGCCCGAAGCGCAGCTCGACCGCTTCCTGCTGCGCATCGACGTCGGCTACCCGAGCGAGGATGAAGAGATGGCGATGGTCGAACGCACCACCCACGCCACCCAGGCACCGGCCGTGGCGGCCCTCGACGCGGCCACCTTGCTGCGCATGCAGCAGCTGGCGCGCGACGTCCAGATCGGCGAGCATCTGCTGCGCTATGCCACCCGGCTGGTGCGTGCCACCCGCCCGCAGACCAGCCATGTGCCCAGCGTGGTCAAGCATGTCGGCTGGGGCGCCGGCCCGCGCGCGGTGCAGGCGCTGGTGCTCGCTTCCAAGGCGCGCGCCCTGATGCACGAGCGCCTGGCCGTGACGCGTGACGACATCGCCGCCATGCTCCATCCGGTGCTGTCCCACCGCGTGCTGCGCAACTTCGAGGCCGAGGCCGATGGCGTGGCGGTGGCCGACATCCTCGACACGCTGCACGCACACGTTACAGTCGCGTAAGGGCGCGCGCCATGCTCGCTAATTCCACGCTGCTGGGGCAAACCGCCGGCCTGCACCTGGTGGTGCGGCACGTGCTGGCCGGCCTCGGGCACGGCATCCATGCAGGCCATGAGCGTGGCGAGGGTGTCGAGTTTTCCGAGTACCGGCCGTATGCGCCCGGCGACGACTGGCGCCGGGTCGACTGGAAGCTGATGGCGCGTGCCGACCGCTATTACGTGCGCGAGGCTGAACGCGACAGCCACGTGGCGGTGTGGCTATGGCTGGACGCCAGCGCCTCGATGGCCGAACCCAGCCACAGCGTGGAAGGCCTCGACAAATTGTGGTTCGCACGCACCGTGCTGGCCTGCGTGGCCGCGATCGCCCAGCGCCAGGGCGATGCCTTCGGGCTGGTGGTGTGCGCCGGCGAACAAATCCGCGTGACCCAGCCGGCGCGCGGGCCCGGCCAGCTGCGCCGCGTGCTGGCGCTGCTCGAACGCCAGCGGCCCGAGGGTGGCGCGCCAGGCGAAGCGGCCGTGCGAGCCAGTCTGCACTTTTCCCGTTCGCCCAGCCTGGTGTTTGCGGTGAGCGACTTTCTCGATCATCCCGCCACCCAGGCCAAAGCGCTGGTGCGGCTGCGCCGCATGCGCCACGACGTGCGCGCTTTGTGCCTGCAGACGCGTGCCGAATGCGACGCCAGCTTCGCCCAAGATGCCTACAGCGACCCGGAGCAGCCGGGCAGCGCCTACCTTCTCTCCGGCGACACGCGCAGCATCTACCGGCGCCGCCGCGACGAGCATTTCGCCGCGCTGATGGGACAGTTCCGCGCCAGCGACCTGCCGGCGCTGGCCATTACCATCGAGGAACCGGTCGGCCAGGTGTTGCGCAGCTGGCTGCGCCAGGGGCCGCGCGCATGAGCAGCTGGTGGTGGCTGGCGCTGCCGCTCATGCTGCTGCCGATCTGGTGGCACCGCCAGCGGCGCGAAAAAGCGCTGGCCAAGCCGCTGGCGAGTGCGCGTTTTTTGCCGCGCACCGAACCGCTGCGCCGGCGCGCGTGGCGCTGGCGCGACCGCCTGCTGCTGCTGCTGCGCTGCCTGCTGCTGGTGTTCGTCACCGGCTGGCTGGCCGACCTGATCCTGCCATGGCGCGGCGACGCGGTGCTGGTGGCTGCCGGCACCGACCCGGCCTGGGCCGCGCAGCAGGCCAGGCAGGCCGGATTCGGCAAGGCCGACATCATGACCCTGCCCACCCGCGACGCCTTCGGCTGGCTGCTGCGCCATGAGCGCGAATGGCAGGACGACGCGCGCCTGCTGATTGTCGGCGACGTGCCCATGCCCGCTCTGCGGCCTCACTTGTCGCACCCGGTCCAGGTGCGCACCCGCGCGCAAACGCCGGTGCCCGTTCCGCGCCACGTCGCCATACTGGGGCCGCGTGCGCAGCAGTGGCGCGCGCTGTTTGCCGCGCTGGACGGCCCGCACCGCTACGTGATCGATGCCGTGCCCGGCCCCCGGACCGAGCTGATCGTGTGGGACCAGCCGGAGCCGCCACCGCCAGGCCTGCGCGCGCCGCTGTGGTGGGCCACGGACAGGCGCGCCTTTCCGGAACTGGCCGGCGCCTCGGTGTGGGCCGGCCTGCGTTATGCCGACAGCGCGCGTGGCCGGGTGTGGAGTGGGGCCGGCTGGCCGCCGCGCGATGCCGAGGGCGCACGCGCCCTGTTCGAGACCTGGCAGCGCCTGCACTATCCGGCTCCGGCCTACACCACGCCATCCCAGCATATCGCAGCGGCACCCGATGCCGCGCCGCCCGCCGCCAGCGGCGCCTTGCGCTACCTGCTGACCCTGGCCCTGATGGCGCTGTTCGCCATCGAACGAGCGCTCGCCCATGCAAGCGGCAGCTAGCATCATTGCGCGCCTGCGCGCAGCCGGCGTGCGCCGCCGCGCACCCTTGTGGGTGGCCGTGATTGCCCCGTGGTGCCTGCTGCTCTCGCCAGTCGGCGTGGCCGTCTGCGGCGCGTGGATCTGGTGGGACTACCGGCGCCTCGATGCGCGCATCCGGCAGCAATGGAGCAGCTGGCTCGACGCCAGCGTCCCCGCGCTGGAAGACAGCAGCGCGCGGCTGGAAAAGGCTGACGGCCCGCTGGCCCGCCTGCAGCGCGCGCGCCTCCTGGCTCGTATCGACAGCATCCTGCGCGACGACGTCATCGCCAGCATTGCCGCCGAGCGGACCGGTTTCGATCTGCGCATTGCCGCGGCCAGCGCGGCCGCGGCGCTGGCGCTGTGGGGCTGGGGCCAGTTCGAAGGCCAGCCGGTGACCGCGCGCGCGGTGCTGGCGCGCCTGGCCGCCCAGGCCATCGACGTCACCGTCCGGATCACGCCGCCGCGGCATACGGGCCTGGCGCGTTTCGAGAGCAAACCGCGCGACCTGGAAGTGCCGGAGCATAGCATCGTGGAATGGTGCCTGCCGGCGCCCCAGCCGGCAGGCAGTGCGGTCGAGCTGTCCGACGGCCAGCGGCTGGCGATCGGTGCGCGCTGCGCGCGCTGGAGCGCCACCGAATCGGTGTTCTGGCGCTGGAACGGCATGCGTCATACCCTGAAAGTGCTGCCGGACCAGGCCCCGCTGATCACCTTCGCGGCGCCGCGCGAGATGGTGCACACGCTCGCTACCGGCGCGGTGCAGGCCGGCATTGCGGTGACGGTGCGCGACGATTACATGGTGCGGCGCGCGAGCTTGCACCTGACCCTGGCGCGCGGCAGCGGCGAAAACGTGCGCTTTAGCGGCCGCGAAGTGGCGCTGCCGGCGTCGAACGACCCGCGCACCCGCGCCTGGTCGCGCCAGTGGAGCCTGGCCGAACTGGGCATGGAGCCGGGCGACGAGCTGTACTTTTTTGTGCGTGCCTTTGATAACGCCGTGCAGCCCAATGCCAGCGTCTCGCCCACTTACACCTTGCGCCTGCCCGGTCCCGCTTTGGCGAGCCTGGACGCCGCCGCGCTGCCGACCCTGGGCGGAGTGGAGAGCCTGCGCAGCCAGCGCCAGATCATTATCGACACCGAACAACTGCTGGCCGAGACGGTGGCCGGCAAGCTGGACGCCGAGGCGCAGCGCAGCCGCAGCGAAGCCATTGCCGCCGACCAGGGCGCGCTGCGGCGGCGCTACGGCCAGTACCTGGGTGAGGAATCGACCTTGTTCGAGGACGGCCACGAAGAATACACGGAGGAGCCGCCGGTGGAAGCCGCAGTAGAAGCTGCAGTAGAAGCCGAATACGGCCACACCCATGACGACGGAGAGAACGCCACCCTGTTCGACCCGGCCACCAAAGTAGTGTTGCGGCGCGCGCTGGCCGCCATGTGGGACGCCGAGAAAGCGCTGCGGGCCATCAGGCCGAAGGCCGCGCTGGCGCCCGAGCACCGGGCGCTGGCGGCGGTCAAACAGCTGCAGCAGGCCGAGCGCATCTATCTGCACAAGACCGCCTTCACGCCGCCGCCGCTGGACCAAGCGCGCCGCCTGTCGGGCGAGCTTGACGGCGCGGCCAGTGTGCGGCTCGCGCAGCGCTCCCCTAGCGAGGTGCTGCCGGCCGACGTGCAAGGCCTGATGGCCGCGCTGGCCGGTGGCGGCAAGCTGCCGCCAAAGTGGCAGCCGATCGCCCAAGGCTGGATCCGCAGCCGTGTTACCGCCGATGCGCAGCGCCTGGCGGCCCAGCGCGCGCTGCAGGAGGTGGCCGACGGCTGCATGCCGTGCCGGCCGGCCTTGCGCGCCTGGCTGCGCGGCGCGGCGCCGCCGGCCCCGGTGCTGCTGCAAGGGCAGGCCGCCGCCGGCACGCCTTTTGCGCGCGCATGGAACAAGGCGGTGGCGCCATGATCGCCATGTTCCTGGTGCTGCTGGCCGGCGCGGTCAGCGCGCTGCTGTACGCACGCGCGCGCCGCCGGGTCGATGCGGCGCTGGTGGCGTGCGCGGCGCTGGCGCTCACTAGCCTGCTGGGCGGCTTCAGCATGCCCGGCGCGCCCCCTGCCGGCGTGGCGATCGACCCGGATGCGGCGCTGATCGATATCTCCAACGCGGCCTCGGTGACGGTGGCCGGCGACGGCATGCGCGCGGCGCGCTGGCGCGACCTGCCCGCGCGTCCGCTCGCCTGGCAGATGCCCCAAGGCGAAGTGCTGCGCCTGGAATTTCCACGCCGCCTGCAGCTGGGCCGGATGTTCACGCTGACGGTGCGGCGCACCCGCAACGAACGCTGGCGCATGCAGCTGCTGGCGGAGAACGGCCAGCTGCTGGCCGAGTCGCCGGGCCATGGCCCGGTGCAGACGCTCGAATGGATGCCGCCGCTGGCCGAGCCGCTGGTGCTCAAGGCGCGCCTGCTCGATGCTGCCGGCAAGCCGGTGACCGAAGGACCGCTGCCATTCGAGGTTCTGGCGCCGCTGCCGCTGCGCGTGCTGGGCCGCTTCAGCGCGCCTTCTTTTGACGTGCGGGCGCTGGCCGAGCTGCTGGGCCGCAGCCACGCGCTGCTCGACTGGCAAGTTCTACTTGGCCGCGGCATCAGCCGTGTCGAGACCCCGCGCGCGCCGCTGGGCCAGCCCGAGCTGCTGCTGCTTGATGCGGCCTGGCTGGAGCAGCGCGGCGCCGCTGAACGCGCGGCCCTCCTGGCGCAGGTGGAGCAGGGCGCGACCCTGCTGGTGCTGGGTGCCAATGCGCACGACCGCGCGTTCTGGTCGCGTGAACTGCAACTCGATTTGCGTGAACAAGCCGAGGGCAGGGCCGGCAAGGCGCTGGCATTAACGCGCGCGCCTTTAGGCCCGGTGGCGGACGGCCCCTGGAGCACGCCGGATGATTCGCTCGCCACGCGCCACTGGGGCGCGGGCCGCATCGGCTGGCTGGCGGTGGCGGACTGGCACCGCCATGCGATTACCGATCCGCGCGCGCTTGGCCTGTGGTGGCAGCAGGTGCTGGACCGGGTCCAGGTGCGCCAGAGCGCTTTCACCACCTGGCTCGATACCGAAGCCATGCCGGTGGCCGGCGAGCGCCTGGAGGTGTGTGCGCAGGGCGTGAGTGGTGAGGTGGTGTTCCCGCAGTTGCGCCAGACGCTGGCGTGGCAGCGCCGCAGCGACCGCGCCGATGCGGCCTGCGTGGCGGTATGGCCGTCCGCGCCTGGCTGGCTGACCATGCATGCCAACGGCGGCAAGGCGGCGCACCGGGTCTACATTTATGGCGCCACGCAATGGCGCGCATGGCAGGCTGCGCTCAAGCGCGATGCGACCGCGGCATATGCGGCGCGCACGCCCACGCCGCCCGTGCCCAAGCCGGAGCCATGGCCGGCCTGGCCGTTCGCCGCGCTGTTCGTGCTGGCGATGCTGGCGCTGTGGTGGCGCGAACGGCGCTGAGGTTCTATTAAGGGGCCTGGATCTGCAGCGGTGCGACCGCGGCGACCTTGTAGCCGGCCTGGCGGATCGCCTGGTTCAGCGTGTCGATGCGCTGCTGCATGGCCGGATGTGAGGAGGCGTAGTGCGACAGGGCCGCGATGCCGCTGTCCTCATCCTTCATGGAACTGAAAAACTCGGTGGCGCCGCCGGCATGGCCGTAACGGCAGTTCAGGATGCGCAGGGCTACCGCGTCGGCGGCCGCTTCGCGCGTGCGCGAATAGCTGGCCTGGCCAAGCTGGTCGACCGGTGCCAGCAGCTCGGTCAGGCCCGAGTCGCTGCCGGTCAGCAGGGCCGAAAAACCGAACAGCACCAGCGAGCGGCCTACGGCGCGCAGATGGTCGCGCTGGCTGATGTGCGCCAGTTCGTGGGCCAGCACGAAGGCCAGGCCGTTTTCCGAGCGCACTTGCGACAGCAGGCCGCTGAAGACCACGATATGGCCCCCCGGGATGACCATCGCATTGGGTACCTCGGATTTTTCCAGCGTCACGGAGGTGGGCAGGCGCAGGCCGGCGCAGGCGTGCAGGCTGTTGACCAGCTCCTGCAATTGCGCCTGCTGCGGCAGCACCGGCGTCTTGTCCGGCCTGGGTGCGGGCAGCAGGGCGTACAGGCGCGCCTCCGTTTCAGTGCTCATGCGCAGGACCGTCGCATCGACCGCCAGGCCGAGCAGCCAGTAAGCCAGCGCCGCAGCCCCCAGCAGGCCGAGCACCACCGCCACCACATCGCGCAGCGGCGACTCGGGCGACGCGTTGTCGTTATGGGCCGGCAGCGACGGCTTGTACTCCATGGCTGATCTACTCGCGGAACCAGATCGCGGTGCCGTAGGCCAGCACCTCGACCGAGCCGATGCTGCCGGGCTGCTGGCCGGAGATCGACGAGGTTTCCAGGCGCAGGTTGACGATTTCATGCGCGCCAGGGCAGCTTTCCTTGAGCCGCAGCACGGCCTCGCGGCGGGCCCGGTCGAGCAGGGTCTCGTGCGACCTGACCGCGCCGCCGACCAGCGAGCGCAGGGCGGCCGCGGCGCGCTTGAAGTAGTCGATCGATACCACCACGGCGCCGTTCACCAGCTCGCTGCGTTCGACCGCGCGCGTGCTGTCGACCGGCGTGCGGGACGCGGTCGAGGGCAGGTGCAGCCAGTTTTTTTCGCGCTCGTGGATGGAGCGGTAGTGTTTGCGTTCGGCGGCGCGGCCGAACACGAAGCCGAGCACCAGCGGCATCAGCCACAGGAGCAGGGGGGCTAATTCGAACAGGAGCTTCATCCGACCGTGACGGCGGTGCCGTAGACGTAGATTTCGGCGGCGCCGGCGGCCACCGAGGAAGTCGAGAAGCGCACGTTGACGATGGCGTTCGCGCCCATCTGGCTGGCCTGGGACTGCATGCGTTCGATCGCATGGTCGCGCGATTCGTTCAGCAGTTCGGTATAGCCGCGCAGTTCGCCGCCGACGATGTTCTTCAGGCTGGCCATGATATCGCGCCCTACGTGCTTGGCGCGGACGGTGCTGCCCGACACGACGCCGTGGCAAGCCGTGATGGTCTTGCCCGGGATGGTTTCGATATTGGTCATTAACATGAAGGTTCCTGGAGAATGGTTGTAAGCTACGAAAAGTATCCTGCCATAAACTTATATTTTAAGCAAACGTTCTTTGGCGCAATTTCACGGGGGAGGCGGCACGGGCAGGGCGCAGTGCCGCCGAGGCCTTAGAAAGCCCAGTCAACCCGTGCGTACAGCTGGCGTCCGTTCACGCCGATCGGGCAGGTTTCCCAGCAGTGGGTAAAACCCAGCTGCGGGAACGGCGCGGCGCGCACCGTGTCCCATTCGGTCGGATAGGTGTCGAACAGGTTGTTGGCGCCGACCGAGACCGACAGCTTCTTGCTGAAGGCATAGCGCAGCGACAGGTCGACCAGCCACTTGGCTTCCCAGGTCTGGACGAAGCCGGGGGTGAAGCCCTGGCCCTGCACCGCGCCGTAGTAGTTGGCGCGGCTGTTGAGGTTCCACGCGCCGGCCGTGTAATCGGCGGCGATCACGTGGTGGCGGCGCGGCTGGCCGCGCTCGATCAGCGTTACCTGAGGATCGTCGAACAGCTGCTCGCCGGAGAGAACCGGCGACTGCGATTTGCGCGCCTTGACTTCGGTCTTGTTAAAGCCCAGCTGCCCGGACAGCACCAGGGTCGATGCCGGCAGGCGCATGGTGTGCTCGGCGACGATGTCGAGGCCATGGGTGCGGGTGTCGATGGCGTTGGTGAAGAACTGCGCCTGGCCGACCTTGAGCGGATCGAGCACCGCCTTGATCGGGCAGGCCGCGGCGGTGGCGCAGGCGCCGCTCTCGGGCGAGATGTTACTGGAGAAGACGATGCGGTCGTCGATGTCGATGCGGTAGATATCGGCCGTGATCGAGAAGTTGTTCGCCGGGCGCAGCACCACGCCGAAGCTGGCGTTCTTCGAGGTCTCTTCCTTGAGCGGCGCGATGCCGAGCGCGCGCGTGACCGGGCTGCCTTCGCGCGCGGTCAGGGTGTCGGTCAGCCCGCCCGACGCGTTCAGGTTGGTCGACACGGAGCTGTAGAACTTTTGCTGCACGCCGGGCGCGCGAAAGCCGGAAGACAGCGTGCCGCGCAGGCCGATCTGGCGGCTCGGGTCGTAGCGCACACTGAGCTTGCCGTTGGTGGTGGCGCCGAAGTCCGAGTATTTTTCGTAGCGCAGGGCCGCGGCGACCAGTAGCTTCTCGGTCAGCTTGTGTTCGGCGTCGAGGTAGACGGCGATATTGTGGCGTCCCTCATCGACTGCGGTGGCCGGCGTGTAGCCGGGGAAGCCCTGGGTGCCGGCCGCCGCCACGCCACCGTTCTGGTCGCGGATCACGACGGCCGGATTATTGGTGCGCCCGTACTGGTAGGAGACCGGGTCGCCCGCCTCGATGGCGTAATTGTCGCGCCGGTATTCGAAGCCGGTGGCCAGGCCGATCTTGCGGCCGGCCAGCTCCAACGGGCCGTTGAAGTCGAGGTTGAAGGTGGTCTGGTTGAACTTCAGTTTGCCGGTGTCGGCTTCCAGGGGCGACTCGGCATGGATGCCGCCGCCCGGTTTCGGCTCGTACCAGTAGCTGATGTTGATGGTGTCCCGCTCGTGGAAGGCCAGCTCGCTGCGCCCGTGGTTGACGCTGGCGTCGAGCTTCCAGCCCTTGGCCAGGTCGCGCTTGTAACCGAACGCCATCGAGGCGTCCTTGACGGTGGTGACGATGTTCGGCAAGAAGCCATTGGGGTACACGGAGGGCACCGTGCGGCCGTCTTCGACCGGGCGGTAAAAGCCGCCCGAGTCGCCGGTGCGGCGCGACACGCCGCCGAAGGCATACAGCTCGCTGCCCTGGGACAGCGGCAGGGCCGCGTTCCACCACAGGTAGGCGTCCTTGGCCAGGCTGTCGCCGATGCGCTGGGTCACGCGCGGCGGATTGACGCGCAGGGTGTCCGGTCCGGCGCGGCTGGTCTCGCCGCGGCGGCGCGCTTCAGCCGTGAGGTTGACGAAGCCGCCGTCGCCGATCGGGAAACCGGTGTTGGCGCTGGCCGACACCGTGTCGCCGTCGCCTTCCGAGGTGGTGCCGAGGGTGCTGCTGACCTGGGTCTCATTGGTCTGCGACTTGAGCACGATGTTGATCACGCCGGCGATCGCGTCCGAGCCGTACTGGGCGGCGGCGCCGTCGCGCAGCACCTCGATGTGATGAATGGCCGACAGCGGAATGGCGTTAATGTCGGTGCCGGCCGAGCCGCGTCCGATGGTTTGCTGCACATTGACCAGCGCCTGCTGGTGGCGGCGCTTGCCGTTGACCAGGACCAGCAGCTGGTCCGGTCCCAGGCTGCGCAGCGTGGCCGGGCGGATGATGTCGGTGCCGTCGCTGATGAAGGTGGACGAGAAGTTAAACGAGGGGTCGAGCGTTTGCAGCAGCTTGCCCAGTTCGAGCGGGCCGGCGCCCTGCATGTCTTTTATGTTGATCAGGCCGACCGGGGCGGCGGTGTCGAGGGCGGTCTTGGCGCTTGAACGCGATCCCAGTACTACCACCGTGGCGGGGCTGTCGTCGCTTGGGCGGGCCGTGGATTCCTGGGCGTTGGCGTTGCCTAGTGCCGCCATCAACGCGGCGGCGATCAGGGTTGGCCGGGCATGCAGGGTGCCGCAAATTATTCTCATGTAGGTCTCGTTTTCTCTTTTGGATGAAAGGGATGTGCCGCAGCGCGCGGGTAGCGCGGGCACGGACTGAACGATGCTACAGAAGGGGTTTTGCGCTGCACAGATGCACACTGCGGCAGGGCCGGTAATGATGTGAAAAAACGACAATCTTTAGGAAAAATTACGGTTTGGGCGGCCAAATCAGCGCGTTTCAGGAGCCGTGCAGGCCCGCCTTGCGCAGCCATGCCTCATGGTCCGGTCGAGCAAGGCGAGGATCGCTTGTTCATAGCGGGAGCCGGCGTAGGCGTGAAAATCGACATGCGCCGCGCCCTCCAGCATCCATAAGCCTTTCGGCTGCGCGGCCGCGGCGAACAGGCGCCGGGTTTCGTCGGCCTTGGTGTGGCGATCGAGCGCTCCGCCGATGACCAGGACCTCACCGCCCAGCGTCCCGATGTGGCTGAGGGGGCGCAATTGGTCCGGCGAGATGTCGAGCCTGAACGGCAGCTGCCACAGAAGCAGGGCGCTCAGCGGACGGGCGGCGCTGCCGATGTGCAGCTCCAGCCTGTCCTCGACAGCGTCCTTGATGGTCGGGTACATGGCTTCCAGGACCACCGCGTCGGCCGCCGGCGAAGGTTGCGCCAGCACGGCCGCGGCAGCGCCCATCGACACGCCGATGATGGCCAGCGGTTCGCCCGGAAAGCGCGTGCGCAGGAAGGCGAGCGCCGCATGCACGGTGCTGCTTTCATGGAAACCGAAGGTCACGGCGTTGGGCGTACTCTCACCGTGGCCGGGAAAGTCGATCAACAGGGTCGAGTATCCCGCTGTGCGCAGGAAGCGCGCGCGCGACAGCATCGCGCGCCGGTCGCTGTGCACGCCGTGCAGGAGCAGGATTACGCCGCGCCCGCGCTGTCCCGGCACCAGCCAGCCCTTGACCGATTCGCCAGGGCGGCCCGACAGGGAGACGGTCGTGGCGCCGGCCAGGTCGGCCGGCGGCGGCCCGACCTGGCTTGCAACCGGGTGGATCAGGAACTGGCCGGCGGCCAGCACCGCTACGATGCCCAGTACGGGAAGCAAGGCTAATGTGCGCAGCTTCACGCCCATCACTCCTGCTGATCCTGCATCCACTGCTTAAGGCCATTGACCCAAGCCTTGGCCGGCAGGTTCATGCTCTTCTTGATGGCACCGGCACGCTCGTACAGCAGGCTGAAGTCGATTTGCGGGGCGCGTTTGAAGGCCAGCACCACGATGTTCGCGTCGTGCACTTCGGGCAGCCACACCACCGCGTCGAAGACCATCTCCATGTGCTGCAGGTTCTTGTCGTAGTTGCTGTAGTCGCCGAACACATTGACTGTCATGATGCCGTCCGCGGAGAGGCAGTCGGCGCAAGCCTGGTAGAACTCGAGCGAGTCGAGCACCGGTCCGCGCGCCTCTTCGTCGTACAGGTCGACTTGCAGCACGTCGAACGCGCCGTGGTTGGCCTGGTCCATCACCAGGTCCAGCGCATCCATCTCGCGCACGTTCAGGCGCGC
>CAMLFK010000121.1 GCA_946479255.1 uncultured Oxalobacteraceae bacterium
CCGACATCTTCACCCTGTCGACCAGCCTGGCCGGCCTGCCCGGCATGTCGATCCCCTGCGGATTCGGCGCCGGCGAGAAGAACGCCAAGCGCCCGGTCGGCCTGCAGATCATCGGCAACTACTTCAAGGAAGCCAAGCTGCTGGGTATCGCCCACCAGTACCAGCAGGTGACCGACTGGCATACCCGCGCTCCCGCAGGCGTTTAACGAGCCGCACGCAACCAATACAGAGAGAATTCAATATGCAATGGGAAGTCGTCATCGGTCTTGAGAACCACGTTCAGCTCACGACCAGCTCCAAGATCTTCAGCGGCAGTTCGATCCGCTTCGGCGCCGAGCCGAACACCCAGGCCAGCCCGGTCGACCTGGCGCTGCCGGGCGTGCTGCCGGTCATGAACAAGGGCGCTGTCGAACGCGCGATCCGCTTCGGCCTCGCGGTCGGCGCCAAGATCAATCCGCAATCGGTCTTCGCCCGCAAAAACTACTTCTATCCCGACCTGCCCAAGGGCTACCAGATCAGCCAGTTCGAAGAACCGGTGGTGATCGGCGGCCAGCTGAGCTTCGGCTACGAGAAGGATGGCAAGTTCGAGACCAAGACCGTCAACCTGACCCGCGCCCACCTGGAAGAAGACGCCGGCAAGTCGCTGCACGAAGACTATGCGGGCATGACCGGCATCGACCTGAACCGCGCCGGCACGCCGCTGCTGGAGATCGTCTCCGAGCCGGAAATCCGCAGCGCGGCCGAAGCCGTCGCCTATGCCAAGGCGCTGCACGGCCTCGTGATGTGGCTCGGCGTCTGCGACGGCAACATGCAGGAAGGCTCGTTCCGCTGCGACGTCAACGTGTCCGTGCGCCCCGTCGGCCAGAAGGAATTCGGCACCCGCTGCGAGATCAAGAACCTGAACTCGTTCCGCTTCATCGAGGAAGCCGTGCACTACGAAGTGCGGCGCCAGATCGAGCTGATCGAAGATGGCGGCAAGGTGGTGCAGGCCACGCGCCTGTGGGACCCGGACAGGAAGGAAACCCGCGCCATGCGCAGCAAGGAAGACGCGCAGGACTACCGCTACTTCCCCGACCCCGACCTGCCGCCGCTGGTGGTGGGCCAGGAGTGGATCGAGCGCGTGAAAAGCGAGATGCCCGAACTGCCGGAAGCCATGCGCACGCGCTGGGTCGGCGACTACGCCCTGCCCGAATACGACAGCCTGATCCTGACTTCGTCGAAGGACATGGCGGCCTACTTCGAGGCCGTGGTGGCCAAGGCCGGCAAGGAGAATGCCAAGGCCGCGGCCAACTGGCTGATGGGCGACGTCGCCTCAACCCTGAACCGCGAGAACGTCGACATCACCGATAGCCCGGTGGAAGCCTCGCAGCTGGCGGTACTGCTCAAGCGGATCGCCGACGGCACCATCTCCAACAAGATCGCCAAGGAAGTGTTCGCGGGGATGTGGGAGGCCAAATCCACCGACGAGAACATCGCCGACGCGATCATCGACCAGAAGGGCCTGCGTCAGATTTCGGACACCGGCGCGCTGGAAAAGATCGTTGACGACGTGCTGGCGGCGAATGAAAAGTCGGTCGAACAGTACCGCGCCGGCAAGGAAGCAGCCATCAATGCGCTGATCGGCCAGGCCATGAAAGCGTCGCGCGGCAAGGCCAATCCGGCCCAGCTGACCGAACTGCTGAAGAAAAAACTGGCAGGCTAAGCTTCACCAGCACTGTCGCCAAAGCGCCGTCCCCGCCTGTGCCGGGACGGCGTTTTCACTTCAGGCCGTCGTTCCCGGCCTCGCCCAACTCCGGCGGATAGCTGATGACCTTCCCGTCGACGTGAGCGAACGGTGTGAGCACATGCGGGCGGCGCTTCTGCTTGCCGATGATATGCTCCACCTTCACACCGCGCACCAGCAGCGCATCGGCCACCATCGAACGGTGGCAGCGCCACGGCACCGACTCGGCGCACATCAGCGCGCAGCGCTTTTCGCCCGCCATGGCGGCGACGTCGTCGACGTTCTGTGCGAACTCGGGCGTCTGCATGTAGTCGGCATAGCCACGAAACGATGTGTTACGCCAGCCGCCGTTGGGCGAATCCTTCTTGGGATGGCGCAGGCCGCCCAATCCGGCAATATGCTTGTAGCCGATGCCGGCATCGGCCAGCGACGCCGGCAGCGCGTCTTGTGCAAACTGCGGATTGTGGCGCGACTTCGGGACGGTCCTGATGTCGAGCACGCAGTCGATCTCGTTTAAGCGCAGCAATTCCAAAAACTCCTCGATCGACCGGTTCGAATGACCGATCGTGCAGACCAGTTTCGTCATGACCAACTCCGCGATAGCTGAAGGTCTATTCTTGCGTAGATGGGAGCAAGGCGGCGCAGGCCAGCATGGTTTCGCATGGCGCGTGCGCTTTTTCAGCCGTTCCGTTAGGATTGTTGTTCCACCAATCGGAAGGAGACCCGCATGTCCCGCCCTACCTTGCCTGTTTGCATCGCACTAAGCTTTGCCCTGGCGTCGCCGCTGGCGCTCGCGCAACTGGCCGTCAGCGATGCCCCTCCCAATGTGAAAGGCTGGCGCGCCGTCACCGTGGCCGAGGGTATCAAACACCCGTGGGCGATGGCGTGGCTGCCGGACGGGCGTTTGCTGGTCACCAGCAAACAGGGCACTCTGCATCTGCTCAACGGCAATAAATTCGACCCTGTGCCGCTGGAAGGCTTGCCGAAAGTGTTCACCGACGGCCAGGCCGGCTTGCTCGACATCGCCGTCCACCCGGCCGACAAGCAGAACCCGCGTATTTATATGACGATGGCGACCGGGACACGCGACGCCAACCGGTCCACGCTGGTGCAGGGCCGCTTCGACGGCAAGCGCGTCCACGGCATCAAGACCATCTTCAAGGTCACGCCGGACAAAAGCGGCAGCGAACACTTCGGTTCGCGCCTGCTGTGGCAAGCGGATGGCAGCTTATTGATGAGCATTGGCGACGGCGGCAACCAGCCGCAAAAAATCGGCGGCATGCTGGCGCGCGAACAGGCCCAGAACCTGGGCAGCCACCATGGATCGATCCTGCGCCTGACCGACGAGGGCAAACCGGCCGCCGGCAATCCGCTGGCAACGCGCCCCAAAGCATTGCCGGAAATCTGGAGTTACGGACACCGCAACATTCAGGGACTGACGCGCGATGCGGCCGGCCGGGTATGGGCAAGCGAACACGGCCCGCGCGGCGGCGATGAGCTGAACCTGATCGAAGGCGGCCAGAATTATGGTTGGCCCTTGCAAAGTTACGGCAATGACTACGGCTCCAACGAGCCGATCGGCAAACCTGTGGTGCCAGGCATCACAGGTCCCAAGGTGGCCTGGGTACCGTCGCCAGCGCCGTCCGGCCTGGCGTACTACACCGGATCGCAGTTCCCGCAATGGCGCGGCAGCCTGTTCAGCGGCGGCCTGGCAAGCACCGATGTGCGCCGCATCATGCTCGACAAGAATGGCAAGGTCACAGGGCAGGAACGCCTGGATATCGGCAAGCGCGTGCGCGATGTGCGCCAGGGACCGGATGGCCACTTGTATCTGCTGACCGATGAAGGCAACGGCAAGCTGCTCAGGATCGTGCCGCAGCGGTAGTTTCGCCTCAACAGGCTCACTGCACTGGAACGTCTGTGAACAACTTGTTCACGATTTTCCAGTCCTCACCCTGGCGGATGAAGCTCAAGTAGTCGACGTAGTTGTAGTCGAACATGGGGCAATGCACTTTCGCGTAGGCGATGTTGTGCGTCACCTCGACCGAGATGGGCTTCATCCTGAATGGCTCGCCGAGCGCCGCGGGCGACTGGCGGCCTGCTACTACCGCCAGGTACTCCTCCAGCGGGCGGAAGTACGCCGCTCCGCGCACATCGGCGAATAGCAAGGCGCGGTGGTCGAATACCGAGCGCAACATCCCGACATCTCCGTGGTACACACCGAGGCAATAGGCGTCGACCGCTGCGAGCACAGCTTCATGTGGATGCATGGCCTTGCCTTCCCCGATCACGACAGCCGCGCGCTGACTGCGCGAATACGTTGGCCGAAGGCATACGCGGTGCGCAGATCGCCATCCGACATCTCGTCCGGCGATGCATCGGCGGGACTCGCCGTCGCCAGGCCGGCAAACGAGGACAGGTAGTTGAGGTCTTCCCGCGTGGACGCCTTCAAGTTGGCAGGCATCATTCCCATCCCGGCCCACAGCATCCCGTGCTGCTGCGACAAGGTGAACAGCGCGTTGATCGCCATCTGCTTGTCGCCGGCCACGGATGCCGAATTGGTGAATGCGGCGCCGAGCTTGTCCTTCCACCCCTGCGCAGCCCAGACCTTGGAACTTGCATCGGCAAATTTCTTGAACTGCCAGCTCACATTGCCCATGTAAGTAGGCGAGCCGAACACGATCGAGGCGGCACCGGCGAGCAGGTCCCAGCCGCTTTCCGGCAGGTTTCCTTCGGCGTCGATCGGCAGCAGTGTGGCGCCGCTCCCCTCGGCCACGGCCTCCGCCACCTTGCGTGTATGGCCGTAGCCGCTGTGATAGACGATGACGATGTGTTTGCTCATTGCATGCTCCTGGTCATTGAAAGTAAGTAGGTTCAGCCGGTCGCGCGGGCGCGCAGCTCGGTCACTGAAGACCCGGCAATGCCCCAGTTGTCGGTATCGACCTCGTCGATGACAACGAAGGTCGTCGCGGGATCCTTGCCAAGCGTGCGCACGACAAGCTCGGTCGCTCCCGCGATCAACAAGTTTTTTTGGGCTGTTGTCACGCCGTCACGGGTGACCTGGATGAGGATGTATGGCATGTTTGCCTTGGGTGCTTGCGACAGAACTCATCTTAATTACCAAGCCTGAATGAATAAATATAAAATCATTCATTACACTCATTACTAAGAGTTATGAATATGGGCCGGGTTTTCGACACCCAGATGCTTGGCAACATCGAGCTCTTCTGCAAGACGGCGGAGCTGCAGAGCTTCACGGCCGCGGCCGCGCAGGCTGGGGTCACGCAAGCGGCGGTGAGCCGCGCAGTATCAAGGTTGGAGGCGCGGCTGGGGGTGCAGCTACTGGTGCGCTCTACCCGTACCGTCCGCCTGAGTGACTGGGGCCGCACGTATTACGATCATTGCCGGCAAGCGCTTAGCCAGCTGGAAGAGGTCGAACGCGAAATGAAGGGGGTTCAGGCGGAGGCCAGCGGCCAGGTCAGGATCAGCCTGCCGACCAGCTACGCGCACTTCCGGGTGCTGCCCTTGCTGGCGGCGTTCAGCGAGCAGTATCCCAAGGTGCGGCTTGACATCGGGCTGACCAACCAGAACGCCGACCTGGTGGCCGATGGCATCGACCTGGCCATTCGCGCCCGCCACCTTCCCGATTCGGGCCTGGTTGCGCGCAAGCTGGAAGACGCCGAGCTCGTCATCGTGGCCTCGCCGGCCTACCTGGCGCGTTGCGGAACCCCTGAGGCCATCGAGGATCTGCGCCATCACAATTGCATCCAGTTCGAACGGCCCCGCACCGGGCAAGCGGTTCCCTGGCTGCTAAGAATCGGCGAGCAGGACAGCGAGGTGGACACCTTCGGCGCGCTCTGCTTTAGCGGCGATATCGTGGGCCTGGCCACGGCTGCGCGCGCTGGCGCGGGCCTGACCCAGGTGTATCGCTTCATGGTGAAAGACGACCTGATCAACAAGCGACTGGTGGAAGTCATGCCCCGGTTCGGCGGCACGTCCCGCCCCTTCAACCTGATCTACCCGGCCCATCGCCACATGCCGTATCCTGTGCGGATCTTCATCGACTTCCTGTTGGACAAGCTGCGTTAGCCAATCGCCCAAGACCATGACAAGCTTTATCGCCCTATTACGCGCCGTGAATGTCGGCGGCACCGGTAAATTGCCGATGAACGAACTGAAAACGATGTGCGAAGCGGCCGGTTTCGAGAAGGTGCAAACCTACATCGCCAGCGGCAATGTTGTATTCGACAGCAGGAAGACCGCCGCGCAAGTGAAGCTGCTGCTGGAAAAAGCATTGGGCGCCTACGCCGGCAAGCCGGTCGACGTGCTTGTGCGAACCGGGCCCGAGCTGGCAGCCGTGCTGGCCAACAACCCCTACCCCGAGGCCGCGCCCAACCGTACCGTGGCGATATTTCTCGACGAAGCGCCTGCCAGCGACGCACTCGACACCGTGCGTGGCCGCAAGGACGAACAGCTCGCGCTCGGCACGCGCGAAATTTACGTGCATTACGGTGAAGGCATGGGCCAGTCCAAGCTGACTATCCCGGCCGCAAAGTCTGGCACTGCGCGCAACATCAATACCATCAGCAAGCTCGCAGGCATGCTCGCCGCGCGCTGATACAAGCGTTTTTTATTGTGGAGCATTGGCGGCGCCCGCTGGTTCAGATGACAGCAGATCGCAGAGCGGGCGCCAGCAAAAACGGTCAGCGACATGACAGTGCCGCTTCTAGGCTGTCATGCCAAACCGTTCTCGATCACTTTATGGACGGCATACAGCCATGCATTCGGCCATCACCTGATTGTATCTCTGAGTATATACATAATCAGCTTGAGATCCGGTGATGAAACTGATGCAATAATCGTAGGCAGCCTGCCCGTGCTGGGTAAGCGTTGAGGCACAAATGCTAGGCGCGTTCGCAATCATTTGGTTTTTTGCCTGCATTCCTGCACCATGTGCATAGTTGCCGCAAGTGGTCGTGCAACTTTCCTGAGCGTGGGCGATTGAGGCCGACAACATGAGTGTAGAGGCAACGATTGCGAGCGCTTTAACTGACACTTTGGAAAAGATTTTCATGTAGCATTCCTGTTAAGGTTGTGGGAAAGGTTGCTGAGTTGAATTGATCCTGCGCGGCCTGGCCACAGGATCAAGCACTTCCGCGCGACCGAATTCCTGATATGGAAGTCGACGAGTGGAAATTTGTCATGCACCGAGCGAACGCTGGTGCCAAAGATGGGTGCAGCGCCATCAGCGGATTTCAATCCCGGCAAATTGGCGCTGAAGGAAAAAGTGCCTGGCCGCATTGTTGCCGCAGTCGTCGTCCATCGGTAGCATCTTTCCCTCGCTGCAAATGTAAGATATTTTGAAAGATTGTATATTATATAAAATGCACTTCAAGATATATTTTCACTCAAGCTACATTTACAACAGTCTGGCAAATTTAGCGGGGCGCGAAAACAAGGGCGGGTTGGCACCGGGCATCAATCACTGCTCGTGGCTTGCCCGCCTGGCGAGAAAGGAGGGAGCGACAGGCCTGAAAGCCTGTCGCCAATAAGGAGGGTTGTTCAGCGACCTGTCGCTGGCCTTGCGGACTCAAACGCCGTAGCGGGTCCGGTAGGCCGCTACCGCATCCTTGTGCTGGGCCAACTGTGGGTCGGCGCCTTCGCCGTTCAGGTAGCCGAACAGGTCGTCCAGGCTGCCGATCGAAATGACCGGGATGCCGAACTCGCGGCTCACTTCCTGCACCGCCGAATTGGCCGACAGTTCGCCGTCCTTGCCCGAACGCTCCATGCGGTCCAGGGCGATCAGCACGGCGCACGGCTCGGCGCCGGCGGCGCGGATCATCTGCACCGATTCGCGCACCGAGGTGCCGGCCGAAATCACGTCGTCGATGATGACCACTTTGCCGTGCAGCTTGGCGCCGACGATGGTGCCGCCTTCGCCGTGATCCTTGGCTTCCTTGCGGTTGTAGGCGAAGGAGGTATCGTGCCCCTTGCCGGCCAGCGCGACCGCGGTGGCGGAGGCCAGGGTGATGCCCTTGTAGGCCGGGCCGAACAGCATGTCGAACTCCACGCCCGAGTCGAGCAGGGTCTGGGCGTAGAAATTGGCCAGCTGGCCGAGGGTGGCGCCATCATGGAACAGGCCGGCGTTGAAGAAGTAAGGCGACTGGCGCCCCGCCTTGGTGGTGAACTCGCCGAAGCGCAAGACTCCCGTGGACACCGAAAAAGCGATAAACTGCTGACGCAAATTGTTCACAACGACCTCTAGCCTGAATTGAAAGTGGCGTTATTTTACGCCAGTGCCCTGCTCCCAACCATGCCAAAAATTATTTCCGCGAACCTGAACGGGATCCGTTCCGCCCACAAGAAGGGCTTTTTCAACTGGATGGCGCAGCAAACCGCCGACTTCGTCTGCGTGCAGGAATTGAAAGCCCAGCATACCGACATGACCGAGGAATTCCTGGCGCCCGGCGGCTACCATGGGCATTTCCACTATGCCGAGAAGAAGGGCTATTCGGGCACCGGCATCTACAGCCGCCACAAGCCGGACGCCGTCAAGACCGGTTTCGGCTGCCCCGAATTCGATGCCGAGGGGCGCTATGTGCAGGCCGATTTCGGCAACTTGTCGATCATCTCCGTGTACTGCCCGTCCGGCTCGTCATCGCCGGAACGCCAGGAAGCCAAGTTCCGCTTCATGGAAGTGTTCCTGCCGCACCTGATCGCGCTGAAGGCCGAGGGCCGCGAGGTGGTGATTTGCGGCGACTGGAACATTGCTCATCAGGAAATCGACCTGAAGAACTGGAAGGGCAACAAGAAGAATTCGGGCTTTTTACCGGAAGAGCGCGCCTGGCTGAGCCGTATTTTCGATGAGCTCGGCTATGTGGACGTGCATCGCGGGATCGACAAGCGCCCCGAGCAGTACACCTGGTGGAGCAACCGCGGCCAGGCCTATGCAAAGAACGTGGGCTGGCGTATCGATTACCACGTCGCCACCCCGGGCATCGCGGCACGTGCGAAACAAGTGTCGATTTATAAAGATGAACGATTTTCCGATCATGCCCCGTTGATCATTGATTATCACCTGGAGGATTGAGCGGTCGATCGGGGCACGAAACTGTTGCTTTCTACACGTAAAGACACATTCAAGTATTTCCCGATGAAAATATATCGTGCCCCGGTGCTATGATAGGTGGTCCCTTCTCCAGTCCGACCACCTGCCATGTTCAAGTACGACACGCTCGCCTCCGAGCACACCGATTCGCCGTTCGATAGCGCTCAGCCACTGAGCTTTACGCAAACTGGAACAAGCGCCAGCTCGGTGTCCATCGTGCCGGTGAGAGGCGCGCCCCGCCTGCTCACCTCGACGCCAAGCGACAATGCCATCGGCGGAGTCGGCACCACCGGCGTGGTGGTCACGCTCAATTTCAACGAGGCGATGGCGCGCAGCACGCAGGGCGTGATCTTTGTGACCGACGGCGCGGTCCAGACCATCATCGACCGCGTCACCGGCCAGCCCACCATGCGCGTTGTGGGCGGCACCGATACCCATGTCATTCCGGTCAGCGACACCAGCCGCGTGGCGATCTCCGGCAACACCGTGCAAGTCCACGTGGATGGCAGCCTGGTCGCCGGCCGCAACTACAGCGTGCTCATGCACAAAGGGGTGCTCACCGACCTCGGCGGCACGCCCTTCGCCGGGATCAGCAGCCCCAGCACGCTCAATTTCACACCGTCCACGGGCTCGGGCCCGACTTTGCTGTCGTACAACCTGGGTGATGCCGAACTGCGTACCGGCAAGCATTTGAATGTGACGCTGGTGTTTTCAGAGGCGATCCAGTCGCTGAACGCCGGCGCTTTCAATATTCCCAACGGCAGCCTGACCGGATTTAGCACCAGCGATGGCGGCACCACCTGGACTGCTGTGCTCAGCCCGAACGCCAACGTGCTCGACGCCAGTAACCAGCTGGGCCTGGACGGCACCAAGATTTCCGCGCTCGACGGCCGCACTGGCAACGGCAACCACAACTCCGGCAATTACGCGGTCGACACGCTGGTGGAAGCTTATGTCGACAGCGCCATCAGCATCATCGACAACGGCTTGTCCCCCAGCGACCTGGTGACCACCCAGGCGCTCCAGACCATTTCCGGCACCTACACCGGCACCATGGCCGCGACCGACCGGCTGGAGCTGTTCATCAACGATGTGGTCATTCATCCGGACAACATCGTGATCAACACGGCCACGCGCACCTGGAGCTATACCGGCACCGCGCGCGAAGACCTCAACATCGTCAAAGCCAGTATCGTCAATTCGCTCGGACATAACAGTGCCGTTGCCAAGCTGACATTCGACCTCGACACGGCCGGGCCCATGCTGACCGATGGCGATGCCTACGGTGGCGTGAACCATGCCAAGCCGCTGACCCTGGTGTTTAACGAGGCGGTCCACTGGACCGACGGTAGCAAGATGACGCTGAACGGGAACTCCGCGACCGTGGAGATCGACAAGTCGCAGCTGACGATTTCGAGCGACCAGATGACGCTGACGATTCCCGCGTCGCTGCATCAGATGATCGCCAACACCGTCTACACGCTGAGCCTGCCTGCCACAATGACGGACGCGGACGGCAACGGCCGTGGCGACGCCCCCGTGTACCTGGACACCACGCCGGACAGCGCGATTCCCACCACCGCGCTGGCGCAGGTGACCTCGGCCGACGGCAATTACGGGATCGGCGACGGCGTGACCATCGTGATGCACTTCAACGAGACGGTCAAGATCGCCGGCGCCCCCACGCTGCTGCTGGAAACCGGCAGCACCGACCGCAGCGCGGTCTATCTCAGCGGCGACGGCACCACCGACCTGGTGTTCCGCTACACCGTCCAGGCGGGCGACTCGGTCAGCAATCTGTCGCTGGCCAGCAGCGCGGGCCTGGTCGGCGCCGTGCGCGACCTGGCCGGCAATCTGCTCGACGCTGCGAGCATCACCTTTACCGCGCTGGCAAAGTCCGGCGGCGGCGCACCGAGTATCTATGTGGACGGCATCGCGCCGGCCACGCTCGGCGCGCCCAACCTGGACGCGGCCAGCGATAGCGGCGTTTCCAGCACCGACAACATCACCTCGGACCTGACGCCGACCTTCAGTGGCAGCGGCGCGATCGCCAACACCTTGATGCAGCTACTGCGCGGCAAGGACGTGGTCGCTACCGGCAACGCCGACGGATCGGGCAACTGGTCGCTGACCGCGTCGCCCCAGGTGGCGGGCAGCTACGACTTCACCGTCAAGCAGTTCGACGACGTCGACAATCCCAGCGCGGCATCGGCCACGCTGAGCGTGACGCTCGATACGAGCGCGCCGGCCGTCAACAGCCGCTCAACCATCACCGATGGCGTATTGAAGGTGCAATTCAACGAGAATATTTCGTTTACCTCGGGCAGCTTGAATGTCTACAACAGCTCGAACGTGCTGGTGCATACCTATCTCCCGGGCAGCGCCAAGGTCAGTATCGGCGCCGGCACCTTTGGCGACAGTTCCTTGCTGACCTTGGCCCCCGATTTTGTCAGCGGCACCTACTACCTGCAATCGTCGGCCGACGCCATCCAGGATCTGGCCGGCAATTTCACCGTCGAGCTGGTCGGCGTCATCGACCCGACCTACGTCGTGCTCCGGGTAATCTGAAACCGGACGGCGCTACAAGGCGCGCAGGCTGGCAAAGCTGCGCCGCTCGCCGGTGAGCGGATCGTCGAAGGCAATCGCCCGTGCGAGCAGTTTGAGCGGATGGGCGAAATCGTCGCCCTTGCAGGGCAGCGCCACCGGATAAAAACCATCGTTGACGATCGGCGCGCCCAGCGCCGCCATGTGCACCCGCAGCTGGTGCTTGCGGCCGGTGTGCGGCTGCAGCCGGTACAGCAGTTGCTCGCCGCGCGCCTCGATCACGTCAACCAGCGTCTCGGAATTTGGCTCGCCCTCCACCTCATGCATCAGGAAGAAGGCTTCCGCTTCCACCATGCGGCTGCGGTAGGTGAACGGGAAGGCACGTCCCGGCATCGGCCCGGCCAGCGCCTCATAGGTTTTTTGCACGCTGCGCTTCTGGAACATGGACTGGTAGGCGCCGCGGCTGTCTTCGCTGCGCGAGAAGATCACCACGCCGGCGGTCTCGCGGTCGAGCCGGTGAATCGGCGTGAGCGCCCCCTCCCCCAGCGACTGCTTGAGGCGTGCCAGCAGGGTCTCCTGCACGAAGCGCCCGCCAGGGGTCATCGGCAAGAAGTGCGGCTTGTCGACCACCACCAGGTGGTCGTCGACGAAGAGGATCTGTTCGTCGAAGGGAATCCGGGTTTCGGCCTCGACTTCGCGGTAGTACCACAGGCGCATGCCGCGCCGCAGCTGGCTCTGGGCGTGCAGCACAGCGCCAGCCGCGTCGACCACTTCAGCGCGCGCCATGCGCGAGCGCCACGCGTCCTCGCTCACTTGCGGAAAGGTGGCCAGCAAGAACGGCAGCAGCGCGCCGCCGGCATGGTCCGGCACCCACAGGTAGCTCGGCGCCACGCCGCCTTTGAGCGGCAGCGGCACGAAGGCGTTGGCGTCGGCCTGCCTGCCCATTCCTACTTGAGCGCGGCCGCGCGGTACGGCGGCAGCTTGTTCACCGAGGTGCCCTTGGCACGCGCATACAGCGGCAGCAGCACGTCCATATGGTCCTGCATCTGCTTGATGCGGCCGGCCCCGGCCGGATGGGTGGACATGAATTCCATCGGCGCACGCTTGTTCAGCCCCGCCATCTTCTGCCACAGGACGATGCCGGCGCGCGGGTCGTAGCCGGCGCGCGCGGCCAGGTCCAGGCCGATCAGGTCGGACTCGCGTTCGTCGTCGCGCGAATACTTAAGCGACAAGAACTGGGCGCCGTACTGGGCCATCGTGTCGGTCACGCGCGGGTCGACGCCGAAGATGGCCGCCGCCGCCGCGCCGCCCAGGCGCGAGACGATATTGGTGGCGGTCGACTTGGCCATCTGCTCGCGGCTGTGCTCGCGCAGCGCGTGGGCGATTTCGTGGCCCATGATGGCGGCCACTTCGTCGTCGGTCAGTTGCAAGGTGGTCAGGATGCCGGTGAAAAAGGCAATTTTGCCGCCGGGCATACAGAACGCGTTGACCTGTTCGGAGTGCAGCAGGTTGACCTGCCAGTCCCATTTGGCCGCGGCCGGGTTCCAGCGGGTGGCGTGCGGGATGATGCGCTTGGCGATGTTACGCAGGCGGACCACTTGCGGGTGATTGGCCGGGACCAGGGCGTTCTTTTGCTGGGCCTGGGTCAGCAGGGCGTCGTACTGCTGCAGCGCTTGGGCTTCCAACTGTTCAGATGGCACCAGCTTGCGCCAGCGCGAGAGTGGCCGCACGGCGATGCCGTCGACGACCTGAGGCTGGGTGGCCGGGGTGTCGCGCGCCGGGGCAGTGCCCATCACGGCGCACAGCGACATGAGGACCGCAAGCTGTTTAAGTTTCATGATCGAATTCCTGAATGCGGTTTTGATAACAATATCATGGCAGGAATTGGGGTTTTCAAGCACACAATTCGGATTGGCCACCGGCCTTTTAGCCGTCATCCCCGCGAAGGCGGGGACCCATAGCACGCTAGCGCAGAGAAAGAACGTGCTACTACAGTAAGGCGCTTTGGATCCTCGCCTTCGCAAGGATGACGGTTCGTCGGTCGCGGGCTTTAAATCACGGCCAACGGCCGCCCATTCTTCTTGCGCAACCTGAACACCGCCAGACTCCCGCGCAGATTCGGCAGGAACGACACCGGCTTGCCATCGGCCAGCGCCACGCGCTCCAGCACTTCCAGCCCGCATTCGTCGGCCAGTTCCTCGAAATCGTAAATGGTCGCGCAGCGCACGTTGGGCGTGTCGTACCACTGGTAGGGCAGCGATTTCGACACCGGCATGCGGCCTTTGGCCAGCGCCAGCCGGTGCGGCCAATAGGCAAAATTGGGAAAGGAGACGATCGCTTCATTCCCCACCCTGACGATATCGCGCAGCAGTGCTTCCACATGCTGCATCATCTGCAGGGAGTTCAGGCACAGCACCGTATCGAAGGAGTTATCGCCGAACAGGCCAAGCCCCTGCTCCATGTCGTGCTGGATCACGCTGATGCCGCGCTGGCTGCTTTTTAACAGCTGGTCGTCGGCGATCTCGATACCGTAGCCGGTGCAGTGCTTGCCGCTCTGCAGATAGCGCAGCATGGCGCCGTCGCCGCAGCCCACGTCCAGCACGTGCGATTTTTCCGGCACCCAGTGGGCGATGAAGGCCAGGTCGGGCCGCAGGGTGAACAGGTCTTCGAATTTCATGCGCAGCTCCTTGCGTCGATCTCGCTGCCGATGCGTTCATAGTAACTGCGCACCATGTTCATGTAGCGCGGATCTTCCAGCAGGAAGGCGTCGTGGCCATGCGGCGCATCGACTTCGGCATAGGTCACGTGGCGGCGGTTCGACACCAGCGCCTGCACGATCTCACGGCTGTTCTCAGGCGAAAAGCGCCAGTCGGTGGTAAACGATGCGACGAAAAAGTCGGCCCGGGTGCCGGCCAGCGCGGTTGTCAGGCAGCCGCCATGCGCGCGCGCCGGGTCGAAGTAGTCGAGCGCCTTGGTGATCAGCAGGTAGGTGTTGGCGTCGAAGTACTCGCTGAACTTGTCGCCCTGGTAGCGCAGGTAG
>CAMLFK010000122.1 GCA_946479255.1 uncultured Oxalobacteraceae bacterium
ACATATTCAGGAAGAAGGTTTCCAGGATGTCGTCGCGATGATGGCCCAGCGCGATCTTGTTGCAGCCCAGTTCATCGGCCACGCGGTACAGGATGCCGCGGCGCAGGCGCGAGCACAGCGAGCAGGTGGTCTTGCCTTCCGGGATCAGGCGCTTGACGATGCTGTAGGTGTCCTGGTTTTCGATGTGGAATGGCACGCCCAGCTTGGTGAGATACGCCGGCAGGATATCGGCCGGGAAGTTCGGCTGCTTCTGGTCCAGGTTGACCGCGATCAGCTCAAAACGGATCGGCGCGCGCTCGCGCAAGGTCATCAGGATATCCAGCAAGGCATAGCTGTCCTTGCCGCCCGACAGGCACACCATCACCTTGTCGCCGTCTTCAATCATGTTGAAGTCGCCGATGGCCTGGCCGACCTGGCGGCACAGGCGCTTGTGCAGCTTGTTGTTCTCGTAGGCGAGCTTGTCGTCGCTGCGCTCAATGACCGTATCGTTCATGCCGCATCCTTGATCTGGAATACTTCCACGCCCACGCCTTCGCAGTCCGGATACACGTCCGGCTTCATGGTCGATACCCGCACCGCGCGCACGTTCGGATGGGACAGCATCGAGCGCACCACGTCGTCGCACAGGGTTTCCTGCAGGTGGACATGGCCCTCGGCCATGCGCCGTGCGATGGTCTCGCGCATGAAGTCGTAGTCGACCACTTCATGCAGCTGGTCATCCTTGGGCGTGGACAGCGCCAGCGGGATGTACAGGTCGACGTTGATCAGCACTCGCTGTTCGCCCTTTTTCTCAAAGTCGTGCACGCCGATGTTGATCATGACTTCGTAGTTGCGCAGGAACAGGCGGCGGCAATCGGCCAGCTTGGGGTGGGTCAGGGCGGACAGCATAGAGGGGCTTTCTTGTATGTGAAAAAATGTTTTATTCAGTAAGGAACATGACGTCGCGCGCCAGCGGCATCAGGTGCTGGCCGCCATCGACCAGCAAGGTGGTGCCGGTCACGGCGCGCGCGCCGGCCAGGTAGCAGACGGCGTCGGCAATGTCTTGCGGCTCGCTTGAGCGCTGCAATGGCGTGGCCGTGTGGGCCTTGGCGAAGCCGGCTTGGGTCTGGTCGCCCGACACCATGGTCAATCCGGGCGACAGGCCGACCACGCGCACCGTGGGCGCCAGCGCCTGCGCCAGCATGGTGGTGGCGGTCTGCAGCGCCGCCTTGGACAGCGTGTACGACAAAAAATCCGGGTTCAGGTTATCCAGCTTTTGGTCGAGCAAGTTGATCACCACGGCCTGGCTGCCGCTTGGGGTGGCGGCATGCAGGGCCTGCGCCAGCAGCAGCGGCGCGGCGACGTTGGCCTGCATCAGCCCGGCCAGCAGGCTTGGGGAAAATTCGGTGGCGCTGTCGAACTCGAACTGCGAGGCGTTATTGACCACGCAGACTAGCGATCCAAAGGCGTCGATGGCGCGGCCGACCAGCGCGCGCGTGGCCGCCTCGTCCCTCAGGTCGCATTGCAGGGTCACGGCGCGCCGGCCGAGCGCGCGCACGGCTGCGGCCGTGTCCTCGGCTTCGGCGGCGGAGGCACGGTAATGCACCGCCACGTCCCAGCCGGCCGCGGCCAGGCCGAGCGCGATGGCGCGGCCGATGCGCTTGCCGGCGCCGGTCACGAGGGCGCAACGGGAAATTATGTTTGCTTGAGCCTGCATGGGTGCGTGTGCGAAGTTTGTTACCGTGTTTGTGACCGTGTTTGTAAGTGCAGTTCTGTTGTCGCTACAATGCCGGAATGTCCCTACCTGAACCCGATAGCGACGCGCTGGCCGCGTCCCACGCATTGCAGCAGCAGATCGCCGGCGAGATCGCGCGCGCCGATGGCGTCATTTCCTTCGCCCGTTTCATGGAACTGGCGCTGTATGCGCCCGGCCTGGGCTACTACAGCGGCGGCGCCGCGAAACTGGGCGCGCCCGGCGACTTTACCACCGCGCCTGAGCTTTCCAGCCTGTATGGGGCCACGCTGGCGCACACGGCAGCCGCTATTATCGCCCAAAGTTCGCCCAACATCCTCGAATTCGGTGCCGGCACCGGCAAACTGGCACGCGATGTACTCACCGAACTGGCTGCGCTGGGCGTACAGCTGGACAGCTATTGCATCATCGAACTGTCCGGCGAACTGCGCGCGCGCCAGCAGGAGGCGCTCAAGGATTTCCCCGAGGTGCGCTGGCTGGACGACTTCCCGCCCGTCTTCCACGGCGCGGTGCTGGCCAATGAAGTGCTCGACGCCATGCCGGTCCACCTCGTTACCCGGCGCGCAGGCGCCTGGCAGGAACTGATGGTCACCATCGAGGAAGGCGCCTTCGCCTTCACGCCGCGTCCCCTCGGCGCCGGGCTGCACGCCCATCTGGCGCGCCAGGTGCCGGAGGCCGATGCGCTGCCGGAGGGCTACGTCACCGAAATCCACCCGATCGCCTGCGGCTTCATGGCCTCGCTGGCGCGCATGCTGCAAGCCGGCAAGGGCGCGGCCATCCTGGTCGATTACGGCTTCCCGGCCCACGAATATTATCTGGACCAGCGCAGCACCGGCACGGTCATGTGCCACTACCGCCACCACGCCCATCCGGAACCGTTCTACCTGCCGGGTCTGCAAGACATCACCGCCCACGTGGATTTCACCGCGATGGCGCTGGCCGCCCAGGATGCCGGACTGATTGTCCTGGCCTACATGAGCCAGGCCTCCTTCCTGCTGGCGGGCGGCATCGGCGAACTGCTGCTGCGCCACGATCCGGCCGATCCCAAAGCCTATTTACCGCATGCCAACGCCGTGCAAAAGCTGGTGTCGCCGGCCGAAATGGGTGAGCTGTTCAAGGTGCTGGTGGTCGGCCACGGCGTCACGATTCCGCAGGCAATCGTGCGCGCCGACCGCAGCCACCGCCTGTAGACTTCATGGCAATTTTGCGGTGTGGACATGCGTGCCTGCTTGATCGAAGCCTGGGAGATGGACGCTCAGCGGCCGGTATCGGCTATCATGAAGCAATAGCCGATCGTGTCGATCGCGGTGTTCTCCCCGGACTCTTCTGAAGCATGGCCAAGATTCATACTCACTATGACAACCTGAAGGTGGCGCGCGGCGCCCCGGCGGAGGTCATTCGCGCTGCCTATAAGGTGCTGAGCCAGAAATATCATCCGGACAAAAATCCGCATGACGAGAAGGCCGCGCGCATCATGGCGATCATCAATAGCGCCTACAACATCTTGTCCGACCCGGTGCGCCGGCGCGAGCATGACGAGTGGATCGCTGCCGAGGAATGGGAAATCGACTGGTTAGAGAGCACGCGCCTGGAAGACGGCCGATCGGCCAGCGAAAAGTCCGCGCAGCAGTGGGAAGACCCGCATGTGGAAGCGCCGCGGCCGCGCAACAAGTACCAGATGCTGCGCGATCCACGCTGGTGGGGCGCCATGGCGCTGTGCCTGGCGCTGGGCGGCGTGGCCGGCGCCTTGCTGATGGGGCAGCCCCGGGTCATGCCGGTGGCCGTGGCCAGCGCCATGGTCAAGGCCGATTCGCGCGCCAGCACGCCCGGGCGCGACGAGCACGGCGATGCCTGGGCGCTGGCACGCAGCCACGCGGCCGACAGCAACCGCCCGCCGGCCGACATCAAGGCGCTCGGCATCACCCAGCTGATCGTTCCGGCGCGCGCGCCCGACTGCGAGACCGAGCTGCACTCGCTGATTTCACCTAACGGCGAGCCATGGCCGGCGCAGTCCGGCTATGTCGACGGTTTCCCGGTCGGCAATCAGGGCAAGGAGATGGAACTGATGGTGGATAACACCG
Organism: uncultured Oxalobacteraceae bacterium; assembly: GCA_946479255.1. Next base: position 3,814 of record CAMLFK010000122.1, read on the forward strand.
CGAATGGCTCGCCGGTGCTGGTGAAGGTGTACGATATGGAGCGCCGCTCCAACGTGCGCCATGTGTACCTGCTGGCGCACGACAGCATCACGATCGACAAGCTGGCCGCCGGCAAGTACGAAGTGCGTTACCAGAACATCGAAGTGGGCGGCGACAAGGCGTCCTGCCTGCAGCGGCACAAGCGTGCCGTGCTGGCCGGGCAGCGTTAGCTCCCCGGCCTTTTTCATGTGCCCCAAGCTGTGCCTCTTGGCCGGCAAGTGCTTCAGCTTGGACATGCGCAAGTAGGCGATGGCGATGAAGTTCTTTACTGGGCGGCTCACCTGAAACCGGCCGCTATTGACAGTCCTCACTCCCTGGTTTACGGGCCTTGGAGCGACCGATCAGGAAACCCCTGGGCTTGATCCATATATCGCACTACCAGGCTCAGGATCGCCTGAGAACGATAGCTCTTGGCCAGTAGGGTCAGTTGCTCGGCGAAAGGACGATAGAGTTCGTCGAGCGCGATCAGATAACTGGCCCGCAGCAGAATATCTTGCATATTGCCGACCATGGCCAGGTGATGCAGGATTTCCATCTCCGGCGCCGGCGGCGCCACCAGCCTCGGCTCCGCCTTCTGTTCCCGAGCAAGCTGCGTTGCCGGCGGCACGACTATCCATTCGAGCTTCAGCAGGGGGCCAATCTGGATCAATAGCCGCTCCAGGTTGATCGGCTTCGGCAGAAACGCAGACGCCCCGGCCGCCAGGCTGCTCGCCTTGTCGCCACCGTAAGCGCTGGCGGAAATCGCGATGATGGGAATATCGTTGCAATCAGGCGACTGCCGCAAGCGGCGCATGGTTTCCAGCCCGTCCATTCCAGGCATGACGATATCCATCAGGATCAAGTCTGGCCGCAGCGCGCGGGCTTGTTCCAGCCCCTCGCTGCCGTTCGCCGCCTCTCTCATCGTGAAACCCAGCGGACCGAGCATGTCGCTCAGCACCATCCGGTTCTCGCTGACGTCATCGACGACCAATACCGTCTTGCGCGACCCTTCATAGCCGCTGACCACCGCTTGCGGGGATGGTATCGCCCCCGCTTCCAGCACCGGCGCGTCCAATTCAAACCAGAATGTGCTGCCTTGGCCGACTTGGCTGTCGACGCGGATCTCGCTGCCCATCAGGCGCAATAACTGGCGGCTGATCGCCAGCCCCAGCCCCGTCCCGCCCAGCCGGCGCTGCCTGTCGCCCGCCTGCTCGAACAGCTCGAAGATGGCTTGCAATTCTTCCTCCGCGATGCCGACGCCGCTATCGCGTACCTCGAAGCGCAAGCGGGCCGGCGCGGTGAAGCGCACCCGCAGCGTCACTTGGCCGCAGTCGGTGAACTTGACAGCATTCGTCAACAGGTTCAGCAGTGCCTGGCGCAGCCGCTTCTCGTCGGCCTGTATCACTACCGGCAAGTCGGCGGCGATATCGCTGATAAAGGTTAGCCCCTTCTGCATGGCCTTTACGGCGACAATTTCGGTCACGGCCCGCAGAAATTCCGGCAGCGCAAGCGGCGTCTCGTAAAGCTCGAGCTTGTTGGCCTCGATCTTGGCGAAGTCCAGGATATCGTTGATCAGGTTCAGCAGCTGCTCGCCGCCTTGCAGGATCACGTCCAGCCCCCTGAGCTGCTTGTCGTCGAGCGTTGCGTCGCGTTGCAATATCTGCGCATAGCCCAGGATGCCATTCAAGGGCGTGCGAAGTTCATGGCTCATGTTGGCAAGGAAGGCGCCCTTGGCCTGGTTGGCCGCTTGTGCCTCATCGCGGGCCGACAGCAATTCCGCCGTACGCTGTTGAACGGTTTTCTCCAGCTGATCCTTGTTATTCCTGAGTGCATCTTCTTGCTTCTGGATAGCTTCCATCATGGCGTTGAAGTTTTGGCCCAGCAGAGCCACTTCATCGGTGCCGGTGGTCGGCACACGCTGCTTGTAATCGGCCCGTGAATGTATCTGTTCAACCGTCTTGGCCAGCGTAGCGATAGGGAGGACGATGGTTTGTTGGAGAGCTGCCAGTAGTCCTAGGGAAACTCCCCCTAACAGCACGCCCACCACCGCGGCAAATACCAGCAAGGTATTGCGCGTTTGGCGGTTGATTCCCTCCAGGTCCGACGCGAGGTACAAATGCGCGCCGTCGCGCAGGTTGTGAATCAGCACTACGGCATTTCGATCAATATGAACAGAAATACCATCGGCCTTGCCCGGATAGGGCGGCATTTTCGCGAAAGACTGAATGCCATAGCGGGCCAGAACCCTGTTGTCCCCCAAATTGATTTGCGCTTCCAGGATTTGCGGGGCGGCCCGCAATGTATCGAGAATTTCCTGGGCTCGGGCGGCGTCCTCGAAGGCGACCGCTGCTTCCGCGCCGACGGAAACCAATTGGGCATAGGGCGCCATGATTTGCAGGGCGCGGTTTTCCAGCGTGAGGTGTTCAAACAGCACGAACGCTGCGCTCGCCGAGGCGAAGGCCAGCAATGCCGCGATAAACAACACAAGTATCAATTTTCCGCGGATGGTTCGCTGCCGAATCATGATCACCGCCACTTCTTCACCGCACCGTTCTCCACGACGTTTCTCGACACTTCCAACATCTTGGTCGGTATCGACAAGGAAGCAAAACGCGATTGATCGAGGTTAATACTCATTTCCACCCGATCCCCAACCTGAAACTGGATGATGCCGCCTTCTCGCAAAAAATCGGACGCATCGCCTACCGTCAAGATTGGCGATTTTTTTAAATCCGCCAGGGCGGCGCGGCGTTTCGCGGCATCTTGGTACGCGACATAGACGATCTGACACCGCGGCAATTCATCCAGGTTTTCCGCGCGATGGATTTCAAATGGCCGCCCCTGTTCGGTGCGCCCCATCAGCGTTTTATCCAGGATATCGCCAAAGGGATCATTGCCGAGAACACAGATTTTCCAGGAAGAATGATCACCGGTGAAAGCATCGACAGGCCAAGTGACGTAATGGGTGAAATTGCGCAGGAAAGCGGCCTTGACCTTGTTCGGGTTCGCCGTCACCAGTTCTTGGCTCGCGACAATCTGTGGCAGATACATCATGAGCAGCATCGCAATGGCACTTCGACCAAAACCACGAAAACGGTCCGCATCTCTTCTGGATAGGCCCACCGTCAAAATCCGGCCTGTAAGGTCAGAAGAAACTCGCGCGGACGCGACCGCGTGCTTTGCGAGGGCCGATAATGCTCATTGGCAAGGTTCTTACCCGTGAGCTCCAAGCGCATCTTGTGGCCGTGCGTAGTCCATTCGTACCCGAGCGCCGCATTGATGAGCGCATAGGTCTGGCGCGCGGACTTCGGCGTGTCAGGCAGGATCGTCTGGTCGCGTACATAATTAACGCCACCGGCGACGTAAGCCCCCCGGAACCCGCCTTGCGTGAAGTTGTAGCGCGTCCACAGATTGGCGATGTGCGGCGCGCTCATTTGCAACGGAGCGTTGTGCAACAGGTTGACGGTCTTGTAATTCGCCTGCTCGGCGGCATCGAGTGTGGCAGGATTCTGGGCGAGGATGGCCGCGTCGTTGCCGCTGAATTCGGTGATGCGCGCCTTCATGTAGCTGTAGGAGAGAAAGAGTTGCCAGTTGTTGCTGGGCGTGACGGTGGCATCGAGTTCAACGCCGCGGGAGCGTTGCTCGCCGCTTTGGACATTGTAGAACTTCTGGGCTCCGGTGCTCGGATCCAGGTAGCTCAAATCATTGACGATGTTTTTGTTGCGGATATCGAAAAAAATCAAGGTGCCGGACAGCCGGCGATCGAACAAATCCGCCTTGATACCCAAGTCGTAGCCCTTGCCCTGAGTGGGTTTGGCGGGCGAGGTGCTGCCGTCGATATTGTTGAGGATCTGTGCGCCGGGGACGAAGGATTCGGCGTAGGAGGAAAACAGCGACAGCTCCGGCGTCAGCTTGTAGAGCGCGCCATATTGCGGCGTGACTGCGCTGGCGCTGATCGAGGGCTGCGTCTGGCTGGTCAGGCGGTTGGTGAGCTGGCTTTCTGCCCGCGTCTGACGCCAGCCAGCCAGCACCAGCAGGCGGTCTTTGAAGAAACCGAAGGTGCTGCCCGCGTAAATGGATTTGTCCACATAGTGGGTAGTCTGGTCGGTTGGGTTCGCGGTAAGCGCGGAGATCGGAATCGTGACGTTGCGGTTCCAGGTGGAGGGATCGGCGAGATTCCAGAGCGGAAGCGGGGACGCTGTGGGAATACTGCCGAGCGCCGGGTCGTTGGGCGCCTGAGCGGCCCAGTTGCTGAAACTGCGGTCGACATATTGCGTGCCGAGGAGCAGGCGCAGACTCGTACCGCCGAATTCATATTTGCCGATGCCCTGGACTTCGTAGGTGTCGTCCGAGTTGTCGTATATTTGGCGCCTGAAACGGCGCCCCTGGAGGAGCGTCGTGTTGTTGGCCATACCGCCGTTGCCCGAGAAGAGCAAGTCGACCTTGTACTTCTGGTGAGCATAGGCGGCCCGTAGGCTCCAGTGGTCGTTGGCCTTCATGTCAATCCACGTGCTCAGGCCATCCGCGTTACTATGCCGGAAGTCGACGAAGGACGCGGTGTTCCAGTTATCGGGCAGGCCGGGCACGTCGACACCCGAGAGATTGGGGTCGGCCGGGGTCGGCACGATGCCGGCCTGGCGGCTGTAACCTGGCTTTTGCTGGAGCTGCGGCGACTCGATCTTGCGGAAGTTCTCGTACTTGAGCGAAACACTGACTCGCTCATTGGGTTGCCAGAGCAGCGATGGTGAGATGTTGCGGGAGTGGGCATCGTAAGGTTCCCAGTAGTGCATGTCCTGGTCGAAGGAGGCCGCAAGCCGGTAAAACAAGGTTTCCGACAGCGGCCCGGTCGTGTCTGCATCGACACGGTATTGGCCGTAGGAACCATAACTGGCATTGGCCGTTGCCGCGAACTGGCGTTGCGGGCTCTTGGTGATGATGTTGACGATGCCGCCAGGCGCAACCTGGCCGTAAAGAAACGAGGCCGGTCCCTTGGCCACCTCCACGCGGGAAATGTTAGTGAAGTCAAAGATCGACGGCCCGTGGAAGCCATCGCGCAGTATCTGGACATTGCCAGGGGTGGCGCTGACGGCAAAGCCACGGATGGCGAGATTGGCATTGCCCTCTGTGCCGTCGTTGCTGCGGTAAGTGACGCCGGGAGAGTAGCGCGCAATATCGAAGATGTTCACCGGCTTCTGGTCTGCGATAAAGGATTCGGTAAAGGCCTGGATGGCAAACGGCAATTCGCGGATCGGCGCATCGAAGCGGGAGCCGGATACCGAGTTCGAGGCGCGGTAGCCCTTGTCCAGAAAAGTGGAAACGTCGAAGGGAGAGACCCTGACCTTCACCAACTCCGCGATGTCCATGTCGGCCACATCTTGCCCATTCCCTGCCTGCGATAAAACAATGGCGCGCACATCACCACTTGCCCCTCCTAAAACAACAGCCCCCGACAAAAACACTGTTCGGAATAGGAATGTTTTTCCAACTGTTTTCATTTTTATGCCACGTCTCCTCTCAGGTTGCTAACGGTTCACGTTATGAGTGGAACGATTCAATTAGCTTTCAGCTTGAAACGTTGCGGCATGGAGAAGCGACGCGCGATCGAGCAGTCACGGCAAGCATGGTGTGGTCTCGCTTGCGCAGGGGTATCGAGGCAAGAGCAAAAGCAGAAAGGCTCCCCGCCGTCGAGCGTACGAAAGCGAGCCGAGAACGTCTGCCTAACCTTGGGCACGCACACGGCGCGCTCGGCGTGTTGCTAGGGTACGGTATGACATAACGGACCCGGTGTCAAGATGATAACATGCGGCAAGAATATGCGTATCCAAGTGGCATGACTTCCAGAGCAGTTTCTTGATTTTCATTGGAATACTGTTGACGTCGCGATTGCGACGCAGTCTGGCAAACCTCCAGGACTTGATGCGACTGGTGCGGCACTTGTCGATTCGGGAGCAGACGGAAAAGCTCAACCGCATATTGCGCGGCCACTACGCGTACTGCGGCATCGCCGGAAATTTCCGGGCGTTGCTGCAGGTGCACAGGGGCGTCGAGCGATATTGGCGCAAAATGCTGAGTAGCCGAAGCCGATCAGGCGGCATCAGGTGGGAAGCGTTTCATCAAATTAAGACGCGGTTTCGGTTGATGCGGCCGAAGCTGCATTTGCCCTACCGGGCTTTGCAAGCTATTGCTGTGCTGTAAATCAACGGCTGAAGAGCGTAGTGCGGGAAATCCGCACGCTACGTTCTGTGGGAACCGGGGCGGGTGCCTGCTCCCGGTAACCCGGCGGGAGCCGCCCTCTCGGGCGGTCCCCTATGCCGATGAATATTAATTTATAACATTGCCTTAGTGGCCGACCGTGTCGATCAGGCCCATCTCGCTCGACGACATCAGCTTGTCGATGTCGATCAGGATCAGCATGCGCTCGTCGATCGTGCCCAGGCCCATCAGGTAGTCCGAATTGAAGGCCGTGCCCATTTCCGGCGCCGGCTTGAGCTGGTCCTGGGTCAGGGTGGTCACGTCGGAGACGCTGTCGACCACCATGCCCATGATGCGCCCGCCGATGTTCAGGATGATCACGACGGTGAACTGATCGTAGACCGGGGTACCCAGGTTAAACTTGATACGCATGTCCACCACCGGAATGATGATGCCGCGCAGGTTGATCACGCCCTTGATGAACTCCGGCGCATTGGCGATGCGGGTCACCGCTTCGTAGCCGCGGATCTCTTGCACTTTCAGAATGTCGATGCCGTATTCCTCGGAGCCGAGTGTGAAGGCGAGGAATTCGCGGCCGGCACCGTCCTTGACGGCGGAATTGGCGGCGGAAGGGGAGGAGTTGGCTTGCATGTCGCGAAGGTCCTTGAGTAAAAAAGCGCCTTGAAAAAAAGCGCCTTCAGAGAAAGCGAATTGTCTCGAAGAGTAGCAGAGTCTCCGGGCAAATACGAGGCTCCCAATGTTGCTTTGCGTAAAAACTACGACTCAGCAACACAATATTGCGTGTTTGTGATTGGACTGGCAATCCCGTGTGCGCTTTGCGACACAGCGTGTGGCATCGGCGCATCGATTCCGTCCGTTTCTTGGCAAATCTAATAAGGAACAGTGCCCATATTTAACTTTTTAGTTCCCCAGCCGTAATATACTGATGAATACCCCGGCGCACTTGACAGGGTGGCAACACGGTGATTGGAACCTACGACAATGAACCAACTTGACGGCCTTACCGCACTCATCATCGAGCCGCATGCGGGCATGCGCGCCAGCATCCACAACATGCTCAATCTGTGCGGGCTGCAAAAAATTGACCATGCGGCCAGTTCCAACAACGCCATCAAGCACCTTGGCCTGAAGTCGTTCGACCTGATCCTGTGCGAATACGACCTGGAAGGCGGGCAGGATGGCCAGCAACTGCTGGAAGACCTGCGCCACCATAAGCTGATCAGCCTGTCGACGATGTTCTTCATGGTCACCGCCGAGGGCAATTACGGCAAGGTTGTGAGCGCCGCCGAACTCGCGCCCACCGACTACATCTTGAAGCCCTTCACCGCCGACCGCCTGCTCGAACGGATCGCGCGCGCGCTCGACAAGCGCAATGTCTTCATGCCGGTCTATCAATTCATGGAAGTAGGCAACCAGCGCGACGCGATCGCCGGCTGTATCGAGGGTGTGCGGGCCCATCCGCGCTACGCGATCGACTTCCTGCGCCTGCGCGCCGAACTGCATATGTTCCTGGGCGAACCGGCCGAGGCCGAACCCATCTACACGCAGCTGTTCGAAGCCAAGGCCATCGCCTGGGCCCGCCTTGGCTTGGCCAAGACCCTGTTCATGCGCGAACGTTTTGCCGAAGCCCAGGGCATCCTGGAGACCCTGGTCGACAGCAACAAGAAATTCGTCGACGCCTACGACTGGCTGGCCAAGACCCACGCCGCCGTGGGCGACCTGGAAAAGTCCCAGGCCGTGCTGGCCAGCGCGGTGGCGGTCTCGCCGCACGCGGTGCGGCGCCTGCGCAAGCTGGGCGAAACGGCGCTGGAAACCGGCGACACCGATACCGCCGAAAAGGTCCTGAAACAGGTGGTCAGCAAGGCCAAATATTCCGAGTTCCGCGATCCGGAAGACCACGTCAAGCTGGTGCAGACCCTGGTCAAGAAAGGCGACCCGGTCCAGGCCGCGGCCGTCATCCGCGACCTCGACAAATCGATGGGCGGGCAAAAGAATACCGCCGCCTGCAGCGCCATTTCCTCGGCCATGGTGCATGAGTACACCGGCAACGAAGTGCGCCTGAACGAGTCGCTCGAGGCGGCCTTGAAGGCTTGCGCGGACGCGATCGGCCTGTCGCCCGACGTCAAGATGGAACTGGCGCGCAACTGCCTGCAGAACAACAAGGAAGAGGGCGCCGCCGATGTGATGCGCGACGTGATGCGCAATGCCTCCAACAACGCCGCCATGGCCCGCGCCATGGGCGTGTTCGAAAAGGCCGGCCGCGGCGACATGGCCATGGCGCTGGCCCAGGAAAGCCGCCAGGCCGTGGTCGACCTGGTCGCTTCCGGCGCCACCAAGGCCAAGGAAGGCGACTACCGCGGCGCGGTCTCGCTCATGGTCGAGGCGGTCAACAAGCTGCCCGACAATCCCCAGGTGGTCTTCAACGCCGCCGTTGCGGTGCTCAAGTGCCTGGAAAACATGGGCTGGGAAGAGCGCCTCGGGCAATATGCGCTATCCTTGATCGACACGGTGCGCCGGCTCGACCCGGTCAACCCGAAACTGCCGGCGCTGGCCGGACTGCACCAGCAGATCCTCAAAAAATACGATAAGGGTACGCGTGCCAAAAAAGCTTGAATTCAGGCCTGAGCGCGGGATGCCCCCCCGATGGGAACACGCTCATGGCCGGTAACACCCCGACAACTCCATCTTCCAGCGATACCCGCAAGGTACGCGCCGCGCTGCTCAACAAGGTGTGCGGCGACGAAGACATGTTCGCGCTCGGCACGTCGGTGGCGCGGGTGGTGCAGATGGCGTCTTCCGACGACCAGGGTACCCACGACCTGGCGTACTACGTACTGTCCGACGTCGCCCTGACCCAGCGTATCCTGCGCCTGTCCAACACCGTGCGCTACCGCACCGCCTCCGGCAGCACCGTTACCACCATCTCGCGCGCCATCTCGCTGCTCGGCTTCGACAACGTCAAGACCACCGCGCTGGCCATGTTGCTGGTCGATGCGCTGTCGAACAGCGTGCATGCGCAAAGCGTGCGGGTGGAACTGGAAACGGCCTTGTGCGCCAGCCTGGTGGGCCGCGAAATGGCGCGCCACAGCTTTTACCAGGGTGCCGAGGAGGCCTCGATCGGCGCGCTGTTCAAGAACCTCGGCCCGCTGCTGGTGGCTTCGCACGAACACGAGCGCTACCGTGAAATCAATGCGCTGGCCTCCGGCGGCAAGCACAGCCTCGGCCAGGCTGCGCAGATGATCCTGGGTTGCTCCTACGATGCGCTGTCCGAAGCGGTCATGGCCGAATGGAAGATTCCCGACGTGATCGTGCGCTCGCTGTCGCCCTTGCCGCCCGGTCCGCAAAAGGTCGCCGCCAACCGCGGCGAGTGGATGCGCCAGGTGGCCTCGTTCGGCCTTGAGGTGTCGCAGCTGCTCGGACGCAGCATCAATCCGGGCGGCAGCGCCGAGGCCCGCGCCATGCTTGCACGCTACGGCGTGGCGCTCAATCTCGACGCCGACAAGATGGACGAGCTGTTCACCACCGTCCAGAACGAAATGAATGGCCTGCTGCAAAGCATGAACATGCAGCCGCAGGCCCGCCAGGAGCAGCCCGAAGCCGAGCCGAGCGGCCTGCCCAATGTGCTGTTGCTGGCGACCATGGATGCCGGCGACGACGAGGCCACCGGCTTCCATCCGAGCGGCAAACCGCTCAACGCGCGCGAGCTGCTGCTCAACGGCGTGCAGGACGTCACGCAGATGCGCGCCTCGGGTCAGAGCAAAGTCAACGAACTGATCCTGGCGGTGCTGGAAACCTTGTACCGCAGCATGGGCTTTCGCTTCGCCACCGTCTGCCTGAAGGACGCGCGCAGTGGCCAGTTCCGCGCCCGGGTGGCCTTCGGCGAAGATCACGCGCGGCGCCAGGCCGGCTTCATGTTCCCGGTGACGCCCGCCCGCGACCTGTTCCACCTGGCGATGGAAAACGATGCCGACCTGATGATCGCCGACGCCTCCAGCGCCAAGATCCGCGACCTGCTGCCGGCCTGGCACCGTGC
>CAMLFK010000123.1 GCA_946479255.1 uncultured Oxalobacteraceae bacterium
GGGGCGGTGGCGGCGTGTGGGCCAGCCGCAGCCTGCTGGTCGCCTTCCATAACGAAGCCTTCGGCGGCGAGAAGTTTTTCCTGATCCTGCAAAAGCTCGGCCAGAACCCCAAGGCCAACGTCGACGCGCTCGAACTGATGTACCTGTGCCTGGCCCTCGGCCTGGAAGGGCGCTACCGCGTCATCGAGGGCGGCCGCTCGCAGCTCGAAGCGCTGCGCGAACGCCTGCAGCAGATGATCGCGCAGCAGCGCGGCCCGGTTGAGACCGAACTATCGGTGCACTGGAAGGGCGCAACCGGCAAGGGCGAGCCGCTGTGGCGCGTGGTGCCGGTGTGGATCATGGCGGCCGCCGCCGCGGTCATCCTGGTGCTGCTGCACTTGTTCCTCGGCCATCGCCTCGGCAATGCGTCCGACCCGGTGTTTTCCAAGCTGTTGTCGCTCAAAGCGCCACGTACCCAGGCGCCACCGCCACCCGCAACGCCGGTGGCGCCACCGGTGCGCCTGGCCGGCTTCCTCGCGCCAGAGGTAGCACAAGGACTCGTCAGCGTGGTCGACGCGGCCGACCGCTCCACCGTCACCCTGCGTGGCGATGGCGTGTTCGGTTCCGGCAGCGGCGAAGTGTCGTCCGCATTTCATCCTCTGCTGGCGCGCATTGGCGACGCCTTGAAGACCGTGCCGGGCAAAGTGATCGTGGTCGGGCATACGGATAATGTCAGGCCGGGCCTGTCGGCCCGCTTCCCATCCAACTTCGAATTGTCCAAGGGCCGCGCGGAATCGGTGCGTGGCCTGCTGGCCGCACGTGCCGGCCCGCCCGAACGCTATAGCGTCGAGGGACGCGGCGACGCGCAGCCGCTGGTGGCCAACGACAGTGCCGCCAACCGCGCACGCAACCGCCGCGTCGAGATCGTCGTCCTGACGCCCGCGGCCGCCCCGTAGACATTCACCTAAGAGCTGACCCGCAATGAAGAAATTCTTTTCCTGGTTGATCAAGCCGGCGGTGCTGTCGCTGCTGGGCGTGCTGCTGCTGTCGCTGATTATCTGGTTCGAAGCACCGCTGCTGTCCTTCGACGGTAGCGCGCCGTTCGAATCGTCCACCGTTCGCTGGACCATGATCATCCTGGCTTTTATCATCTGGGCCGGCTGGTTCGCCTGGCGCATGCTTGCCGTAAAGCTGGCCAATATCCGCCTGATGAAAAGCGTGGCCGGCGAAGACGCCCCAGCGCAGCCGGCGGGCGCCAAAGAGAGCGCGGCGGAACTGGAAGTGCTGGGCAAGCGCATGCAGGAAGCCATGGCGATCCTGAAGAAGAGCACTACTGCCAAGAAGGGCGGGCTGTATCAACTGCCCTGGTATATGTTCATCGGCGCGCCGGGAACCGGCAAGACCACAGCGCTGACCCAGTCGGGCCTGAAGTTTCCGCTTGCCGAAAGCATGGGCAAGGGCGCCATCGGCGGCGTGGGCGGCACCCGCAACTGCGACTGGTGGTTTACCGACGAAGCCGTGCTGCTCGATACCGCCGGCCGCTACACCACGCAGGACAGCCACTCCGACGCCGACAAGGCGGCCTGGAACGGCTTCCTGCAACTGCTGCGCAAGCACCGCAAGCGCCGTCCCATCAATGGCGTGATCCTCGCCTTGTCCGTCTCCGACCTGCTGCAGGAGAGTGACGCCTGGCGCAAGACGCAGGCGCAAGCCATCCGCGAACGCATCAAGGAACTGCACGAGCAGCTGGGCGTGCGCTTCCCGGTCTACGTGCTGGTCACCAAATGCGACTTGCTGGCCGGCTTCATGGAGTACTTCGACAGCCTGGGCCGCGAAGAGCGCGCGCAGGTATGGGGCGTGACCTTCCCGCTGGGCGAAGCCAGCCAGACCGACACCGCATTGGCGGCATTCCCCGACGAGTTCCGCCTGCTCGAACAGCAGCTGCAGGCCCGAGTACTGAGCCGGGTGCAGCAGGAACGCGATCCCCACAAGCGCGCGCTGGTCTACAGTTTTCCGCAGCAGTTCGCCGGCGTAGGCGACGTGCTGGGCGGCTTCCTCAAGGATGTCTTCGAATCGAATCGCTACGAACAGCAAGCCTTGCTGCGCGGCGTCTACTTCAGCAGTGGCACCCAGGAAGGCAGCCCGCTCGACCGGGTCATGAGCGCCATGGCCGCGTCCTTCGGCCTGGACCGCCAGGTGCTGCCGCCGAACGGCTCGACCGGGCGCAGTTACTTCATCACCAACTTGCTGCAGCAGGTGATTTTCCCCGAAGCCGAGCTGGCGGGCGTGAACCACAAGCTCGAAGCGCGCCGCCGCTACCTGGCCTGGGGCGCCTCGGCCGGCGTAGCCTTGCTGTTCCTGCTGCTCGGCGCCGGCATGATCACCAGCTATGTGCGCAACCAGAACTACGTGGCCGAGATGGACGCCAAGTCCGCCGAGATCGCCAAGGGGGCCGCCGACCTGCCGGCGCAGGGATCGACCGTGCAGCTGCTGCCGCTGCTGGACTCGATGCGCGCGCTGCAGGCCGACTACAGCGATGAGGCCAGCAGTTCCCCATGGCTGATGCGTTTCGGTCTCTACCAGGGCGACAAGCTGGGCCAGGCGGCGCAGATCGCCTACCACCGCATGCTGCGCGAAACCCTGCTGCCACGCATACAGCAGCGCATGGAAGACCAGCTGCGCCGCAACAGCGCCAACAATAACGAGTACTTGTACGAAGTGCTGCGCGTGTACCTGATGCTGGGTGACGCCGCCCACTTCGATGCCGAATCGGTGGCGGCCTGGGTGGCCTACGATGACGAACGTAATCTGCAGGACGCCAGCGACGAACAGAAAGAGGCCCTTGCCGCGCACGAGCTGGCACTGCTGTCGAACTACCGCGACGAGCAAGCCATGCCGCAACTGGACGCGCAGCTGATCAGCGACACCCGCCTGACCCTGGCGCGCATGCCGCTCGAACAGCGCGTCTACAACCGCCTCAAGCGCCAGCTGGTGCGCGCCAAGCTGCCCGAGTTCAGCGCCGCTACCGCCGGTGGACGCGACGCCTCGGCGGTATTCGTGCGCCGCAGCGGCGAACCGATCACGCGCGGTGTCAACGGCATGTTTTCCGTGGCCGGCTACGCCAAGTTCCTCGAACAGAGCGAAGAAGCCGTGGCCGACGTCGAGAAGGAACGCTGGGTGCTGGCGCAACAGGAAGCATCGACCCTGGCCGGCGACGGCGACCAGGTCAAGGCGGCCGTGCTGCAGCTCTACTACGACGACTACATCGCCCAATGGGACGCGCTGCTGGCCGACGTGGCGGTGACCTCCTTCAGCAACCTGGAGCAGGGCGCGCGCATCACCAACCTGCTGTCCGGCGCCGACTCGCCGCTGAAAAAGTTCATGCTGGCCGCCGCCAAGGAAACCAGGCTGGGCGCCACCAAGGCGCAGCCGCTGTCGTCGGTCTCCAAGAAGGTCAAAGGCAAACTCGACTCGTACAAGAAGAAGCTCGAGAGCGCGATCGGCAGCACCATCGACGACGGCACGCCGGCCGCGCCAGTCAAGGCAATGAACCCGGTCGACGCCCACTTCGAAGACCTGCACAAGATGACTGCCGGGACCCCGGCGCCGATCGACGCCACCCTCGCCATGCTCAAAGACGTGGCGATCTTCATGGACGCATCCGCCGCCGCCAAGCGTACCGGCGCGCCGCCGCCGCCGGGCGACGCGCTGGCCAAGGTCAAGCTGGAAGCGGACGGCAAGCCGGCCCCGCTGGGCGCCATGCTCAAGACCATCGACAGCAGTGGCGCCGGGCTGGCTTCAGGCAGCGAACGCGAACGCCTGAACGCCTTGTGGACCGCCGGTCCGGCACAGTTCTGCCGCCAGGCGCTGGCCGGCCGCTACCCGATTGTGCGCAGCGCCGCACAAGACGTGACGGCCGACGATTTCGGCAAACTGTTCGCACCCGCTGGCCTGATCGACGATTTTTTCCAGAAGAACCTGGTGCAGTACGTCGACATGAGCGGCGCGCGCTGGGGCTGGCGTGCCACGGCCAACAATGCGTCGTTGGGAATCGCGCAATCGACCCTTGATGGCTTCCAGGCCGCAGCCAAGGTGCGCGACGCTTTCTTTGGCAACGGCGGGCGCCAGGCCTCGATGCGCTTTGACCTCAAGCCACTTGCGATCGATGCGGCCATGACCAAGTTCACGCTCGATATCGACGGCCAGGTATTCACGGCGGCGCCCGGCGCGGCCACATCGGCCCAGTTCCAGCTCCCTAGCGGCAAGGGAAACGGCCAGGTAAGGCTGGAAGCCACGCCTGCCAGCGCGCGTTCGAACCTGCGCACCGAAGGGCCATGGGCCTGGTTCCGCATGCTCGACAAGGCAAGCGTGGAGCCGACCGCGCAAGGTGAACGCTACAAGGTGACCTTCGATGTGGACGGCCGCAAAGCCACGCTGGAGCTGACCGCCAGCAGCGTCGTGAACCCGTTCCGCCGCAATGTGCTGGAGCAGTTCCGCTGCATGGACAAACTGTGACCGGCTTCTTCGGCAAGGTCACCACCCACGGCGACTTCGTCACGCGGCGCCTGCCGCCGGACCTGGTGAGTGCGTGGGATGCGTGGCTGCAGCAATGCGTCCAGGGCAGCAAGCAGCAGCTCGGCGCGGAGTGGATGTCGCATTACCTCACCAGTCCCGTGTGGCGTTTTGCGATAGCGCCGGGCGTGTTAAACCAACAGGGCTGGGGCGGGGTGATGATGCCGAGCGTGGACCGGGTAGGGCGCCATTATCCGCTGATGCTGGCCGCGCCAGGCCAGCTGCCGCTGCTCGACTGGGTCCACCACCACACTGCATGGTATGACGCGCTGGACGACCTGGCGCGCTGCTCGCTCGACCCAAGCTTCACGCTGGAGCAGTTCGATGGCGCAATCGATCACATGGCTTTGGATGTGCCGGTCACCGGCGGGGAACGCTGGTGCATGCCTTTGACGTCGAAGATGGCGGATGCGGTGGCCAATGTGCTGTTGCAGGGGCACACGCTATGGTGGACCGAAGGATCGCCCAGTATCGCTTCGTCCTTGCTGGTTTGCCGCGGCATGCCGCCGGCCGAGTCGTTCGCGGCCATGCTCGATGGTAGCTGGGCCGCGAGCGGCTGGAAGATGCCCGCGCCGCGTTAGAGTTCGCAGAGGGCCAGCACCACGGTGATGTTGTCACGGCTGCCATGCACCTTGGCCAGTTCGATCAGCTCGGTGCAGCAGTAATCGAGCGACTGCGCGGTCGCACTGGCCATGATCTGGGCAATCGCCGCATGCGGCGGATTGCCATAGAGGCCGTCGCTGCACAGCATATACAGGTCGCCCTGCTGCGGCACGAACACCTTCACATCCGGCGTCACCTCGGCGACAGGGCCGATCGCTTGCAGCAGCAGATTGCGCGGCGGGAAGTCCTCGGACACGCCGGCTTCCAGCGCCTGCTGGTACAAGGTCTGGTCGCGTGTCAGCACCGCCAGTTCGCCCGCGCGGTAGCGGTAAAGCCGGCTGTCGCCCACATGGAAAACGATCAGCGGACCGCTGTTCCCCGCCTGCCAGAAGCCCGTCAGCGTGGTGCCCATGCCGCCGCCTTCGCCGTGCGCATTGGAGAGGTTGGCACTGTAGACCTGCGCGTTGGCATACTCGACGGCTTCATGGGCCGCCACGATAGCGGGCATGTGGTGGTCCTGCCAGGTGGCGTCCGGGTCGATCGTATCGTCGCTGAGCGAAGCGGTGGGGTTGGCGCGCTCCGCGATGGCGAGCGCATCGCGCAGGGCGCACAGGGCTGCGTGGCTGGCGATCTCGCCGCCGTCATGGCCGCCCATGCCATCGGCCACGGCCACCAGGCCAAGGCGCGCATCGATCAGGAAGTTATCCTGGTTCGACTGGCGCACCAGGCCGACGTCGGTCATGCCGTATGCCGAACCGAACGCCATGCGGTGATAAATGCTGGGAGAAAGCTGTTTCGAGTTGCCCATCGGCTTAGCTGATGCCTATATCAATGATCAACATGCTAGCATGCAGGCTACAACTCGAACGATAGAAATCGCGAAAATATGGCTGGCGCCGACCAACTCCCAGATGATCAAAGCGATGCCGCGGCACTGGCTCGGCGTGTAGCCGCGCTGGAGAAGGTGGTCGAGATGGAGCGCCGCCTGCGCAAGGTGCAGGAAGCGGCTTACCGCGCCGTGTCGACGCCAAGAGAGGCCGTCGACGCCACCGTCCTGCACCGCAGTGCCCCACCGCCCGACGACGACACCACGGTGCTGGCACCACGTAGCCAGGTCAAGCAGAATCCAGCGTGGCCGATGCCGATGAAAGCCGCGCACGTTCAGCCTGCGGGCGCGCTGGTGCTGGCGCCGGGATTCCAGCTGCACGAATATCGCATCGACTCCGTGCTCGGGCAGGGTGGCTTCGGCGTTACCTATCTCGCTACCGACGTGCACCTCAACGCCAAGGTGGCGATCAAGGAGTACCTGCCGGCCGAATTGGCGCAGCGTTCTACCGATCGCTCGGTGTCGCCGCAGTGGCCGGAAGACGCAAGCCTGTACCAGAGCGGCCTCGATAGCTTCCTGGTTGAAGCCCGGACGCTCGCCACCTTCCGCCATCCAAACATCGTGCGTGTGGCGCGCTTCTTCGAAGCGAACCGCACCGCTTACATGGTGCTTGAGTACGAGCGCGGCAAACCGCTGCGGCAGTGGTGGGAAAAGCGCAAGGACATGGCCGAAGCCGATCTCCTGAACCTGCTGCAGCCGCTGCTCGATGGCCTCGGCGTGGTTCATGCGGCCGGCTTCCTGCACCGCGATATCAAGCCGGACAATATCTACGTGCGCAAGGACGACGGCAGCCTGGTGCTGCTGGACTTCGGCGCGGCGCGTGCCACCGTGGGTCCGGCCAGCGCCATGGGCGACGTCGTCACCCCCTGCTATGCGCCACTCGAACAATACGGCGAAGGCGAGCAGGGTCCGTGGACCGACATCTACGCGCTTGGCGCCACGCTGTATTGGATGATTACCGGCGCCAGGCCGCCCGCAGCGCCGGCACGCGCCGACGGAACCGAAGCCATGATTCCCGCGCAGCAGAAGGGCGCGGGGCGCTACAGCGATTCCTTTTTGCGCGCGCTCGACTGGGCACTGGAACTCGATCCCAAGGCGCGCCCGCAGTCGCTGCTAGCCTTCGCGCAGATGCTGTTCGCCTCGCATGCCGGCAGCCTGGCGCTGCAGGACGCGCTCAATGCCGGCGACACTGAGCCACGCATCGGCAGCGAAAGCCTGCGCGCGCTGCTCGATTCGCCGCGCCTGCTCAAGCAGCGCGCTTTGCAGTTGGGCCGCGCGCTGGTGCGGCCAGCGTCGTGGCCGATGGTGGTGAAGATGACCATCGCCATGGTCGTCGCCGCACTGGCACCCATGGTGATCACCGCGTACTACAACCTGGACGGCTCGGTCGATGCGGTATCGGCCAGCGAACTGCGCAACCTGGAACGGCTGGCGCAAAGCACGGCGGGACGGATTGCGCAGCAGGTGGGCGACAACCAGAACCTCGCCAGGTACATGGCGACCGACGCCGACCTGGTCGAGTCCTTGCAGCGCCCCGCTTCCGCAAGCATAGCGCCTGTGTCGAAAAAGCTGGCCAGCCTGATCGGCACCAATCCCGATGTGCAGATGGCGTTTCTGATGAATGCCGAGGGATTGACCCTGGCATCAACCGAGCCGCGGCTGGTGGGCAAGAACTTCAAGTTCCGCGACTACTATCGGGAAGCGATACTTGGGCGCCCCGCCAAGACCGGCATCATTGCCGGCTCGGTGTCCGGCAAGCGCGGCATGTACCACGCCAATCCGGTGTTCGATGCGAACCGGCGGGTGATTGGCGTGCTGGTCATGCAGATCGCGGCGGCCAGCATCGTCGCCAAACTCGATGAGATCAAGCCTGAGACCGGGCGAACACCGTTCATGATCGATGGTGACGGGGTGCTGATTCACCATCCCGATGCGCGCTACCTGTACCGCAGCCTGGCGCCGCTGACCGAGTATGCGAAGGCGCGTATCGCCGACGACCGCCGCTACGGCAAGCAGCCGGTCGTCAGCCTGGGCATGCCGGATCTGGCGCGTGCGGTCGTGCGCGCTCCCCGCGCGGGGAACATCGCCTACCAGTCCACCATCACCGGCGTGGAAGAGCACGCGGGCTTTGCGCCGGTGCAGGGGCACGACTGGGTGGTGGGCGTGACCGAAACGCGCGCGGCTTTCGAGGAGCCGCTGCAGAAGCTGTTTTCCAACGTGCTGGCGAGTGTGCTGCTGGTGGGGCTGGCGTTCCTGGTGATGGCGGTGCTGTTCGCCCGCAGCATCGTGCGCCCGATCGCGCGCCTGACCGAGGCCGCCAACGCGCTCAAGGATGGGGATTACGACCGCGCCAATATCAAGGTGACCAGCAATGACGAGATCGGGCGGCTGGCGCGGACTTTCAATGTGATGATCGACGTGCTGCGGCAGCGTGAGCGTGAGAAGAAGCGGGGCAGGAATCGTCGGGCTGGAGATCGGGCCTTGTAGTCAGCACCTATCTTAGCTACCCGGCCTCTGCTTGGCGGAGGATCTTCGGCATTCGTCACAAGCATCACGCCACCGTCGCGCCTACCAATACTTCGGATAGCGCGCGCTGCGCGTTGCATTGTTGTACAGCAGCGCCACGCCGACAATCACCAGCGCGCCGATCGCCGTCGGGAACAGTAGGAAATTCCAGCCTGGTTGCGACAGGAACACGATCACCGGGTTCGATCCTGCCGGCGGGTGTACGGTGCGGGTCACCATCATCAACGCAATCGCGGTGCCCACCGAGATCGCCATTGCCCACCAGGTCGGGCCGAACAACTGCAAGCCCAGCAAGCCGATCGCCGAGCTCAGGATATGACCGACGAGCACGTTGCGCGGCTGCGAGAACGGGGCGTCGGGATAGCCGAACACCAGCACGCACGACGCGCCGAACGAGCCCAGCACCAGCATGGTGGACAGGGCCGAAGTCAGGCTGGCGCATGCCGCGATGGCGATTGCACCGCCGAGCCAGGCAATGGCGACACTTTTGTTGGTTGGCTTGGGGGGCAGGGCAGCGCTGTCGCCGCGAAATTTCATGAAAAACGATTGCATGGCATGTCCTTATCGAAAAGTTGGGGCGGCTTGAGTGTAGCATACTAAACGTTAAGTATGTTTAAGCGCGCGCCTGCGATCCGCAGGGCGCATGGGCTTGGTTCAGGGAGAAATCGCCGTCTTGCAGCTTTTTAACAGTTCGGCGTGCTGGCGCCGCAGCGGTTGCAGGCTGTGGCGGATGCGGTTCATCAGGATGCAGCCCTGCACGATTGCCAGCGCATCCTCGGCCCGGGCTTGCGCTTCGCCGGGACCGAAGTGCTTGGAAAAAACCTTGAAGTAGCACGCCTGCCAGTCGTTGAAGAACGAGGCGATCTTTTGCGTGAACGGTTCGGCCGCGCTGCCGCTTTCCAGGCTCAGGTTGGCCAGCAGGCAGCCATGCGGGTGGTGGGTGAAAAATTCCTCGACGGCGGCATTAAAGGCGCGCAGGTGGGGCACGCCGGGCTGCTCGTGTACAAGCACCAGCGAGAAGATGTTGTCGCGATAGTACTGGTGCACTTGCTCGAGCGCGGCCAAGGCCAGCTCTTCCTTGCCGGAAAAATGGTGATACAGGCTGCCTTTGGTGAGCCCGCATGCCTTGGCGATGTCGTCGATGGTGGTGGCGGAATAGCCCTTCATGCGCAGCAGATTGGCGGCGATGCTGATCAGCTCATGTTTTTGTATAACTCTGTTCATTTTTTCGGATAAACATACCAATTGGTTGGCAACTGTAGCCCTGCATGTCCAACCCGTCAACTATGCATTCCAATCGTGCGCGCCTGCGCCCCTGGCGGCCACGGCAATAAATAGTGTTTGCTCGTAATACCTAGTGATTTTGTAAATCATGCCAAATATACATAATATATATGATGACAATCCCAAACGTTTGGTATTATTTATGAAGATTGCAACGCGATGAGCAGCCCTGAGATCCGTTGCATGTGCCTTGATCCGACCAACCACACGAGGAAACCATGCACGTTAGTGAAGCACTCGACAAAGTTTTGAAACTGCAGCTTGGCAAGGTCAGCGTTCCTGACGATCTTGCTTTCGTTCCCTACCAGCCCGGCTTGCGCGAGAACGTTCTGATCCACCCGCTGTTCGACAACACCAAGGACGACCCGGCCGGCTCCGATGCCGCCCTGATCCGCTATCTTCCCGGTGCCTTCACCCCGCGCCATCTGCATATCGGTTTCGAGATGGTGTTCGTGCTCGACGGCGACTACATCGAGAACGACGTCAGCTATGGCCCCGGCTCGCTGATCGTGCGCGCGCCCGGCACTACCCATGAAATGCGCTCCGTCAACGGCTGCACCTTCCTGGCGACGCGCGATGTGCCCGTCAAGCAGCTTACCTAGCTAGCGCCGGCTGGCGCGCCCATTCCCGCCCCCTCATCTGGAATTCCCATGAAAATCATTACCGCACAGGAAGCGGCAGCGCTGATCCAGGATCACTGGACCGTCGTGCCCGGTGGCTTCGGCAGCTGTGGCCACCCCGATCTGCTCACCGAGGCGCTGCGCCGGCGCTTCCTGGACAGCGGCGCGCCGCGCAAGCTGTCCTTGCTGTTCGGTCCCGGTCCCGGCAACAAGGATGGCAAGGGCGTCGATGCCCTTGCCTTGCCCGGCCTGGTGGGCAAGGCCATCGGCGGCTTCTGGGGTTTATGTCCAGCGCTGGCGCGCATGGCCATTGACGGCAGCATCGAAGCGCACAACTGGCCGCAGGGCGTGGTGAGCCAGTTGTTTTCCGCCATTGCGGCCGGCCAGGCCGGCGTCCTTACCCACGTCGGCCTGGATACCTTCATCGATCCCGACCTCGAAGGCGGCGTGCTCGACAGCCGTCCTTCGCGGCCCCTGGTCGAAAAGCACCAGTTCGCCGGACGCACCCAGCTGTTCTATCCGGCCCAGAAGATCGATTGCGTGCTGTTGCGCGGTACCGCCTGCGACCCCCAGGGCAATGTGACCTTCACCGAGGAGACCTCGTACATGGATGCGCTGGCCCAGGCGCAGGCGGCCAGGAACAGTGGCGGCATCGTGATCGTCCAGGTCAAACAATTGCTGGACGGCGCGCCGGCGCAGTCGCGCGACATCCGCATCCCGGCTTTCCTGGTCGATTACGTGGTGCTGGCGCCGCCCGCCAGGCATCCGCAGACCTATGGCACCTTCCATAACCCGGCCTACACCGGCCTGCGCGGCGCGCCTGCGCAGGCGGCGCCGCGCCAAGCGGCGCTGGCCAAGCGCATCATCGCCACCCGCGCCGCGCTCGAGCTGGCCCGCCATCCGGGCGCCACGGTCAATCTGGGCATCGGCATTCCGGCCCTGATCGGTGCCCACGCCGCCGAGCTCGGGCTGCACGACTACACCCTTACGGTCGAGTCCGGCCTGATCGGGGGCGTGCCCGACGAGGGCTTGTCGTTCGGCGCGGTCGCCCATCCGCGCGCACTGATCGAACAGTCGGCGCTGTTCAATTTCTACGATGGCGGCGGGCTCGACCTCGCTTTCCTGGGCTTTGCCGAAGCCGACCGCCACGGCAACGTGAATGTCAGCAAATTCGGCGACCGCCTGGTGGGCTCGGGCGGCTTCATCAACATCTCGCAGTCGGCCAGGAAAATCGTATTTTGCGGAACCCTGACCGCGGGCAGGCTCGATATTTCGCTGGACGAGCACGGCCTGCGCGTGCTGCGCGAAGGCCGGGTCCGCAAGTTCCGCCAGCAGGTGACCCAGCTCACCTTCAACGGACGCGCCGCGGCGCGCGCCGGACGCGAGGTGATGTTCGTTACCGAACGCGCCGTGCTGCGGCTCGCGCATGGTCGCCTGCAACTGTGTGAAATCGCCCCCGGCATCGAGCCGGCCGATGTGCTCGACCTGTTCGATTGCGACATCGAGGTGTCGGCCAATCTGCGGCCGATGCAGGGGATCGACCTCGTGCAACATCAATTTTTTTCCACTACGGAGTGAATGATGGTTTTAACTATAGTTGGCGGTGGTGCTAGCGCTTTAGCGTTTCTCTATAATTATCTTGCCCAGATCAACGCCGCGACGGCGCCGGTCACGACCGTGTACCTGGTGGAAAAGCGCGGGATGTTCGGCGCCGGCGCGGCCTATGCGCCGGACGTGGCGTCCAACCTGCTCAACACCAAGGCCGGTTTCATCACGCCCTTTCATGACCGCCCCGGCGACTTTTACCGCTGGCTCACGGCCAACCCGGCCGCCTGGCGCCGCCGCTTTCCCGACTACCAGCTCGACCCGGACAGCTACGCGCCGCGTCCGCTGTTCGGTCTGTACCTGCGCAAGCAGATGGCGGCCCTGGTCAAGCAGGCGTTGGAGAAAAACGTGCGCATCATCCAGGTCGACGCCGAAGTGACCGACGTGGTCATGGTCGGGCACAGCTACGTGAGCCGCACCGATTGCAGCCTCAGCCTGACCTCCGACTACGTGTTCCTGTGCTGCGGCACCCTGCTGGCCAAGCCCGGCGCCGCCGCCAGCCCGGCCATGCTGGCCAGCCCCTACCCGATCGACGAGCTGGCCGATAAAATTCCTGCCGAGGCCCGCGTGGCCATCGCCGGGGCGCGCCTGTCGTGCATCGACGCGGTGATCGGCCTGATCGAAGCCGGCCACAGTGGCCCGATCACGATTTATTCGCGCAGCGGGCACTTCCCGTCGGTGCGCGGAACCCAGGGCCGCATTACGCCGCAGGTGCTGACGGCGGCGCATCTGGCCGACCTGAGCGCGGCCAAGGGCAAGCTCAAGCTGGCCGACATGGTCGAGCTGGTCGCCGCCGAATTCAGCTGCCATAGCGGCAGCGCGGTCGATGCGGCCGCCTTCGTGCCGCCGGCGCCGCCGGCCGACCTGGCCGACTACCTGCGCCGCGAAATCGCGCTGGCCCAGCATCCGCGCCTCTGGCAGGCGGTACTGTACTCGACCAATGGCATCGTCGACCAGCTCTGGGCCGCGCTGGACGATGCCGACAAGGGCGAGTTCCTGGCGCGCCACTTCAGCACCTTCATGAGCTACCGCGTTTCGATCCCCCAGGAAAACGCCCGCAAACTGCTGGCCTACCTGGAAGCGGGCCAGCTGTCGTTTGCCGCCGGCCCGTTCACGATCCACAGCGACGCCGCCGCCAAGCCGGCCATCACGCGCCAGACCGACGGCAGCATCGAGGAGTTCGATTTCGTTATCAACGCCATCGGTTCACCGCGCGCCGTCAGCGAACTCGATTCTGACCTGCTGGGCAACCTGCTGCGCCGCGGCACCGTGGTGGCGCACCAGTTCGGCGGCATCGCCATCGATCCGGCGACCTACCAGGTGCTCGGCGCGAACGGGCGCAACAGCCGTCTGTTCGCGCTCGGCGAATTGACCACCGGCACCTTCTTCTTTACCAGTGCGCTCGATATCAATGCCCGCCATGCGCGCAACTGCGCGCTGCTGTTTGCCAGGTCGCTGGAACAGCGCGCGCTCGAGACGGCGAACGAGAGCCTCGACGAGAGCCTGGCGGTCGGCACTCAGAACTGGGGCCGGACGGTCAGCGAACGCCGGTGGGCCAACGTGGCCGAGTAAGGCCCCTTGGCATGAGGGCTAGCCGCCCTCTATTCGGCGGGCAAGGTATCCGCGTTCATGACATGGATAGACGTAAAAAAACCCCTAAGCGTTTTATTTCTTAGGGGTTTTTAGGCAAACATTGTCGACGTTCGCCATGTCTTTGGTGGTGATAGGTGGACTTGAACCACCGACCCCAGCATTATGAATGCTGTGCT
>CAMLFK010000124.1 GCA_946479255.1 uncultured Oxalobacteraceae bacterium
CTGGCCGCCCAGCTTGCCCTCGGTGCCGACCTCGCGCGCCACCCGCGTCACCTCGCCGGCGAAGCTGTTCAACTGGTCCACCATGATGTTGATGGTGTCCTTGAGCTGCAGGATCTCGCCCTTGACGTCGACCGTGATCTTGCGCGACAGGTCGCCGCGCGCCACCGCCGTGGTCACCTCGGCGATATTCCTCACCTGCCCGGTCAGGTTGTTGGCCATCAGGTTGACGCTTTCGGTCAGCTCCTTCCATACCCCCGATACGCCCTTGACGTCGGCCTGGCCGCCCAGCTTGCCGTCGGTGCCGACCTCGCGCGCCACCCGCGTCACCTCGCCGGTGAAGCGGTTGAGCTGGTCCACCATCAGGTTGATGGTCTCCTTCAGGCGCAGGATCTCGCCCTTGACGTCCACCGTGATCTTGCGCGACAGGTCGCCGCGCGCCACCGCGGTGGTCACCTCGGCGATATTCCTGACCTGCCCGGTCAGGTTGCTGGCCATCAGGTTGACGTTGTCGGTCAGGTCCTTCCACACCCCCGAGACCCCCTTGACCTGGGCCTGGCCTCCGAGCTTGCCCTCGGTGCCGACCTCGCGCGCCACCCGCGTCACCTCGGTCGAAAAACTGTTGAGCTGATCGAGCATGGTGTTGATGGTGCGCGCATTGCGCAGGAACTCGCCCTTGAGCGGACGGCCTTCGATGTCGAGCTGCATGCTCTCGCCCAGCGAACCGCGCGCCACCGCGCCGATCACCCGCGAGACTTCGCGCACCGGCTGCACCAGGCTGTCGATCATGGAGTTGATGGCGTCGACCTGGGCGCCCCAGGCACCGCTGGTGCTGTCGACCTTGATGCGCTGGCCCAGCTTGCCCTCTTCGCCGACGATCAGCGAGACCCGCGCCACCGCCTGTGCCAGTCTTTCATGATGGGCCGCGATATCGTTGACCACTTCGGCGATCTTGCCGTCGATGCCGTCCCAGTCGTCCGGCAGGCGCACCGAAAAATCGCCCTCGCAGATCCGCTTCAAGGTGTGCAGCAGCAGTATCTGCATGCCCACCCCGGCATGCCCGCCATGCATGCCGTCGACATCGAGCGCGCGGCGCAGCGCGCGGCGCCGCTCCGGCGTGGCTACTTCTGGTCTCATGGGGCCTCCGATGGCGGCGCCAGGCGGAACGGCCCGCGCCGCAATAGCGCCAGGGCCTCGTCGTTCGGCACCGCCGCACTGAAGTAATTACCCTGCAACTCGTCGCAGCCGTGGGCGATCAGGAACTCGACCTGGGCCGCGGTTTCCACCCCTTCGGCGATCACCGTCAGGTTCAGCACATGCCCCAGCGTGATGATGGCCACCACGATGGCCGCGTCGCTCGGATCGGTGGCGATATCGTGCACGAAGGAGGCGTCGATCTTCAGTTTGTCGATCGGCAGGCGCTTGAGATAGGCCAGCGACGAGTAGCCGGTGCCGAAGTCGTCGATCGAAATGGTCATGCCCAGGCCATGGATCTCGTGCAGGATTTCGATGGCACGGGTGGGATTGCCCATCACCCCGGTTTCGGTCAGCTCCACTTCCAGCAAGGACGCCGCCACGCCGGTCTCGCGCAGCGTCTGCGCGATGCTGGTGGCGACGTTGGCGCGCCTGAACTGCAGCGCCGAGACATTGACCGCGATCGGCACCGAGCCGAAGCCTTCGGCGTGCCAGCGCTGCAGTTCGGCCGCCGCCTGCCCGATGGCCCACTCGCCGATGCGGTCGATGCGCCCGGTCTCCTCGGCCACCGGAATGAATACCCCGGGGGCCATCCAGCTGCCGTCGTCCTGGGGCCAGCGGATCAGCGCCTCGAAGCCGCAGATTTCGCCGCTGGCGGTGCTGATCTTGGGCTGGTAATGCATGCGGAATTCGCCCAGCGCGATGGCGCGCTGCAGGGCGCTGCCCAAGGCCAGCTTGCGGCTGGCCGCTTCGTGCATCTGCGGAGCGTAGAAGAAAAAGCGCGCGCCGCCATCGTGCTTGGCGTGATACATGGCGATATCGGCATTGCGCATCAGGGTGTCGGGATCCAGGCCGTCATGCGGAAAAATCGAAATGCCGATGCTGGGCGTGACATGCAATACGCTGCCGTCGATCTGGCACGCCGACGACACGGCGGCGATGATCTTGTCGGCCACCACGGCGGCATCCTGCACATCGGCCAGGCCGAGCAGCATCACCACGAACTCGTCGCCGCCCAGGCGCGCCACCGTGTCGCCGTCGCGCACGCAGCCGGACAGGCGCTCGGCCACGTCCTGCAGCAGGCGGTCGCCGGCCGCGTGGCCGAGCGAGTCGTTGACCTCCTTGAAGTGGTCCAGGTCGATGAACAGCACCGCCACGGTGGAGCGCAGGCGCTCGCGGTGTGCGGTGGCCTGGCTCATGCGGTCTTCCAGCAGCATGCGGTTGGGCAGCCCGGTCAGGCTGTCGTGCGAGGACTGGCGCAGCACATAGGCTTCCATCTCCTTGCGCTCGGTGATATCCATCGACACCAGCACCAGCTGCGAACGCGCCTCGCCGCCGCAACGCACCAGCGTGGCATCGGACTCGAAATAGCGCTCGGACTGGCCGATCACCCGGTACTGCAGGCGCCGGTGCGGCTCGCCCGCGTTGATCTGATTGACGCTGTCAGCCAGGCGCTCGCAGTCGTCCGGGTGCACGATGTCGAAGTAGCTGCGCGCCGGCTGGGCCGCGACCCCGAACTGCTTCTGGTAGCTGGCGCTGGCGTAGAGCCAGGTGCCGGCACAGTCGATCAGGGCCACATAATCGCCCGCGTGCTGCACGATCACCCGCTCGGCGTCGGCGCACGGCATCATGGTCTGGTTGAAGAGGGCCGTGGTGGCGGTGGCGCCGATGTCCAGGGCGCCCGCCGGCATGCGGTCGCCCTGCAAGGCAGGCTGCGCGCTGGCGCGCCGGGCCGCCTCGGCCACCTGCACGCGGCGGGCGCGTTCCAGGCCGACGAAGACCTGGACCTTGGCCTTGAGGATTTCCGGCGCCACCGGCATGAACAGGTAATCGGAGGCGCCCAGCTGATAGCCGAGCGTGCGGTCGATGTCGGTGGCCCGGTGCGAGGTGGTGAACAGGATCGGCGTGGTGCGCGAGCGCGGCCGCGCGCGGATCAGGCGCGCCGTCTCGAAGCCGTCCATGCCAGCCATCTTTACGTCCAGCAGGATCGCCACGAAGTCCTGCTTGAGCAGGCGGCTCAGGGCCTGCTGGCCCGAGGTGGCCGTCTCGATCACGGCGTCCAGGTCGCCCAGCACGGCGCGCATGGCGAACAGGATGCCCGGGTCGTCGTTGACCACCAGCACGCTGACATCATCCGCTTCCGCACCGCCCAGGACCGCGCCGGCCCCTGGCCGGATATCGGCGCTGCGTATGAGACTTAGTTCTTTATTCATCAACTGACACCGCAATACATTACTCAGCCCAGGATTCAGGGAATCGTTAAGCGATGCATTTTAGTCCCGGTCCGTGTCTCATCAAGCGGACAGAGCGCGAAAAAATGTACTGCGGGAGAGGGTGGCACGGTGCACAGGCGCGCAAAACAAATCATCCGGTGATTGAGCCTGCTCAAGCCAGCATGCCGATGCCTCAACCAAACCACAGCGGCCGGGGTCCTACCGTGACCATCGACCGCGACCTGACGCCATGCTCCGACTCAAGCCACAAGCGTACGCCGCTGCGCCCCCTGCGCCGCAAGCTCCACCGGCGCCCATGCCCCAGGCTGCGCCGCGTCCCGTCATCGGCCTGGGTTCCGCCTGCGCACTGATTGTCGGCGTCGTCATCGGCGCCGGCATCTTCAAGGCGCCGGCGCTGGTGGCCGGCCTCACCGGTTCGGCGCCGCTGATGTTCGCGGCATGGGCGCTGGGCGGGCTCATGTCCCTGATCGGCGCGCTGTGCTATGCCGAACTGGGCAGCGCCTACGCCCACGCGGGCGGCGACTACCACTTCCTGCACCGCGCTTACGGGCGCTCGGTCTCCTTCCTGTTCGCCTGGGCGCGTTTCGCCGTCATCGCCACCGGCTCCATTGCCCTGCTCGGCTTCGTCTTCGGCGACTACCTTAACGA
Organism: uncultured Oxalobacteraceae bacterium; assembly: GCA_946479255.1. Next base: position 4,074 of record CAMLFK010000124.1, read on the forward strand.
GCTGCTGCCGCTCGGTGCCTGGGGCCCGGCAGCGTACGCGGCCGCCGCCATCATCGTCCTCACCTCGCTGAACCTGCGCGGCGTGCGCGCCGGCACCGCCACGCAGGCCTGGCTGACCGCCGTCGAGATCGGCGGCCTGCTGCTCATCGTCGGCGCCGCGCTGGCCCTTACCGCCCACGGCGGCGCAGCCAGCCCCGCGCCCGCCACCGGCGTCCCGGCGAGCGCATCGTTCGGCCTGGCCATGGTGTTCGTGCTGCTGACCTATGGCGGCTGGAACGAGGCGGCCTGCCTCAGCGCCGAACTGGTCGACGTGCGCCGCAACATGGTGCGTGCGCTGCTGGCATCGCTGCTGCTGCTCACCGCGCTGTACCTGCTGGTGACCTGGGCTTACTGGCACGGCCTGGGCATGGCCGGCATGCGCGCATCCAGCGCCATCGCCGCCGACCTGCTGCGCGCCGCCTTCGGCCAGTCCGGCGCGGCCCTCATTTCCCTCATCATCGCCATTGCCGCCATCACCTCGATCAACGCCACCATCCTCGTCGGCGCCCGCTCCAGCTACGCAGCCGGGCGCGACTGGCCGCCGCTGGCCCGCCTCGGCGTATGGGACGGCGCGCGCGGCACGCCGGCCAACGCGCTGCGCTACCAGTGCGCCGCCGCGCTGCTGCTGGTCCTTGCCGGGGCCTGGACCGGCAGCGGCTTCAAGGCCATGGTCGAATTCACCGCCCCGGTGTTCTGGCTGTTCTTCCTGCTGTCGGGCATATCCCTGTTCGTACTGCGGGTGCGCGAGCCGCACACGCCGCGCCCGTTCCGGGTGCCCCTGTATCCCCTGCTGCCGCTGGTCTTTTGCGCCATGTGCGCCTACATGCTGTGGGCCAGCCTGTCCTACGTGTACAACCAGTCGCTGGGGGGATGGAATGCCGCATGGGTCGGCGTTGCCGTCCTGCTGGCGGGAGCGGCCATTCTGATGCTGCTGCGCCGCCGAGGCTGGTCCGATTCCCCTGAACACCCCGCCCATACCTAAGTACTCGTCGAGAAATAAATGTGAAATTTTGGCGAACAGAACCGGATGCGGTGCAAGGCGGCCGCTGCGCCGCAGTGCGAGCACTGCAAGCAGTGGCCAACGCAGCAACGCGCCGGTTATGGCAGTCAAAAATCACATTTATTTATTGGCGAGTACTTATCACCAACAAGGAGATCGTCATGCAAGAACATTACCGATGTGGTCACTTCAAGTCCGAGGGCAGGCCGCTGGCGGCATGGCCCGCGCTGCTGATGCCGATGCTGATGCCGATGCTGATGCCGATGCTGATGCTGATGCTGATGCTGGCCTGGGCCGCGCCGCCCGCATTCGCGCAAACGCCCACCTTGCAAGTTCCCTTCGTGCCCACGCCGCAGAGCGTTGTCGACCGCATGCTGGCCATGGCCAAGGTCACCGGCAAGGATATCGTGTACGACCTCGGCAGCGGCGATGGGCGCATCGTCATCACCGCGGCCAAGCGCTATGGCGCCAGAGGTGTCGGGATCGACCTTGACCCGCAGCGCATCAAGGAAGCGCGCGAGAACGCCGCCAAGGCCGGCGTCGACAAGCAGGTGCAGTTCATCGCCGGCGACCTGTTCAAGGCCGACCTGTCGGACGCCACCGTCGTCACGCTCTACCTGCTGGGCAGCGTGAACCGCGACCTGCGCCCGCAACTGTGGCGCCAGCTCAAGGTCGGCACGCGGGTGGTATCGCATGCCTTCGACATGGGAGACTGGGTGCCGGAAAAGACCGACACCGTCGATGGCAGGAACATCTACTACTGGACCATCACCGAGGCCAACAAGCGGGCCGCGGAAGACAGCAAGGCCGTCGCGAGCACCCAGGAATAAGCGGCCGCGCTGTCTGCCTGCGCATGGTCAGAACTTGAGCTCGCCCCACAGCCAGGCCTTGTCGGTATCGACGTTACCCGCGAAAGTCGTGGCCGGTGTTGCACTGGCACTGTAACGGGCAAACTTCAGACCGAGGGCGTAGTTCTTGCCGAAGGCCCGGCTCGCCACGATATTCCACTCGGTGCCCAGCTGGCTTGCACTGAGGAGCGCGGTGTTTTTGTTCGCGCGGTAGTCGTGGTACACGGCGCCCAGGTTAAAGCCGGCCAGCTTGGCCTCGGCAGACAGGTACACGTCTTCCAGGCCTTGCGGCGGCGTGGTCAGGAACATGTCCGCCCAACCGTTAAAGGCATGCAGGGTGGCGAGCGGCGTCGAAAACGACTTGCCGGCAGCCACACGCGCGCCGCTGGCTTTGGTGATGGCGCCCAGGTCGCTGCCCAGCACTTCGTAGCCCAGCTTGAAGACCACCGTCTTCAGGTCCACGCCCGCCTCGGCCAGGGTGTAGCGCGCGCGATAGCTGACCGGGTTATTGCCGCCGTCGCTCTGCGTGGCAAACTCCAGCGTGTACAGCAGCTTGATGCCGCCCAGTGGCGCGCCGCCCTTGAAACGCAGGCCGTAGGTATCGCTGGTGTTGCCCAGTACCGCAGTCGATGCTTCGTAGTCCAGCAGGTAAGCGTAGGCCGCGAATTCGCCCAGGCTCCAACCCTTGTAGTTCGCATTGAGGATGGTCGAGCCCATCTTGTGATTGCCGCCCGCCGCGCCGGAGTTTGGCGAAGCTGCGCGGTCGCTGAAGACACGGTTCACGTTGGTGATGTAGGCGGCGGTCAGCGTGGTCGCCGGCAGGGAGGTATTGACCACCGTGAAGCCGTCGTAAGTCTGCTCGTTCTGGCGCCAGCCGACGTTGCCGATGAAGCGGTCGTTGTCCAGCTTGATACGCTGGCGGCCATACTTGATCATCGTTTTCGGCAATCCGCTGTAGCTGATGAAGGCCTGGTTGATTTCATCCGAATCCGGATCCGCCACCACCGCATAGCCATTCAGGATATGCCCCACCGCACGGCTGTCGTACTGCTCGCCGCCAAGCGCCTGCACCGACTCCGCTTCCACCATGGCGCCGAAGCCCATGTAAGTCCCGGTCGTGTAGCCAAGCCGCAGGCGTGCCGTGTGGGCGTCGGCTTCATTAGCCGTGGCCGCGCCATTGCTGACATGCTCGTAGCGGTATTGCAGGCTGGCCGACGTGGTGCCGCCGGTGAGGGCGGCAGTCAGCGAATCGGCCGCGCTGGCGGGCGCCGTGGCGGCGAACGCGGACAAGATGGCAACGAGAATGGCGGAAGGTTTTTTCAGCAGCATGGTGTCTCCAGAGGTTGATAAAGAAAAGCAAAGTTAGTGTCAGCTCAGCAATTCCTATGCCACGTAAAGACCAGCCGGTTTACCCTATGAAGGCGCACGACGTTCATGAGTAGATTTCATGCGCAACGCGACCAGCACGCGCTGGATGAGTGCAGGTTAGTTTCCTGAATGCACCAAGCCAAACCGCAATAATGTGGGTTCGTGCGCCTACGTTCTCTCTCCTCTGCCGAAATGCCTTCGCTTATGAACAAGAAAATCACGCTATTCGGCGTCAGAAAAAAGTGGTGACCAGGCCTCCGCGCGCGGAAATGCAAGCCCATCTGACATTCACGCGCCGTGCGCGCATGGCCCGGCATTACTATGATGTCTTTCGTCTTATCGAAACTGGTGTCGCGGCCAATGCGGCTGCGGATAAATCGCTTTTTGATCAGGTAGCGGCGCACCGGGGAGTTTTCTTCCTCTGCAAGTTGGATTGACCATGGAACGCTTCGACCTAAAACACTGGAGATAATACCTATGGAACAACAAATCCAGGACTGGCAACGCGGCTATATGGCGATGCAAGCTGAAATGTTCAGCGCTACGCCACCGGATTTCAGCGTTATCCTTCGAGCCGCAGCTAAGCCCAGGGAAGCGCCATGATTGGCCGCCCTACCTGAAGGATATTTTCAACGATATTTCCAAGACTTCAGCATAAGTCGAACCAAGCAAAATGCCATCGAATATCCACGCAAGCTTCCGCCAGGCGAACAGCGCCGACATAGCCGCCATGTCGCGCATTCGCTTGTCGGTGAAAGAAAATATCCTGTCTGACCCACGCAAAGTCACCCGCCAGATGTACGAGGATTATCTCGAACGCGACGGCCGTGGCTGGGTCGCGGAGTCCGATGGCCGCATCGTGGCGTTTTCATACGCCGACAGAGTGGATGGATCGATCTGGGCACTGTTTGTCGATCCAGGCCACGAAGGCCAGGGATTGGCGAAGGCCCTGCTCCGCCTGGCCACCGAGTGGCTGTTCGAACTGGGCCACAGCCAGGTCGCGCTCAGCACCACCGCCGGCACCCGCGCGGACCGCTTCTATGCCGCACAGGGGTGGCTGCGCACGTCCGTCCGCGGCATCGAGGTGGACTACCAACTGGATAAGAAACGCCCCGTCACCGATCCGGGCGACGGGCACTAAGGGCTGCGCGCCTTCGTAATGTGAAGCCGCTCGGCGTACCGTACCAGGTCGGGCAGCGAGCGCTGCCGCCATCTTCTCCATGACCTTGCGCTCGATCAGCCTGGCGATCGTGCGCGCCCATGGCGGGCAGATCGACTACGAGCTGCGCGAGCCGCATGGCGCGCGCTTCCGGTTTCGTCTACCGGTCAATGGGACGCGCACGGCCCAGCGCATGTTCAGCGCAGGCGGCTGATGGCTTGTCTTCGTAGAGCGCGTTGAAACCGGCATCAGCATCTGCCAGCAACACCCCACCGAAACCGGCCAGGTGGGTTCACCTTTCGGTATCCTGCCCCTGCAAAGTCGCCGCCACCGATTCCACCCGACCATCTATGACCGAGTCGAGTTGGCGCAGTCGATCGCCGATGCTGTGACGAGCGGCACCGGCGTCTGCTTCGTTTTCGTATAGGCCCCAGCCGACGCGGTAGCATTCGGTGCCGGGCAAAGGCAATACGATTAATTCGGGATTGGGCACTGTGAAGATCGCATTCCGTACCGTCGTGGAATCACAGTTATCGCGGACAACGATTGTGTAGTAAGCCTTACCTCGCAGTACGTCTGCAAATATCGCTGCGCCTTGGGACGGTCCCTGCTGGGGTATTAGCCATCGAGCGCGAGCCAGGGCCTTGAGGGAAGTCTCGTCGAGAGCGGGGGCGGGACTGCGGCCACTTGGGGGAGCAGCTACCTGCCCCGTTGCTGCAGGCGGCTCAGCGGTCTTTTCCGGTGGAACTTTCGTTGTGGGCTCGCCCCCCGTTCCCAAGACCTCAGCTTGTTTCAAGGCGAGGATCAAAGCTGCAACGGCACTAATGAATCCGGCCATCGCTGTCAAAAGTCCAGGAATGGTATGCCACCATCCCGGCGGCTTCTGTTCCTCTGCCATCGAGCGACTCCTCAGTTATCCATGTTGAGGTGATGCTGCTCAGACGGGGTTAGCCGGTAAGCACAGCGTCGAGCTGATAAACATAGGTTCGACTCTCCGCAAGCCGCGCCAGTTCCGGATCTGGCACGGAACTTTGCATTTATTACCGTAATAAACAATTGTGAAAGAAGCTTTTCGAAACGCGATTCAACTAAACTTCGAAAAATCCGGCCGCCGCTTCTCGAAAAACGCCGTGAACGCTTCCTTGGCTTCGGGCGCCTGCAGCATCGCACCGAACAGCTGATTCTCGGCCGCCATGGTCTCGTTGATCGCCCCGGTGCGGGCGCGCTTCATCAAGGCCTTGGTCGTGCGGATCGACGCCGCCGGCAAGGCCACCAGCTTGGCCGCCTGCCCCTGCGCAAACGCCAGCAATTCGGCCACCGGCAGCACCTTGGCCACCAGTCCCATCTGCAGCGCTTCCTGCGCGCCGAAGGCTTCGCCCAGCAGCAGCTTTTCCGCCGCGCGCGGGAAGCCGGCCAGCTGCGTCAACAGCAGCGAGGAGGCGAATTCAGGGCACAGGCCCAGCTGCGCGAACGGCATCGAGAACTTGGCGTTGTCGGCCGCGTACACCAGGTCGCAATGCATCAGCAAGGTGGTGCCGATACCGACCGCCACGCCCGACACGGCGGCCACCACCGGCTTGCTGCTGCCCGATAAAGCGCGCATGAACTGGAATACCGGCCGCTGGTCTTCCGCCACGCCATCGCCCGGCTTGAAGTTCTTCAGGAAGTCGTCCAGGTCGTTCCCGGCCGTGAAAATCTCGGCGTGCCCTTTGAACAGGATGGCGCGCACCGCGCTGTCGCTTTCGGCTTCGACCAGCGCGTCGGCCATGGTCTGGTACATCGTGCCGGTGATGGCGTTCTTGCGCTCGGGGCGGTTAAAGCCGATCGACAGGATGCCGTCGGCCTGGTTGATTGTGATGTCCATGCAGTCTCCAGGATAAAAAAAGGGCGCCGTGGTGTAAGCACAGCGCCCATGGTGTCGATATCGAAAGCGCCGATCAGACGCGTTCGAAGATGCCCGCGGCACCCATACCGGTGCCGACACACATCGTCACCATGCCGTACTTGAGGTTATTACGACGCAGTGCATGAACCACGGTCGCGGCGCGGATAGCGCCGGTCGCGCCCAGCGGATGGCCCAGTGCGATAGCGCCGCCCATCGGGTTCACCTTGGCCGGATCGAGGCCCAGGTCACCCATCACCGCCAAAGCCTGCGCGGCAAACGCTTCATTCAATTCAATCCAGTCGAGCTGGTCCTGGGTGATGCCGGCCGCGGCGCACGCCGCGGGAATCGCCACCTTCGGACCAATGCCCATGATTTCAGGCGGCACGCCCCTGACCGCAAAGGACGAGAACTTCGCCAGCGGGGTCAGGTTGTGCTCGCGCAGGATACGTTCGCTGACGATCAGCAGCGCACCGGCGCCGTCCGACATCTGCGAGCTGTTGGCCGCCGTGACCGAGCCCTTGGCCGCGAACACCGGCTTCAGTTTGGCCAGCGATTCCATCGACGAGTCGGCGCGCGCGCCTTCGTCGGTGTCGACCGTGCGGGTCTTGATGTCGACCTGGCCGGTGGCGATATTCGGCGTGCGGGTGATGATCTCGACCGGGCAGGTCTCGTCCTTGAAGAAACCGGCCTGCTGGGCGGCGATGGCGCGGCGGTGCGATTCGACCGAGAAGGCGTCCTGCTGCTCGCGCGAGATCTTCCATTGCTTGGCCACGTTCTCCGCGGTCAGGCCCATGCCGTAGGCCATGCCCACGTTCTCGTCGGTGAACATCTTCATGTTCATCGATGGATGGTGGCCCATCATCGGCACCATCGACATCGATTCGACGCCGCCGGCGATCATCACTTCAGCTTCGCCGACGCGGATGCGGTCGGCCGCCATGGCGATCGCGGTGATGCCGGATGCGCAGTAACGGTTCACGGTCACGCCGCCGATGGTGTTCGGCAGGCCGGCCAGCAGCACCGAATTACGGGCGATGTTAAAGCCCTGCTCCGCTTCCGGGAACGAGCAGCCGATCACGGCGTCGTTGATCAGCGCAGGATCGAGTCCTGGCGCGCCGGCCATCGCGGCCTGGATCGCGCGCACCAGCAGGTCGTCCGGACGGGTGGTCCGGAACATGCCGCGCGGCGCCTTGCCGATCGGGGTCCGCGAGGCGGAGACGATGTATGCGTCTTGAAGTTGTTTGCTCATGTCTGTTCTCTCAGTATGTGGGCGCGAATGGCTTAATTGCGGACTGGTTTACCGGTCTGCATCATGCCCATGATCCGCTCCTGCGATTTCGGATGGTTCAGCAGTTCGAGGAATGCCTTGCGCTCCATGTCGAGGAACCACTGCTCGCTCACCACGCTGCCCTGGTCGATGTCGCCGCCCGATACGATCTCGGCGATCATGTCGCCCAGCTTGAAGTCGTGCGCGGAGATGAAGCCGCCGTCACGCATATTGACCAGCTGCGCCTTGATCGTAGCCCAGCCGTAGCGGCCGGTGGCGATCACCGGTTTGCGCAGCGGCGGACGGTAGCCGGCGTCGAACATGGCGCGTGCCTGTACCTTGGCCACGTGCAGCAGCTCGTACGGGTTGAACACGATCACGTCGTCTTCCTTCAGGTAGCCCATTGCCTTGGCCTCCAGCGCCGACTTCGACACATTGGCCATGGCCGCGTTGGTAAAGCCGGTCTTGAGGAATGCCAGGATGTCGGTGCCCTTCGATTCATTGTAGGCGCGCACCGCGGCTTCCTTCAGGCCGCCGCCCGCGGGGATCAGGCCAACTCCCACTTCGACCAGGCCGATATACGACTCAGCCGCAGCCACGCGGCGCGATGCGTGCAGCGCCAGTTCGCAGCCGCCGCCCAGCGCCAGGCCCGCGACCGCGGCCACCACTGGAATGTTCGAGTACTTCATGGCCATGAAGGTGTCCTGCAGTTCCTTGATGACCGGGTCGATCGCTTTCGCGCCACCTTGCATGAATGCCGGCAGGGCTTCCTGCAGGTCGGCGCCGGCGGAGAATGCGCCCCCGTCGGCCGCGTCGGCATTCCAGATCACCAGGCCCTTGAAGTTCTTCGACGCTTCCGCCTGCGCCAGCTTCAGGCCGTTGATCACGCCCGCGCCGATCACATGCATCTTGGTCTTGAGCGACAGGATGAGCACGTCGTCGTTCTGATGCCAGATGCGCACCGAGTCGTCTTCGTGGAAGGTGGTGCCGGCCGTCTTGGCATCAAGACCGCCGCTGCCGAACACCGGCGCGCGGAAGGCCTGGCGCTCATACACCGACAGGGTCGAACGCGGCACGAAGCTGTTGGCGCTCGCGGAGTACGAACCTTCTGCGGTATGCACGCCTTTTTCAGCGACCGGGCCTTCGAACACCCAGGCCGGCAGCGGCGCATTGGTCAGTGCCTTGCCGGCGTCGATGTCTTCCTTGACCCAGTTGGCGATCTGGGTCCAGCCTGCGGCCTGCCAGGTCTCGAACGGGCCCACGCTCCAGCCGAAGCCCCAGCGCATGGCGAAGTCGACGTCGCGCGCATTGTCGGCGATCGAACCCAGGTGCACGGCGATGTAGTGGAAAGCGTCGCGGAAGATCGCCCACAGGAACTGCGCCTGTGGATTGGTCGATTCACGCATGGCCTTGAACTTCTTGACCGGATCCTTCTCCTTGAGGATGCGGCCCACGATGTCGGCAGCCTTGCCGCCGCCGGCGACGTACTCGCCACTGGCAAAGTCGAGGCGCATGATGTCCTTGCCGACCTTCTTGTAAAAACCCGCGCCGGCTTTTTGACCCAGCGCGCCTGCCGCGACTAATCTGGCCAGGACTTCGGGCGTCTTGTAGACAGCGAAGAACGGATCGTCGGCCAGATTGTCCTGCATGGTCTTGATCACGTGGCCCATCGTATCCAGGCCGACAACGTCGGCGGTACGGAAGGTGCCCGACTTGGCGCGGCCCAGTTTGGCGCCGGTCAGGTCGTCGACCACGTCCACGGAGAGGCCGAATTTTTCGGCTTCATGCATGGTTGCCAGCATGCCGAAAATACCGACACGGTTGGCGATGAAATTCGGGGTGTCCTTGGCGCGCACAACGCCCTTGCCCAGGGTGGTCGTCAGGAAGCCTTCCAGCTGGTCGACGATCTCTGGCTTGGTGGCGGCGGTCGGAATGATCTCGACCAGGTGCATATAGCGCGGTGGATTAAAGAAGTGCACGCCGCAAAAGCGCGCTTTGAGGTCCGCATCGAAACCGTCCGACAGGGTCGTGATCGACAGGCCCGAGGTGTTCGAGGCGAAGATGGCGTTGGCGGCGATGTGCGGCGCGACCTTTTTATACAGCTCGTGTTTCCAGTCCATGCGCTCGGCGATGGCTTCGATGATCAGGTCACAGCCGGCCAGCACGTCGAGGTTGTC
>CAMLFK010000125.1 GCA_946479255.1 uncultured Oxalobacteraceae bacterium
GTCAAGCTGCGCGCCGACCGCGACGACGACATGCTCGTCACCGGCAAGCGCCACTGCTTCCATTACGAATATGAAGTCGCTTACGACGACAATGGCAAGATCATTGCCGCCAGGGTCGACATGGTCACGCGCGCCGGCTATTCGGCCGACCTGTCCGGCCCGGTGGCCACGCGTGCGGTCTGCCACTTCGACAATGCCTACTACCTGTCGGACGTCGAAATCCGCGCGGCCTGCGGCAAGACCAACACCCAGTCCAACACGGCTTTCCGCGGCTTCGGCGGCCCGCAGGGCGCCATTGCGATCGAATACGTGCTCGACGAGATCGCGCGCAAGCTCGGGCGCGATGCGCTCGATATCCGCCGCCTGAATTTCTACGGGCGCGAACGCGACAACGTCACCCCTTATGGGCAGGTGGTGGTCGACAACGTCATCCACGAAATCACCGGCCAGCTCGAACAGAGCAGCAACTACCGCGCCCGGCGCGAAGCCATCAATGCCTTCAATGCCGCCAGCCCCGTGCTCAAGAAAGGGCTGGCGCTGACGCCGGTCAAGTTCGGCATCGCCTTCAACGTCACCCACCTCAACCAGGCCGGCGCGCTGGTGCACGTCTATGTGGACGGCTCGGTGATCGTCAACCATGGCGGTACCGAGATGGGGCAGGGGATCAACACCAAGGTGATGCAGGTGGTGGCCCATGAACTGGGCATCGACATCGAGCACGTGCGCGCCACGGCGACCGATACCAGCAAGGTCTCCAATACCTCGGCCACCGCCGCCTCCACCGGCGCTGACCTCAATGGCAAGGCCGCGCAGGATGCGGCGCGCCAGATCCGTGAGCGCCTGGCCGCTTTCGCGGCGGGCCAGTACGGTGGCAGCGTCGATAAGGTGCGCTTCGCGGCAGACCATGTGTATGTCAATGGCGAGGAAGTGCCGTTCCCGATGCTGGTGCAGAAAGCCTACCTGGCGCGTGTGCAGCTGTGGTCGGACGGCTTTTACGCCACACCCGGCCTGCACTGGGACCCCAAGACCATGAGCGGCCATCCGTTTTCCTATTTCGCCTATGGCGCGGCCGTGGCCGAGGTGGTGGTCGACACCTTGACCGGCGAATGGAAGCTGCTGCGTGCCGATCTGCTGTACGACGCGGGCCGCTCCTTGAATCCCGCCATCGACATCGGACAGGTGGAGGGCGCCTTCATCCAGGGCATGGGCTGGCTGACCACTGAAGAGTTATGGTGGAATGCGGGCGGCAAGCTGATGACGCATGCGCCATCCACCTACAAGATCCCGACCATCTCCGACTGTCCGCAGGATATGCGCGTGCGCCTGTTCGACAACGCCAATGTGGAGGACAGCATCCACCGTTCCAAGGCGGTCGGCGAGCCGCCCTTGCTGCTGCCGTTCTCGGTGTTCTTCGCCATCCGTGACGCGGTGTCGAGCGTGGGCGGCCACAAGATCAATCCACCCTTGAACGCACCCGCCACCAGCGAAGCGATTTTGGGTGCGATCGCCGCCGTGGAAGTGGCCATGCATGCGGCGGCGGGAGCGGTGTAAGTGGACGTGCTGGTCACGGTGGCGGCAGTGGAGGGCTCATGTCCGCGCGAGCCTGGCGCGCACATGATGGTTTCGATGACGCGGGTGCTTGGCACCATCGGCGGCGGGCACCTGGAACTGAAGGCCATCGATATCGCCCGCACCATGCTCGCAACAAGCCGCCCGCGCCACCTGGAGCGCTTCGCGCTGGGCCCGAGTCTCGGCCAGTGCTGCGGCGGCGTGGTCCACCTGGCGTTCGAGCTGGCCGACCCGGTCCATATGGCGCTGCTGGACGAGCGCCGCCAGCAGGACAGCTGGCGCATCGTTTCTCTCGACGGCCAGGCGCTCGCTTTGTGCGATGAGCATGGCCGTCACCTGGCCGGCAACGCACCGCCGGCGTTCGACCGTAGCAAAGGCACGCACCTGATGCAGGCTCGCGACGGCAGCCGCTGGCTGGTGGACGCGGTGCGCGCGCCGCGCGCCCATCTGGTGCTGTTCGGCGCCGGCCACGTCGGCAGCGCCATCGTCAGCGCACTGGCACAGCTGCCATGCACGCTGACCTGGATCGACGAGCGCGAAGATCTGTTCCCACGGCAGGTGCCGGCCAACGTGACGGTCGAAGCATCCGATACGCCCGAGTCATTGGTCGCCGACGCACCGGCAGGCGCCAGCTATCTGGTCATGACGCACAGCCATGCGCTCGACCAGCGCATCACCGAAGCCATCATGGCGCGCGCAGGCGTAGGCTGGTTCGGCCTGATCGGTTCGCACACCAAGCGCATGCAGTTCGAGCACCGCCTGCGCGCGCGCGGTGTGGATGCGGACCGCATCGCCGCCATGGTCTGTCCGATCGGCCTGCCAGGCATCGGCGGCAAGGCGCCGGCCGTCATCGCCGCCTCCGTGTGCGCCCAACTGTTAATGGTGTGGGAGGCGCAAGCCGCCACACAACAAGGATTCTGATGTCTCTCGCAAGCTACCGCGGCAATGTGCTGCACTTTCGCGCCGATCCGGCGTTCTCCCCGGACGCCATCGTCTGGATTGAGGACGGCCTCTTGACCGTCGAAGACGGAAAGGTCCTGGCTGCCGGCGACTACGCCACGCTGGCAGCCACGCTGCCGCCAGGTACGCCGGTGCATGACTACCGCGGCAAACTGATCATGCCCGGCTTTATCGACACCCACCTGCATTTCCCGCAGACCGACATGATCGCGTCCCCGGCGCCTGGCCTGTTGCCATGGCTGGAGACTTATACCTTCCCGACCGAGCGCCGGTTCGCCGATCCGGTGCACGGGCGCGAGGTAGCCGAATTCTTCCTGGACGAGCTGCTGCGCTGCGGGACCACCACCGCCATGGTCTACTGCACCGTGCATAAGGAATCGGTGGACGCCTTTTTTGAAGCCAGCAGCGCGCGCGGCCTGCGCATGGTGGCCGGCAAGGTGCTGATGGACCGCCACTGCCCGGACTTCTTGTGCGACAGCGCCGAGGGCGGGGTGCGCGACAGCGAAGACCTGATCCGCAAATGGCACAAGCAGGGCCGGTCGCTGTATGCGATCACCCCGCGCTTTGCGCCTACCTCCACCGAAGCGCAGCTGCGCCTGACGGGCGAGCTGGCGGCGGCCTACCCCGACACCTTCATCCAGACCCACGTGTCGGAGAACGAGGATGAATGCAAATGGGTCCGCTCGCTGTACCCCCAGGCGCGCAGCTACCTCGACGTGTACGACCACTATGGCCTGATGCGCGAACGCGCCATGTACGGACACTGCATCTGGCTGGACCAGCGCGACTTTGCGCGCATGGCCGAAAGCGGCGCGGCGGCTGCCATCTGCCCGACTTCCAACCTGTTTCTCGGCAGCGGCCTGTTCGATTTCGCCCAGGCCGATGCGGCGCGCGTGTCGCTGTCGCTGGCTACCGACGTGGGGGGCGGCACCTCGTTCTCGATGTTGCAAACGATGAATGAAGCCTATAAAGTAGCGCGGGGCAGGGGCACGTATCTGCCGGCGGCGCGCATGTTTTACCTCGCCACCCTGGGGGCTGCGCGCAGCATGCAGTTGGATGGTGTGATCGGCAGTTTTGCGCCGGGCGCGGAGGCCGACTTCATCGTGCTCGACCCGCAAGCCACACCGCTGCTGGCGCGCCGCACTGCGCGCTGCGACAAGCTGGAAGAGCTGCTGTTCGCCTTGGCGCTGCTGGGTGACGACCGCGCCGTGCAAGCCACTTATTCGGCCGGACAGCTGGTGCACCAGCGAGGCATCATTAACTAGAAAGCGGAACATGAAGAAGACATCGAGCAGCCTGCTGATCGCCGCGCTGCTGGCCGGTAGTGCCTATGCAAAAGGGCCCGCAAACTTGAAGGCCAACGAAGCGGCCACCGCGCGCCACTACGCCGCGCTGATCGCCAAGGACCCGCGCCTGGCCGAGCTGACGATGTTCCTGACCCAGATGCCCAAGGGCGGCGACCTGCACCACCATTACTCTGGCTCGGTCTACGCCGAACAATACCTGGCCTTCCTCGACAAGGAGGGCATGTGCGTCGACAAGACCAGCTTGCGCATCACCAGCGACAAGGCCCAGGTGGCGGCGCAGCGTGCGAAGGCGGAGAAAACCTGCCTGACCGGCGCCGAGATCCTGGCGGACGACCATACCTACCGTGAGCTGCTGCAGCGCTGGTCGAGCAAGGACTTCCACAACCATGGCGCCATTCAGCCGCCGCCGGACCGCCAGTTCTTCCAGACCTTCCTGTACTTCGACGCGGTCTCCAATACCAACTTCAACGAGGGCCTGCAGGCGATCAAGCAGCGCGCCATACAGGAGAATGTGGGCTATATCGAGACCATGTTCAAGAAGGCGCCATCGATCGCCAACCCGGACTTCGACGCCGCCCTCGCCATGCCTGGCGCCGATGCCGAGGCCCTGATGCGCGACTGGTATGCGGTGCTCGACCAGGACGCAGGCTTCAACAAGAACGTAGCCGACTTCAACGCCCGCATCGCCGCCTCGCATGCGGGTATCGACGACGCCAGCTTCACGATGCGCTACCAGACTTACGTGCTGCGCCTGCTGCCGCCGTCGCTGGTATTTTCCACCATGGTGTCGGCGTTTAAGTCGGCCAGCCAGGGCGAGCTGGTGGTGGGCGTGAACATCGTGGGGCAGGAGAGCCAGTACGTGTCGATGCGCGACTACGCGCTGCATATGCGCATGTTCAAGTTCCTCAAGACGAAGTACCCGGACGTCAAGCTGGCGCTGCACGCGGGCGAGCTGGCGCTGGGCGATGTGCCGCCCGAGGGCCTGCAGTTCCACATCGACCAGGCGCTCAATGTGGCCGGTGCCAACCGCATCGGCCATGGCCTCGACCTGGCGCACGAGGGCAACGCGATCGGCATCATGAAGACCATGCGCGAGAAGGATGTGCCGGTCGAGATCAACCTGACCAGCAATGCCTTCATCTCCGGTATCGAGGGCGGCAAGCATCCGCTGACCCTGTATCGCCAGCATGGCGTCCCGTATGTGATCTCGACCGACGACGCCGGCGTCACCCGGCACAATCTGTCCAACGAGTACGTGCTGTTCGCCAGCCGCTACAAGCCGACCTATGCGGAAGTGAAGAAGGTCTCGTATAACAGCCTGCGCTATGCCTTTCTCCCCAAAGAGCAGAAACAGCGGCTCACCGCCCAGCTGGACACGCGCTTCGCCGCGTTCGAGCGGACCATCGCGGCGCTGAAGTCCCCCTCCAAGTAGACCAAGACTAGCCAATGTGTGGCCGTCCCGCTACACATTTGCAAACTTCCACAAACAATTGTCGAAATAAACCGTGAACGAAATTCACGGTTTTTTGGCACATTTATAATCCATTTTGTCTAGTCCGCAGTATCCATGCACTTTAAGAGGGCATGCCGGGCATTCTTCGGTCTATTTATATGCACGTTGTATAAATCGGCATACGAAAACATATTTGTCATCACACTACCCTTGCTTCATAGTTGGCTGAAGATAATCAAATTTGTCGTTTTGGACTGGCCTTCACAGCGTCACGCGCATGAAATATTCCGCAAGTAAACTTGCCAACTGCGCAATACCTGGCCACGTTCCGTACGGCGGTTCGCACCGGATTCGAAGCACCGTAAAGCGTGAGGGGTTCACCGCCTTCCACACAATCACAAACGTCTTATTGGGGTTACACAATGATCAATCAAAAAGGCTTGCGGCTTACCAAGCTCGCACTTGCCCTCTCCATCGCGCTCGCCACGTCCGTACCGGCCATGGCGCAGAACACCTCGTCGAGCATCACCGGGCGGGTGTCGGGCAGCGATGGCAAGCCGGCCGGCGGCGCCCAGGTCATCATCAAGCACACCGAGACCGGCTCGGTCAGCAATCTGACCACCGATGCGGAAGGGCGCTATTCGGCACGTGGCCTGCGCGTGGGCGGCCCGTACGTCATCACGATCACCAAAGACGGCGTCACCGAGACGCGTGAAGGCATTTACCTGCAGCTGGCCGAAACCGCCAGCGTCGACGCCCAGCTGGGCCAGATGCAGACGGTGACCATCGCCGGCCAGGCCAACAACCCGACTTTCAACAAGAGCGCCATGGGCGCCGGCACCAACATTGGCCGCGCCCAGCTGGCCGCGCTGGCATCGATCAACCGCAGCCTGTCGGACTACGCCCGTACCGATCCGCGCCTGTCCCAGACCGACAAGGACCGCGGCGAAATCTCGGCCGGTGGCCAGAACTCGCGCTTTAACTCGATCACCGTCGACGGCGTCAGCATCAGCGACACCTTCGGCCTGGAAGGCAACGGCCTGCCGACCAACAAGCAGCCGATCTCGATGGACGCCATCGCTTCGGTGCAGGTCAACATCTCGAACTACGACGTGACCCAGAAGGGCTACACCGGCGCCAACATCAACGCCGTCACCAAGTCCGGTACCAACGACCTGCGCGGAAGTGTGTACCACGTGTACCGCAACGACAAGAGCGCGGGCGACCGGTTCAACCTGACCGACAATACTTACTCGGCCCCGGCTCCCTTCACTGAAAAGACCACCGGCGTGACGCTGGGCGGTGCGCTCATCCAGGACAAGCTGTTCGTGTTCTTCAGCGGTGAAGATTCGTTCAGCTCGCGCGCCTCGCCGGCCTTTGGCCCGCTGGGCAGCTCGCTGACCAACGTCGGCATCACCCCGTCGCTGATCTCCGGCATCCAGCAGATCTCGCGCGACAAATACGGCTTCGATGCCGGCAGCGCCACCACGCCGTCCGGCCTGGCCCAGCGCGTGCAGGACCGCCTGATCAAGCTTGACTGGAACATCAACGACGACCATCGCGCAAGCCTGCGCTGGCAGAAGACCTCGCAGTCCGAGCCGATTTTCGCCGGCTTCTCGGCTACCGGCATTTCGCTCGACTCCTACCTGTACACCGAGCAGAAGGAAATCAACTCGGTCGTCGGGCAGTTGTTTTCCGACTGGACGCCGAACTTCTCCACCGAACTGAAGCTGTCGCAGCGCGAAAGCGGCAAAGGCCAGGTCAACGCTTCCTACCTGCCGGTCGTCGGCATCGAAGTGGCCGGCCTGCTCCCTCCGGATGCGTCGCCGAATGTGCGCGCCGACCGCCGCTTCCTCAACTTCGGTACGGAACGCAGCCGCCAGGCCAACAAGCTCGATACCACAACTTATGATGCTTACGCTGCAGGTACGTGGATCCGCGGCGACCATGAGATCAAGTTCGGTGGCGACTACAAGCAGGACCAGATGGTCAACGTCTTCCTGCAGGACGTGAACGGCAACTACAACTTCGCCTGTATCAACTCCAGCGCCTCGGTCACCTACGCGATCGGTTCGGTAACCTGCGCGACTTCGCCGGCATCGGTCGTGGAGGCCGCGATCCTCGAGAACTACACCCGTGGCCGTGCACAGACCTACAGCGCCCAGCTGCTGTATCCTGGCGTGACCCTGGCCGATACCGCCGCCGCGTGGAAGCTGTCGAATGGCGGCCTGTTCCTGCAAGATACCTGGAACGTCACCAATAACCTGACCCTGACCTATGGCGCGCGCTACGACCGTGCCATGACCAACGATCGTCCCGCCCCCAACGCCCAGGTGGCGCTGCCGACCGTGGCCGGCGTGTACGCGGCCGTCCCGGCCCAGATCAAGCGCCAGACCGGCGGTTTTGGCCGCGACAATACCCAGACCATCGATGGCGACGACCTGTTCCAGCCGCGCGTGGGCTTTAACTACCGTTTCGACACCAAGTATTCGACCCAGCTGCGCGGCGGTCTTGGTCTGTTCGAAGGCTCGGCGCTGAACGTCTGGATCGGCAATCCGTTCGCCAATCCGGGTGTGTACACCTACACCCTGGGCTGCGGCGGCACCAATCCAGCCTGCTCGGGCGACAACATCTTCAGCCCAGACCCAACCAAACAGCGCGCCATCGGCAGCCCGGTCTCGGTAGTCGACTTGCTGGCGCCTGGCCTGTCCCAGCCGTCCGTGTGGAAAGCCAACCTGGCGCTGGAACATGAGCTGCCATGGTTCGGCCTGATCGCCAGCATCGAGTACATGAACACCAAGACCAACACGGGCCTGTACTTCAAGAACCTGAACCTCGGTGCGCCAACCCGCATCGGCCCTGACGGCCGCGAAATGTACTGGACCGAAACCGGCTACACCGCATCGTGCGCCAACGGCACCGGCGGCTTCACCACCAGCGGCGCCTGCTCCGGCCACCGCAACCGTGCGCTCTCGAACGCCGCATACGGTAACGTGATCGAAGCCAATGAGACCAAGAAGGGCGGCAGCAACGTCGCCACCATCATGCTGTCCAACTCGCGCAAGAAAGACCTGAACTGGAGCGTGTCGTACACCTACACCGACGCCGAGGAAGTCAGCAACCTGTCCTCCTCGACCGCCGGCTCCAACTGGGGCGGCCGTGCGATCTTCAATCCGAACGAAGAGACCCTGGCCCGTTCGTCGTACCAGCTGAAAGACCGCGTCACCGCCTCGCTGACCTGGGAAAAGCGCCTGTTCGGCCAGATGAAGACCAGCTTCGGCGCGTTCTATGAAGGCCGCACCGGCAAGCCATACAGCTGGACCTTCAACAACGACATGAACGGCGACGGCGTCACCGGCAACGACCTGATGTACATCCCGAGCGCCCCTGGCTCCGGTGAAGTTGTCTTCCGTGGCGATACCGCGAGCAGCAAGGTCAACGAAACGCGTTTCTGGGAAGTGGTCAATCAGTACTCGGAACTGTCGCGTTACGCCGGCGGCGTCACCAAGCGTCATGACGCGACTGCGCCATGGACCAACAGCATCGACCTGCGCCTGTCGCAGGAACTGCCGGGCTTCTGGAAAGGTCATAAAGGCGCTTTCGTGCTGGACTTCATGAACTTCGGCAACATGCTGAACCGGAAGTGGGGCCGTATCAACGAAGTCGGCTTCGCCAGCGCCGGCGGCAACGCCCGCAGCTTCGTCGACTACGCCGGTATGCAAGACGGTAAATACGTCTACCAGATGCGTGCCGCGGTGGAAGACCTGGTCGTCAAGCAGACCAAGGGCGAGTCCCAGTGGGCGGTCCAGGCGACGCTCCGCTACGAATTCTAAGAATTCGATGGCAAACGGCGGCTGGTGGCGACACCAGCCGCTTTTTTACGCGCGCACAATCCGTGCGCAGGCTTTTTTTGACCTCTGCGGGTATGCTTTCATCCATGAAGAATTTACTCCGCCCACTATGCGCCGCACTCACGGCCGCATGCTTGTTGTCCGCTTGCGCCACCCATCCGGCGGCGCCGATCGACATCAACCTGGTCGCCCTCAACGACTTTCACGGGCACCTCGAACCGAGCAAATTTACCTATACGCCCAAGGGCGCCGCCGCCAGCGTGAGCGTGAAGGCGGGCGGCATTTCGACCCTGGCCGCGGCCTTGCAGGCCTGGCGCAAGGAAGACCGCGACCTGCTGTTCGTCGCCGCCGGTGACCTGATCGGCGGCACCCCGGCCATGTCCTCGATGTGGGCCGATGAGCCCACGCTCACCGCGCTCGACATGATCGGCCTGTTGGCCAGTTCAGCCGGCAATCACGAATTTGACCAGGGCCGCAAGGAGCTGCTGCGCCAGCAGCATGGCGGCTGCGACTCCAACCGCCCGGACAAAGCCTGCAAGTTCACCCCGTATTTCGGCGGTGCCAAGTTCACCTACTTGGCCGCCAACGTCATCGACGACGCCACCGGCAAGACCCTGCTGCCGGCCTACCGCATCGACGAGGTGCGCGGCGTGAAGGTGGCGCTGATCGGCGCGGTCCTGAAAGGCACCTCGTCGGTGGTGCTGGCCTCCGGCATCGAAGGCCTGTCTTTCGTCGATGAAGCCGATGCCATCAACAAGGTCATGCCGGAGGTCCGCGCCAAAGGCGCGACCGTGTTCGTGGTGATGATCCACGAAGGCGCGCACACCGACGAAGGTTTCAGCGAACCCGATTGCAAGAACCTCAAGGGCCCGGTGGTGGACATTGCCCGCCGCCTGGACCCGGCCATCCGCCTCATCATCAGCGGCCACACCCACACGGGCTTTCAGTGCCGCATCGACAACCGCGTGATCACCCAGGCCGAAATGGGTGGCCATGTCCTCTCGCGTATCAAGCTCTCCGTCGATCCGGCCAGCCGCACGGTGCGTGAGATCGGTGTGAACAACGTCCTGATGACGCCGGGCGCACACCCGCCGGTGCCGGCCGTCGATGCTTATCTGGCCAGCGTGCGTGAACGCAGCGCGGCCGTGCTGGAACGGCCAGTGGCGCGGGTCGGCGCACGCTGGCTGGGCCGCAAGCTGGACCCGGCAGGGCAGACCACGCTGGGCGACCTGGCCGCCGACGCCGTGCTGGCGGCCACCCGCCACCTGGGCGTGCGGATCGGCTTCATGAATATCGCCGGCTTGCGCAGGGATATCGACGTTGGTCCCGACATGATGGTCAACTACGGACTGGCGCAGGCCGTGCTGCCGTTTTCGAACACGCTGGTGGTGATGGACCTGACCGGCGCCCAACTGCGCGGCCTGCTGGAGCAGCAGTGGTCGCGCGGCGCCGTTGAACCAACCCGCTCCATGCTGCAGGTGTCCGAGGGCTTCAGCTACGCATGGAATGAATCGATGCCCGAGGGCCGGCGCATTGTGCCCGGCAGCGTCAAGCTGAACGGCAAGCCGGTCGATGACAAAGCCATCTACCGCATCGCCGCCAATAACTTCCTGGCCGAAGGCGGCGACAGCCTGGCGATGTTCAAGGAAGGCGCCAACAAGCACGACACCGGAATCCGCGACCTGGACGCGTTTTCGAACTACCTCATCGCGCGCGACCGCGCCGGCCAGCCGGCAGGCAAGGACGTGCCGGCCGGCCGTATCGTCCGTATCAAGTGACATCATCGAAGGATAAGCATATGAAGAAACTAGCCTGCGTACTCGCCCTGTCCGGCGCCTTCCTTTCCACCGAAGCGCTTGCGTGGGGTGCCGACGGCCACCGCGCCATCGGCGCCATCGCCGAGCAGCTGATCAAGGGAAGCAAGGCCGAAAAGCAGGTGTCTGCGCTGCTGCTGCCGGGCGAAAGCCTGGAGTCGATCACCACCTGGGCCGATACCGCCAAGGGCGGGGTCGGCTACCCTGTTCCATCGCCGGAAATGCAAGCCTACACGGCCGTCAATCCCCGCCACAGCGAGTACCACTACACCGACATCCCTTTCCAGAACACGCACTACCATGATGGCGCGGTCGGCACGGCCGATGTCGACATCGTGCAGACGCTCAAGCAGGCGATCGCCGTCTTGCAGGGCAAGACCGACCCGGCACTCAATCCGCACAAGTTCAGCAAGCGCCAGGCGCTCCTGATCGTCGCGCACATGAGCGGCGACATCCACCAGCCGCTGCACGTCGGCGCCGCCTTCATCGGCAAGGACGGCAAGTTCACGGTGCCGCACAAGCACGAGGACGTCGACAGCCTGAATATTTACGACTCGCGCGGCGGGAACAACCTGCTGCTCGACGACGAACGCTTGACTCAGTTGTCCACCGGCGTGATCCCCGGCGACGCCAAGCCGCTGGCCGAAGGGGCCAAGAAGTGGACCACGCGCCCATTCCACGTCTACTGGGACAGCACCGTGGTCGACTACGCGATGCGCCGCATCAGCACGCGCACGCCTGAACAATTTGCGCTGAAGGTCATCGAGGGCAAGCCCGAGGTTGCCAGGAATACCGGCGATCCGGTTACCTGGCCCTATCAGTGGGCCAATGATGCGCTGGTCGCTTCCAAGGTCGCTTACACTGGCGTCACTCCCGGCAAGATCAGCCAACAGGTGTCGAAGAAGGGCGAGCCGTACTATACTTTCGCGCTCGATATGACGCCCGATTACCCCGTCCCCAGTTCGGCGCTCGCCAAGACGCAGCTGATCAAGGGCGGTTATCATCTGGCGCATCTGCTCCAGGCCATCTGGCCTTAAACTTAAAAAGGAAAACATGAAGCGGTCAATCTGGTGTTCAACTCTTGTATTGGCTGCTGCGTGTTCCAGCGCCGCAGCGCAAGACGCCGGCCAGCCCTTATGGGAAGTCGGCGTCATCGGTGGCGGTGTATCGACCCCTGCTTATCCCGGCGCCGCCCAGCGTTCCAACCGCGGCCTCGCGATCCCCTACATCATCTACCGCGGCGAAGTGTTCCGCTCCGACCAGTCGGGTGTGAATGCGCGCCTGCTGCGCAGCGACGTGCTCGAACTCGACATCGGCTTTGCCGCATCGCTGCCGGCCCGCTCCGACGACGTGGCGGCACGTGCCGGCATGCCGGATCTCGGCACGCTGCTTGAATTCGGTCCGCGCCTGAAGATCAAGCTGGCCAATCCGACGCCTGCCTCACGCCTGCGCTTCGACCTGCCGCTGCGTACCGTGCTGGAGATGCGTGGGGGCGTGCGCAACCAAGGCTGGACCTTCGAACCCAAGCTGGTCTACGAGATGCGCGATGCCGAAGGCGTGTGGAGCGGCGATGCCCACATTGGCGTGGTGGTCGGCAACCGCAAGATCAATGAGTATTTTTATGAAGTGCGGCCGCAGTATGCGACCTTGGATCGTCCTGCGTATGAGGCCGATTCGGGATTGATGTTGTCGCGCGTTGGGGTGTCGGCGTCGCGCAAGATGAATCCGGATTTGCGCGTGTTTGCATTTGTGCGCTATGAGACTTACAGCGGCTCGGCCAATAAGGAAAGCCCGCTGATGAAGCGTTCGACCGGCAGCTCGGCAGGTGTTGGCCTGGCGTGGACGTTCAAGCGCTCGGTGCGCAGAGCAGCGAGCTAGAATGTGACCACCGGTTTTAAGTGCGGTGGGTAATGGAGGAGTTAGCGGGATTTAACGAACGGCTTACCAATCGCCTTCGGCGCCACCGACTTGGCCATCAAGCCCGCCAGCACAATCACCGTGACCACATACGGAATCATCTGAATCAGCGACCCCGGAATCCGTCCCACACCCGGCAGCTCCACACCCTCGATCTGAATCTGCACGGCGCTGAAGAAACCAAACATCACACAACCCAGCGCCGTGTACAGCGGCCGCCAGTTACCGAACACCAGCGCCGTCAAAGCCAGGTAGCCCGCGCCAGCCGACATATCGCGCAGGAAGAACCCGCTCTGCACTATCGCCAGGTACGCGCCAGAGAACGAACACAGCACGCCAGCCACCAGCATCGCCATATACCGCGTGCGCTCCACGCTGACACCTGCCGCATCGGCCGCATGCGGATTCTCGCCACAGGCGCGCAAACGCAGGCCAAAGCGGCTGTGATACACCACCCAATGCACAATCGGAATCAGTGCAAAGGCCACGTACACCAGCGCCGAATGGCCACCGAGCACATGGCCATAGAACCAGCCAAGGAAAGGCACACCGGCCAGCGCCTCTGTCCCCGGCAGCACAATGTCGAACAGGCGCGCTTGGCCCAGGTCCGGCGTGCGTCCGCCTTGCTGGTAGAAGAACTGGGCCAGCACGAAGGTCAGGCCGCTCATGGCGATATTGATCGCGATGCCGCCCACCAGCTGGTTACCCTTTTGCGTGACGCTGACAAAGCCCTGCAGCAGCGCCAGGGCCGTGGACGCGGCGATACCGGCGGCCACGCCATACCACGGGTTCTGCGTCGTGTAAGCCACCGCGGCCGACACAAACGCGCTCGCCAGGATCTTCCCTTCGAGTGCCAGGTCGATCACGCCGCTGCGTTCGGCAAACAGGCCGGCCATGGCGGCGAACAGCAGCACCGGCGCGTTGCGGATGGTCGAGACGAC
>CAMLFK010000126.1 GCA_946479255.1 uncultured Oxalobacteraceae bacterium
GCTGGCCGGCGCCATCATGCTGATCCGGATCGCCGGATCAGGCCTGGCGGCCGGACCGCTGTCGATCTCCTGCATGCGATTGCTGCATTCGGTCGAAGTGGCGATCATCCTGGTGTCGGTATTTCGCTATATCGCTTGTCACTTCGACAATCACCTGGCCTCGACCGTGTATATGGTGGGCTGGAGCTTCGGCCACTCGATCGGCCTGGCCCTGCTGTCGCCGCTGGTCGGCAAGTTCTATGACCTGTACGGTTTTCAGCAGGTTTATCTGGCGCTGGCGGCCCTTGGCTTGGTGTTCCTGATCCTGTCGGTGTGGGGCCTGGAGGACACTCCCGCCGAGATGCCAGGCCCCTAAAGAAAAAACCGCCCCGGCGCCTTGCGGCGCGGGACGGTCCAGTCAGCTTCTAGCTGGTGCCGATGTCAATTGACAACTTGGACGGCGCCACGCAGCCGCACTTCAGTCATGCTGCCGAACCATTGGTTCGGGTTGTAGAGACGGATATAGCGGTAAGACGACGAGCCGCCGGCCGGCAGGGTCTGCCATTCGGCTGTCGAGACGGCAGCCGGGGTCAGCGTGGTCCAGCTGCTGTTGTCGTTCGAGCCTTGCACCACGGCGCCCTTCATCCGGGTGAAATACTGGTCTTGCCGACCGATCATTTCCACGCTCGTCAGGGCGACCCGCTTGCCCGCACTGAAGTCGAAGATGATATAACTTCCCCATCCGGAGCTGCTGCCGTTGCGGAAGTCCGAGCCCGAGTTGAGATTGCTGTCGAACAGATTGTTGACGGTCGCCAAGGTCGTCGCGGCTGAACGGTTGGCGGTCGAATCGATCAGTGTCGCGATGCTGGTGACATTCTTGATGACGTCCGTTTCATCGACGACATTCAGCGAACTGGTGTCCGTCGTGGCCGTGGCCGGGAAAGCCTCCCTGCCGTCCTGGGTCTTGTAGTTGACGGCAAAACCCACGGCGCCGGCTGCCACGCCCTGGGGCAAGGTTGCCGAAGCGGTGAAGTTGATGTTGTCCGTGGTGCTGACCGTTGCCGCTTGATTGGCGATCGTGGCGGTGACGTTCTGGATCGTTTCCTGGGCGGTGAAACTCAGCGTGACCGTGTTGCCGGCGACAACCCGTTTGCGCATGGCCTGGGGCGAGCTGATCGACATGGCGCTCAGCTTGTTGACAGCCTCCAGCACGCCATACAGCCTCAATTCGGACATATTGCCCAACCAAGTGTTGCCATTGAACATACGGATGTAGCGGTACGGGGTGCTGCTGTTGATCGTCAGGGTTTGCCAGTTCATGGTCGATCCCGCGGCATTGGAAATCGTGGTCCAGTTCGCATAATCGTTGGAGCCTTGCACGACAGCGCCGTTCATACGGGTGTAGTACTGGTCTTGCCTGCCAATGACTTCGACCCTGGACAACTTGGCCGTCATGCCCGGACGGAAATCGAAGGCGACCCAGCTGCCGGCGCCGCTGCCATTGATCCGATAATCGGTCGCGGTACCCAGATTGCCGTCAAACAGGATGCGTGCATAGTTGCGCGCATCCGTCGCATTGCGGTTGTTGGAATCGGTCACGTTCGTGCTGTCGACCAGGTTGGCGATGTAATTGCTCAGATCGGCGATGTACACGGACGAGTTGTCGGTCGTGAACAAGGTCGGTTCGGCATCCACCCCCTGCGCGGTTTTGTAGTTCAGAACGAACTTCACCGTCCCGGCGGGCATGGCGGCAGTGACCACGGCGCTGGCGGTCCACACCAGGTTGTCGCTGCTCGTCACCGTGGCCGGCTCACCCTGGATGGTGGCCGTCACGCTGTTGATCGGCTCGGCCGACACGAAGGACAGTTTGACCGTATTGCCGGGAATGACGCGTCCGCGCTGGGCCTGGTCTGAACTCATCGAGACCGAAGCGAGCTTGTTGACCGTCACCGAGCGTGTGCCGAACATCCGCATTTCGGTCAGGTGAAGCAAGGGCACCGGCTGATACACAGGGGTAAACGGCTCGAGCATGTGCAGCTTGAAGAAGCGGAATTTCGCATTCTTGAGCTCTTCCTGGACCGGGGCGTCCTGGATATTGTCGACGATGGCCGTCAAGCCCGGCGTCAGGCGGGTCCAGTTCTGCTTGTCGTTGGAACCGAAGATGGCAACGCCACCCATGCGTTCAGGGAAGCTCAGCATCCCTTGCACCTTGAAATGATTGACCGAAAGCTTAAAGCTTGGTCCCAAGTCCATGGTCTGAACCAGGCCCGTGGAATACGGTGCGCCACTGTCTTCCACGCCGTCCAGCAAATTGCCAACCGAGGCGCCAAAGTCCGAAGCAACAAAAAACTTGGTGAAGTTCAGGCTGCCGTCGCTCATCAGCGGGTTCAATTCCTCCAGCCCCGCGACCGCGGTCTTCAGGGTCGCCAGCTTCTGGAAGAATTCCGTATCGGTGGCGCTGCCGATCGTGCCCATGATGTCGGCATAAGCCGCGTTATAGGGCGCCAGCGTCGCGGCGACGTATTCCCTGGCCGAATTGTACGCAGCGATCGCGGTATTGACCGTGGCTTGCCGGTTGGCCCCGACCACGATGGTGATGCGCTTGGTCGTCACGCTGGTGCCGTCGGACGCGTATACCACGAAGGAATAGCTGCCCGCCTGGGTCGGATTCCAGGAGAACTGGCCGGTTGCGGTATTGAAGGTGGCGCCGGCCGGCAGATGATCGATCTGGTAGCTGAGCACATCGGTGGTCACGGCATCGCTTGCCGCGAAACTGAAGGCCACCGGGTTGGTCGAACCTACGTAGTCATCCACGGTCAGGTCCGCGTTGCCGAGGGTGAACTGCGGCGCACTCAGCGAGGTGCCGGGCTGGACGTTCACATGGTCGATGCCCACCGTCGTCCCATTGCCCCTGATGGTCAGGCGCAGGAAATCGCCCAGGCCGGCTGGAACATGCACATAGCGCCACTGGCCCTGGGTGTCCTGCAAGGGGTACTGGACGCCGTAATACTCGAGCGAGGCCAGGCCGTTGGTGCGGTAACGCACGGCGACTGCCGAACCCGGCGAGGCGTAGCCAAAGATGTTCAAGGTGCTGCCCGCAGGGCTTGCAGTGAGCTCGACATAGGAGGTGGCGCCCTCAGTCTTGGCCACCGTCGTGCTGTCGGGCGAGGTGAAGCGCTGTTCCACTTCACGGTAAGGGTCCTGGACCGGTTTGACGAGATAAGTGGCACCCTCGGCCTCGGCTTGCTGCGGAATAAAAAACCAGAAGTCGCCGCCGCCATCCGCGCCGGCCCAGTTGTACCCGGTCCGGGATGCGAAGAACTTGGTGTAGTTGGGCGCTCGTTGCGCCATGTTGATTCCCCGTACGTACTGGTAGTAATAGAACATTTCCCAGATGTTGGAGCCAGTCCTGCCGCGATACGACCACGACACCTTCTTGTACGAGATGGTCGGGTTGCCGAATTGATCCGTATGCGAAGCGGTCGGCACCCAGGGAATATCGTGGCCAATCATGAAGGCGCCGAACGGTTCGGCGGCGTCGAGGATGCGGTCATTCAGGAATTCGTAAGGACCGACGGCATTGGACTCGGCCGATACCGTGCCCTCGACCGGATCGACCTTGGTGCCCTGGGCCATCATCAAGCGCGCCAGGATCTGGGCGTTGGTGAGGTCGCCCGCGCCGTGGGCCTGGTCACGGCCCATTTCAACGTGCTGCACGACGGGCGTGACCGGCTCGCCGGTCACGTCGTTCTTGGTCACGAGGCGGAACAATTGCTTGATCGCGCCGTTCTGGCCCTGGTCGACAGCGTCCTTGTTGACGGTGAACCATTCGACAGCCTGGTTATACTTTTCCCTGTCGCCGATGAACAGCGCCCCGGACATCGTCGCAAGCGTCGTGTACAGATGCTGGTTCATGAAGCGGCAATTGCAGGCATTGAAGGTATTCATGACCGGCACGACCAGATTGGCCGCGAACCTGACGGTATCGTCTTCGGTCCACTCCAGGGCCGGATTCTGCGTGCTGGTGTAGCGCAGGATTTCCGCCGCGGCCGTCATCCTGCTCAGCGGAATGCCGGTATGGATGTGCGAGTCGACGTAGTACACGTACTGCGCCGGGTCCATCTGCTTGTACAGGCGGATGATGCGCATGGCGTTGCTCCGGTACACCTCGTCGCCGGTCACAACGTACAGCATCGCCTGCGTATAGGCGGTCAGCGAGTCTTCAATGAACAGCACCTGGTCGCCCTGCGAATCGAGCCCGTAGATGCGCGGCTTGGACGGATCGCCGCCGACATTCCTGATGGTCGGCGTGCGCGATGCGGAGTTGTGCCACAGGATGCTGTTGAAGTGGGTATTCCAGGGCTCTTTCTGCGCGCGGACCTGGGTGCGCAGGTTTTCAAGTACGGCCTTGGTGATGCCGATACCGGGCCGCTTGAAGCCGCTTGCATCGACGCTTTCGGTGATGGTCGGGTGATAATCGGTAGCAAGCGTCTGTATGCTTGCCTGGGCCTTTGCTTCATTCGCCGTCACCGGTACGAGCGCTACCGCTATCCCGAGGGATAGTGCTATAGACACAATGTGTCTCGCCGTGTCTCCTAATCTTATTCTCATGATGCTACCTTTCTTTCTTACGTCGTTCTTCATTTACGTGTCTCCGTTTGATCGGTTTCCTCGGTGTGCATTTTTGTCATTGCAGCTCCTTGCCAAGTTGGCAATTGGGACGGAAAATTCTGACCGGCACTGGCCGGTCAAGGCTGGGACGGCGCTCGCGCCGCTCGTGTACCCGAGCGGTATTCTTTAAAAAAGTTGACGAGTGGTATCGATAACATTTTCGTTTAAAAAAACGCCATTCGCTTCCGGAATCCGCAGCCTTGAATGAGGAAGAAGAACTCAGTAAGGATCAAGCCGGGCCCCTGCCTTGCTAAGCTGTCGTCGACAGGCGCGGCATCAGCGTGAAAGGCAGCAGCCGGTGTTCCACGACACTCGGCTTGTTTTTGTGCCGGCGCCGGATCTGATTGCAGGCAAGCTCAACCGCCACCTGCCCCATCTCGCTGATCGGCTGACGCACCGTGGTCAGGTTCGGCCATACCGTGGTGGCCATCGGCGTATCGTCAAAGCCGCACACCGCCAGGTCCCTGGGCAATTCCAGATGCAAGCCGTGGGCCACCGCCACCACCGCGGCAGCCATATCATCATTGCAAGCGAAGATGGCGCTTGGCCGGTCTTCCTGCGCCAGCAGGCTGCGCGCCGCGTCCAGGCCGGAGCGGTAGGTAAACATGCCTTCCTTGATCCGCTCCGGGGCCACTGCCAGGCCGGCCTCTTTCATTGCGTCCAGAAAGGCTTGAAACCGCAACTGGGCCGGGGTGTGCTGCGGGTCGCCCTTGATGAAAGCGATGTCGCGGTGCCCCTGTGCGATCAGGTAGCGGACCATGGTCGCAGCGCCGTCGTAGTCGTCGATGCGCACCGCCGATACCGGCTTGCCGGGCCGCGCAGTGGCCACCGCCACCGCGGGTATGTTTAGTTCAGCCAGCAATTCAAGCACAGGATCGGCGTCGCACAGCGGTGGCGTGAGCAGGATGCCGTGCACGCCGGCCGCGACCAGGCGGTCGACGGCGGCACGCCAGCCGTTCGGGTCGGGACATTTCTCCAGGATGAGTTCTGCGCCGCTCAAGCTGCACTGGTCCAATGCGCCCACCATGAAGGCGCTCAGAAATGCGGTGCTCGGATTACTGTAGAGCAGGCCGATGCGCAGGCTGCCGACACGCGCGGCGCGCGCAGCCACATTGACTTCATATTTCAGCCGGACGATCGCCATATCGACGCGCTTGCGGGTCGCCTCGCTGACCAGTTTATTGCCGTTGATGACCCGCGACACGGTCATGGTCGACACGCCGGCTAGCCGGGCGACGTCGTGCATGGTGGCGTCAGGCAGGATTAAAGATTGTTTTTCAGTCATCGTTCACACCTGGCCGTGGAACGCCGGCAGGAAGGTAAAGGGAGGCGGGTATTTTCGAAAACGCGATAGTTAACGATACCACTTCTGATTACCATATACAAAGAACATTTGAACTTGTGGCAAAATGGGGGCTTTCCGAGGCTTCAAAGGCACAAAACGATAGAAAAAAGCGCAGCAAACCCGGAAATTCGGCGCAAAACTGATAACGTTATCTATATCAGGGTTATTTCTTGCTTTAAATACGCCGAGCTACGTGCTAACGTTAACAAAGACCGTACTTCCCCAAAGCATTTGCGCCACTCTTCGATGACCAAAGCCAAGCCGCCCCAACCCACGCCCAACGTCACCCTGCATGACGTCGCGGCCCACGCTGGCGTGTCGACGATGACCGCCTCGCGCGCCCTGAGCGGTGAAGGCGCCGTCTCGGCCCGCAGCAAGCATAAGGTCCTGGCGGCGGCCGAAGCCCTGGCCTATGTTCCCAATGTGTCGGCCCGCGTTATGCGCGGGGCACGCTCGCACGTGCTTGGAATCATGCTGAACGACCTGACCTCGGCCCACCTCAACGCGATCGTGATGGAGATCAGCAAGGCGGTGCGCAGCCATAACCGCGACCTGGTGATCTACAATATGTTCTACACCAATGAAGCCCCGCGTGAAGGCTCCAGCGTCAACCTGCTGGGCGGCGTGTGCGATGGCTTTCTAGTCCTGCAAGGGATCACGGACAAGCTGCTTCGGGTGCTGGAGAAAAGCCCCAAGCCGATTGTGCTCGTCAACTTCTGGCGCGCGCCCACCAGCCTGCCGGTGGTGCGCTCCGATAATTTCATCAGCGCCCGCGAGGCCGTGCGCCACCTGCTCGAACTGGGCCACAAGCGCATCGCCTACATCGGCGGGACCCAGAATTCGGGGCAGAACAGCCAGCGTTTGCAAGGCTACCTGGCCGCCCTGGCCGAACAAGGCATCGAACCGGCGCCGCAATGGCTGGAGACCGGCAACTTCAGCCACCTGTCCGGCGTGCAGGCCACCGAGCGCCTGTTGAAGCTGCCGAAGCGGCCCACCGCCATTTTCGCCGCCAGCGATATGGTGGCCTTTGGCGTCATGGAAGCAGCCCGCGCCGCCGGCCTGCGCCTGCCGGAGCAACTGTCGATTGTCGGCTATGACGATATCCCAACGGCCGCGCTGGCCGATCCGCCGCTGACCAGCATCCGCCCTCCCCTGCAGCGCCTGGCCGAGGCGGCCGTGCAGGAATTGATTGCACGGGTCGAAAATCTACCGGAACAACATTCCTGCATCGAGCTGCCGAGCGAGCTCGTCATCCGCGGCTCGACGGCGCGCTGCAGGGCCAATCGCTGAACACCGTGGGGGCATGCATGAGGACAACGAGGACACCGCGTTTTTTGCTGCCGCTCGCAGTGAGCATGCTGTGCGCAGGGCCCGTCGCGGCGCAGGCGAACAAGGCCTTTGAACCGGGCGCACTCTGGCCGGACTACAAAGGCATCCATATCAACGCCCATGGCGGCGGCATCCTCGAGCACGAAGGCGTGTATTACTGGTTCGGCGAGCATAAAGTCGAAGGCGATGCCGGCAACCGCGCGCAGGTCGGCGTGCATGTGTACAGCTCGCGCAATCTCCTCGATTGGCGCGACGAAGGCATCGCGCTGGCGGTGAGCGACGATCCGGACAGCGATATCGTCAAAGATTCGATCATCGAACGCCCCAAGGTCATCTACAACCCAAGGACGCGCAAATTCGTCATGTGGTTCCACCTGGAGTTGAAGGGCCAGGGCTACAAGGCGGCGCGTTCGGGCGTGGCGGTGGCCGACAAGGTGACCGGGCCGTATGCCTACCAGGGGTCCTTGCGCCCCAATGCCGGCGCCTGGCCGGTCAATGTCGCCGACGATCAGAAGGACCCGGCCACCAGCGTGCTCGCGCGCGACCACAAAACCGGGCAGATGGCGCGCGACATGAGCTTGTTCGTGGACGACGACGGCAAGGCCTACCACCTGTACGCATCGGAAGAGAACCGCACCCTGCACATCTCGCGCCTGTCCCCGGACTTCCTGCGGCCCGCGGGCGAATACGCGCGCATGATGCCGTTTGGCGACGATGAAGCGCCGGCCATCTTCAAGCGCGAGGGCAAGTACTACCTGGTGACCTCCGGGCTGACCGGGTGGAAGCCGAATCCCGCCAAGTCCTATGTGGCCAGCCACATCTTCGGCCCCTGGTCGGCACTGGGCAATCCCGTGCGCGGCACGCTTGATCAGGCCAGCATCACTTTCGGCGGACAGTCGACCCATGCCATCGCGCTCCAGCGCAAGGGCTGCGAGCGGCACATTCTGATGCTCGACATCTGGCGCCCCAAGAATGCCATCGACGGGCGCCATGCCTGGCTGCCCATCGAATGGGAGGATGGCAAACCGGTGCTCCGCTGGCGCGAGCGCTGGACCCTGGCCGATCTCGATGCCCTGCCCTGCCCTCGCGCGATCGCGCCCGGCAAGTAGGCGACGGGGTCCATCATGGCGGCCACGCATGCACAAACTGATATCGATAACGGGATGACACCGCAACCAATGTCGCGTGCAGGCGACAACCGCCACCCTGGTTCGAATTTTGCCAAAATTTTACTAGACAGATGCTCGATAGTGCATATAATCAACTTGTTTGTTATCGATACCGGAAACGCGGCGCAACACGAAAAAAGCCGGGTGGCGCGGCGGGGACATCGGCAGCATGCAATCGTTTCTGGCCACATTTGCTGGTGGACAGCTTAAATGATTGCATGATGTACATGAGAATGTTATCGATACCGGATTCGCGGCTTAGCGAGTTTGAAGGAGTCTGGATGGCCCGCGCGGCTGCCCATTTATAAATTTACAAATAAGAGACGAAGTTATGGACAAGAAACTCAAGTTATCCCTGAACCTCACCGGCATCGCCCTCGCGGTCAGCCAGGCATTTGCCCCATGCGCCGTGGCGCAGGAAGCCGAACCTACGGTCGTCGTCGTGAGCGGCATACGCGCCAGCGCGCAGTCGTCGGTGTCGATCAAGAAAAACGCCATGGAAGTGGTCGACTCCATCACCGCCGAAGACATCGGCAAGCTGCCCGATCCGAACGTGTCCGAAACGCTGACCCGCATTCCCGGCGTCCAGGGCTTCCGCTATGGCGGCGAGGGCGCGTCCCCGGCCGGCGCCGGTTCCGGACTGACCATCCGCGGCATGTCCAACCAGACCGCTTCGCACGTGAATGGCCGCACCTTCTTCACCGCCGGCAGCCGCGAATTCAACGTCGAGGGCGCCATTCCCGGCATGGTTGCCGGCCTGGATGTCTACAAAAATCCGTCCGCCGAGCACATCGAAGGCGGTATCGGCGGCCTGATCAATGTACGCACCCGCAAGCCGAGCGATTTCAAGAAGTTCACCGCAGCGCTGAGCGGCAACCTCCTGTACAACGACCTGGAGAAGCAAACCAAGCCGGAGCTGTTCGGCCTGGTCGCCAACCGCTTCGACCTGGGTGGCGGCTCGCATATCGGTGTCATGGCCGCGATCGCCTACCAGAAGAGCGCGAACCGTGCGGACAACACGGGGGCCGGCCGCACTCCGGACTATAAACGCATGGTGCGCGGCGACAGCGCCGAATATGCCACCCTGGCCGCCGCCAACCCCACCAATGCGGTGAACCGGCCGATGAGCTCCTATGTCGGCCGCAAGGACGTCACCTACCTGGCACCCGTGGCGACGCTCGCCCAGACGGACACGGTCGGGGCCGCCATGCCGAACACGGCAGGCCTGAACGCCGACCAGATCAGCAACATCATCGCCACCGGGACCCTCTCCCCGAACGTGCAGTTGGAAACCATCCTGCGCGAGCGCAAAGGCTTGAACCTGGGCGCCGATTACCGCGTGGACAACACCCTGCGTTTCTACGTGGAAGCTAACTACGCCAGCTACCTGTACAACCAGAATTACCGCTTCCTGAACGTCGAACAGGGCGCCAACGTGCGCGACCTGCAGCTGGCGCCGTTTACGATCACCGAAGACATGGCCAACCGCAACTACAACGGCGGCAGCAACGACGTGGTGACGACCCAGCGCGCGGTGGGCGGCACTTTCATGAACTCGATTGTCCGTCCATTCGGCGGCGATGAGCACACCCCGTTTGAGACCTGGACCACTGCCACCGGCGTGGAATGGAACCCGACCCCGGCGCTCTCGCTCAAGGGCGACGTGGCCTACCTCAGTTCCACCAAAAGGCAGGACAACCGCAGGGTCGAGATGGTCAGCGTGAACGGCTTGGCGTGGGATGTGGCGCGCCAGGCCGACGTGGACCCGCACCGGGTCTCGTTCAGCGGTCCGAGCCTGTCCGATCCGAAGAACTTTGTCTTTAACCAGTACGTGCCCCAAACTCTCCAGGACTGGAAGGACGACGGCCTCGCCACGGCGCTCGATGGCGCCTACTCCCTCGATAGCGGATGGTTCACCCGGGTGAAATTCGGTACCCGCTACGCGCAACAGAAAAGCCTGTTCCGCTGGTTACAGATTTTTGGCAACCGTCCCCTGACAGCCGATGGCAAGCCGCTGGCTGCCGACCAGTCGAACGGGATCAACGTCTCCACCAAGGCCGGCCAGACCGAATTGGCGCCGAACAACTATATGAACGGCACGGCCGGCTACACCGGCGGCTTCGTGCAGTACCAGCCGGACGCCTTGCTGGGCAACCAGATCAACGACCAGTTCCCACTGGCCGGCAAGCCGCGCGAGGACAGCTATGCGGAAGCCTTGGATGCCCGCCGCAACTTCAAAGAGAAGACCTTGGCCGGCTATGTCTCGGCCGAGTTCTCGGCGCTGGACGAGCGCCTCAAGGGCTCGGTCGGGGTTCGCGTGGTGCGCACCGAGCTGACCGTCACGGCGCGGGCAAAAGACCCTAAAGGGGCCGTGGTCGAGAATACCAGGACGACCTCGTACACCAACGCGCTGCCCTCGTTGAATGCGACCTATGATCTGGCCAAGGATGTCATGGTGCGCTTCGGCTACGGTCGCGGCATGACGCGCCCCCTGCCGGGCGACCTGAACCCCTTCGTGTCGGGGAACACGAGCAATGGCACGGGCGACGAGGGCAACCCGAACCTGAAGCCGCAAGTGGCCGACTCCTTCGACCTGTCGCTCGAGCGCTACTTCAGCCCTACCAACTATGTGGCCGTCGCCTTATTCGACAAAGAGATCAAGGGCTTCTTTAACAAAGTGCTCGATTGCCGCACACTGCCTAGCCACATTGCGCCCGCCTACAGCGGCACGCCGGAGAATAGCTGCGATAATGGCCAGTACATGGTCGGGCGTACGGTCAATGGCGAGGGCGGTTTTGTGCGGGGCGTGGAATTGTCCGGCCAATGGTTCTTCGATAAACAGACCAACTGGCTGAAGAACTTCGGCGTGGCCGGTTCGTACACCTACGTCGACACCAGCAACCCGGTCAACGCCGGTACCACCGCGGTGCAGAAGATCATTGTCACCCCGATGGGGTTCACGTCGAAGAACGCCACGAGCGCGTCGTTCATGTACGAAGACAAGACCGTCTCGGCACGCCTGGTTTACACCTGGCGCTCGTCGCAGGCGCTCAATTCAGTCAACGGGTCCTCGCCGTTATTCAGCAGCTATGTCAAGGCGTATGCCAACATCGATGCCTCGTTCAACTACAACATCGACGACCACATGACCCTGTCGGCCAGCGCCTCGAACCTGACCAATTCGTCAACGAATCGCTACCTCGGTCAAGCACTGACCCGCGAGACCGAGCTGCAGAACCAGGCCTTTGTCAACGGACGTATCTTCCGGCTGGGCTTGCGCTACAAGTTCTAAGCTAAGTTAAGAATGGCCCCGACCGTCCCCGTGCCTTTGGCACCGGGACGGTTTTTCCAGTAATAGACCAAGTAAACCAGACCAAGTAAAACAAGAGGACTGCCTGTGAAGTACATCCACCTTCCCGTCATGGCCGCCGGCCTGCTCGTGGCAGCATCGGCCTGGGCCGCGCAAGCGGTCGACGTGACGATCGACGCGATGCGCCCGGGACCGGTGATCAGCAAGCACCTGTACGGCCAGGCCGCCGGCAATGGCGGTGCCATGTGGGTCGGCCCCACATCGGCCATCCCCAACGTCAAAGGCTGGCGCAAGGACGCGGTCGCAGCGCTGAAGGACTTGCGCACCCCGGTAATGAGCTGGCCCGGCGCCTGCCAGGCCGACACCTACAACTGGCGCGACGGTATCGGCGCAGGCCGCAAGGACGTCGGCACCCATGAATTTTTCAGCCTGGTCGAACTCCTCGGCGCCGAGGCGCAGGTCAACGGCAATGTCGGCACCGGCTCGGCGCGCGAAGCGGCCGAGTGGGTCGAATACCTGCTCGAAGAAGGCGGCTCGACGCTGGCGAAATTGCGGGCCAGGAATGGCCACGCACAGCCATTCAAAGTCACCTATTTCGGCGTCGGCAACGCGCCCTGGGGCTGCGGCGGCAACATGACGCCGCAGTACTATACCGACCTGTACAACCAGTACGCGGTCTTCATCCGCGGAAAGGCCAGCAAGCCGCCCAAGCTCATCGCCAGCGGCAACGACGTCCAATGGACCGATGAGCTCAGTACCAAAAAACGCATCCGCGACTACCGCGACAGCATCAGCGTGCATGATTCCCCCGCGGCCATCGCCGGCCATATCGCCAAGCTCGACAAGAACGATCCGGCCAACAAGATCTCGCTCGTGATGGGCGAGTGGGGAGCGCGGGACGGAAATACGCTGGGCGACGCCATCACCGCCGCCCTGCACTTCCACGCCTTCCATGCCCATGCCGGCCGCCTCGCCATGGCCACCACGGCGCAGGCGATGATCCAGGCCGAAGGCCGCACAATCGTCCTGACGCCGTCGTATCACGCCTTCAGGATGCACCTGCCCTTTCAGGAAGCGAGCTCGCTGCCGGTCAGGCTCGGCGATAATCCGGGCGGAACAGTGAGTGCGTCGGCGGCGCGCGCCAGGGACGGCAAGCTCTATCTGTCGCTCGTGAACACCAATCCAAACGAAGCGGTGCCGGTGGCGATCGGCGTGGCCGGTGGCGCTGCCAGGGCCGCCAGCGGCAGCATGCTGACGGCCGGCGCCATGGATGCGCGTAACAGCGCTGGGTCGCCCAAGGCAGTGGCGCCGACGCCTGTGGTGACGCGCGCTGAACAGGGCAAGCTGCGCCTGACGCTGGCGCCCAAATCGGTCACCGTATTGGCGATCGACGCTGTTCAGTAAAAAAGGCAACTCATGAAATCAATCAAGCGTGCCCTGTGCTGCCTCGGTCTGCTCGCGGTGCAAGCCGCCTATGCGGCTCCCGAAGTGCTCGTCACTGTCGATCCGGCCAGGCCTGGAC
Source organism: uncultured Oxalobacteraceae bacterium (assembly GCA_946479255.1). Next base: position 13,326 of record CAMLFK010000126.1, read on the forward strand.
CGGTCATCAATAAAAACATCTACGGCCAGTTTGTCGAGCATCTCGGCACCGGTGTGTATGGCGGCATGTGGGTCGGCCCCGAGTCGACCATCCCCAGCATCAAGGGCTGGCGCCGCGACGTGGTGGAAGCGCTCAAGGACCTGCACGTGCCGGTGGTGCGCTGGCCGGGCGGCTGCTTCGCCGACGAATACAACTGGCGCGACGGCATCGG
>CAMLFK010000127.1 GCA_946479255.1 uncultured Oxalobacteraceae bacterium
CTGTGCGCGCCGCCGCGCCGCCGCGCAAGCCAGGGCCGGCCAGGAACGCGGTGCCAGCGCCGGACTTGCCCCTTCAATTGGCCGGCGCGCGCCGGCTGGCCGACCGTGGCGAGCTGGCAGCCGCCGCCAAGGCTTGCCTGGCCGTGCTGGACGCCGCGTCGGATACCGCGCCGGAATGCGCCGAGGCTTATTTCATCCTTGGCATGGTCAGTGAGTGTGGAGGTGATGTCAGCGCGGCCGAAAACAACTACCGGCGCTGCATTTACCTGCAACCCGGCCACTACGAAGCGCTGTGCCACCTGGCCCTGCTGTGCGAGCACAAGGGCGAGATGGCGCAGGCCGACACCTTCAAACAGCGCGCCGCGCGCATCTATTCGCGCCGCGCAGGAAGCACTGTATGAATCAGCCCCCCGAGAGCACGATCACCCTCAAGGACTGCTGGAACCAGATCGGCGTGGCGGGCGACCGCAGCTGCGATCTGCTTCTGCAGCACGTCCATTGCCGCAATTGCGATGTGTATGCCGGCGCCGCCCGCGACAGCCTCCAGCGCCCGGTCGCCCCGGGATACCGTGAGGACTGGGCGCGCCAGTTGCGCCAGCCCCCCGAGGCGGAGTTGGCGCGCGACCGCTCCGGCCTGGTGTTCCGCATCGGCGCCGAATGGCTGATGCTGCCGGCCGGGATGGTCGATTCGGTGGCGCCCAGCGCCAGGCCGCACACGCTGCCGCATCGCGCCAGCGGCGCACTGGCCGGCATCGTCAATGTGGGCGGCACCTTGCTGCCGGCGGTGGCGCTGGAGCGCCTGCTTGGCATCGATGGCCACGCCATCACCCAGGCGCAGCAGCGCCATGTGTTCGCGCGCCTGGCGGTGCTGCGCGTTGAGGGCCAGCGCTTCGCCGTGCCGGTGGCCGACCTGCACGGCATCGTGCGCTATGGCGAAGCGAAGCTGCAGGCACCCGCGGCCACCATCAATAAAGGCTTGCAACGCTACCTGGCCGGGGTGCTGGCGCACCAGGACATGATGATCGGCGCGCTCGACGGGCAGCTGATCGGCCACCAACTCACACAACTGCTGCGATGAGCCAGGACCACGAAGACCTCAGTCAATTTTCCATGATGGACCTGTTCCGCATGGAGGCACAGGGACAGACCCAGACCCTGACCGACGGCCTGCTCAACATGGAGCGCGGCAGCGGCGGCGCGGCCACCCTGGAAGAGATGATGCGAGCGGCCCATTCGATCAAGGGGGCCGCGGCCATCGTCGGACTGGACGTGGTGGTGCAGCTGTCGCATGCCATGGAAGACGCCTTCATCGCGGCGCAGCACGGCAAGCTGGAGCTGACCGCGCCGCGCATCGACGTGCTGCTTAGCGGCGTCGACCTGATCCTGCAACTGTCGGCGCTCTCCGAAAGCGCGGTGGCCGGCTGGCTTGCGGCCAATGGCGAACGGATTGCGGATACCATGCGCGACATCGGGCGCATCCAGGCCATCACGGCAGCGCCGCCGGTGTCCATGCCAGCGTCCGCACCCGCGCCGGCACCCGCACCTGTGCCCGTGCCGTCCGTGCCCCTGGCCGAAGAGCCGGCTCCGGCCCGCCCCGCCCTCAAGGCGCAAGCGCAAAACTTCGGCCAGCTGCTGTCGCTGGCCAGCGAGACCCGCATCAACGCCCACCAGCTGCAGCCGATCCTGCATTCGATGCAGCGCTTCAAACGCAACCAGTCCAGCCTGTTCCAGGCCATCGAACAGCTGCATGAGCTGATCCTGGCCAGCGGATCGGCCGCGCTGATCGAGAAGTCCTCGGTAGCGCTGCAGCGCAGCGGACCGCTGCGCCAGTTCCTGCACGGCCACCTGGCCGATCTGGAAACCTACGAGCGGCGCGTGCTGGGCGTGTCCAAGCGCCTGGCCGATGAAGTACTGGCGCTGCGCATGCGGCCGTTTCGCGACGGCGTGCAGCATTTCCCGCGCATGGTGCGCGACCTGGCCCGCAGCCTCGGCAAGGAAGCCCAGCTGATCATCGATGGCGAAGACACCCTGGTCGACCGCGACATCCTGGCGCGCATCGAAAGCCCGCTCAACCACTTGCTGCGCAATGCCGTCGACCACGGCATGGAAACCGCGGCCGAGCGCACGGCGCTGGGCAAGCCGCCGGTGGGCACCATCCGCATGGAAGCGCGCCACCGCTCCGGCATGCTGTACATCGAAATCGCCGACGATGGCCGCGGAGTCGACCCGGAGCGCATCCGTTCGCGCGTGGTCGAACGCAATATGGCCAGCGCCGAGATGGCCGCCGCACTGTCGCCGCAGGAACTGCTGGAATTCCTGTTCCTGCCGGCGTTCAGCCTGAAGGCTGCCGCCAGCGCGATCTCCGGGCGCGGCGTGGGACTGGACATCGTCCAGCAGACCATGCGCGAGCAGAACGGCAGCGTGGCGATCGAGTCGGTGCCGGGCGCGGGTTTCCGCACCTCGATCACCCTGCCGCTGACCCAGTCGATCGTGCGCGCACTGGTCCTCGGCATCCGTGACGAGGCTTACGCGATCCCGATCGTCAAGGTCGAGCGGGTGCTGAAGGTGGCGCCTGGCGAGATTCATACGCTCGAAGGCAAGCAGTTCGTGGTGGTCAACAGCGAGCACCTCGGCCTGGTGGCCGCCAGCCAGGTGCTGGAACTGGGCAATGGCGAAAGCGGGGACGAGGAACTGTCGATCGTGGTGATCGGCAGCGGCCAGCGCCGCTACGCGCTGGTGGTCGACGCCATCCGCGGCGAACAAAGCCTGGCGGTGCAGGCGCTCGATCCGGTGTTCGGCAAGATGCGCGACATCAGCGCCGCCGCCCTGCTCGACGACGGCACCCCGGTGCTGATCCTGGATGTGCCGGACCTGTTGCTGTCTATCGACAAGCTGCTGGGCGAAGGCGGGCTGCGCCAGCTGTCCGGCAGTGGCACGCACGGCCGCCGCCGCGCCAAGCGCATCCTGGTGGTGGACGATTCGCTGACGGTGCGCGAAATGGAGCGCAAGCTCCTGACGGGGCGCGGCTACGAGGTCGATATCGCCATCGACGGCATCGACGGCTGGAACGTGGTGCGCAGCGGGGAGTATGATCTGCTCATCACCGATGTCGACATGCCGCGCATGGACGGCATCGAACTGGTCAGCCTGGTCAAGAACGATGTGCGCCTGCATGCCACGCCGGTGATGATCGTCTCCTACAAGGACCGGCCGGAAGACCGCGCGCGCGGCATGACCGCCGGCGCGGATTATTATCTGACCAAGGGCAGCTTCCACGACGAGACGCTGCTCGACGCGGTGTTCGACCTGATCGGAGAGCCTGGCCTATGAAGATTGGCATTGCCAACGATGTCGCCATGGCGGTGGAGGCGCTGCGCAGGGCCGTCTCAAGCTCCAGCGAGCACCAGGTGCTGTGGGTCGCACGCACCGGCGCCGAGGCGGTGCGCATGTGCGCCGAGAATCTCCCCGACCTGGTCCTGATGGACCTGAACATGCCCGACCTGGACGGGGTCGAGGCAACCCGCCAGATCATGCTGGCCTCGCCCTGCGCGATCCTGGTGGTCACCAGCCAGCCGCAGGACAATGTCAGCCAGGTGTTCAAGGCGCTGGGCGCCGGGGCGCTCGACGTCACGGCCACGCCGATCCTGCGCGGCGGCGGCAGCGGCGTGGCGGCGCTGCTGGCCAAAATCAAAACCATCGGCAAGCTGGTGCGCGCCAGTGGCGTCGATGCCACCGTCGCGGCCGCGCCAGAGCACATCGATTCGGGCGTCAAGCACCTGCTGGCGATCGGCGCCTCGACCGGCGGCCCGGTGGCGATTGCCAAAGTGCTGCGCGGCTGGCACCCGGCACCGGGCACGGCCATCGTGGTGGTCCAGCACATCGACGAGAATTTCGCCTCCCATTTCGCCAAGTGGATGGGCGAGCAGCTGACCATACCGGTGCGGGTGATCGAGGACAACGACGCGCTCGAGCCGGGCGTGGTGCAGATTGCCCGCACCAACGACCATTTGCTGATGAATGTGAAGAAGCGCCTGCACTACGACATCGAACCGCGCGACTACGCCTACCGGCCCTCGGTCGACGTGTTTTTCCAGTGCGTGGCGCGCCACTGGGAGGGGGAAGCCACCGGCGTGCTGCTGACCGGGATGGGGCGCGACGGCGCCAACGGCCTGCTGGAGTTGCGCCGCGCGGGCAAGTTCACCATCGCCCAGGACCAAGCTACCAGCGCCGTGTACGGCATGCCGAAGGCGGCCGCCGATATCGAGGCAGCACAACAAATTTTGCCAATAGAAAACATTGGGAGAGTATTGCGCGCTAGAATTGGGTCCAAAGTCTGAACTGCCAGACAAGAGCTTATGAGAAAAACAAGAGACTCCAATGCAAGATTTCAGTTTGGACCAGGACGCCGGCCCCGCTTTCACCCGGCTTAAAGTGCGCGTACTGCTGGTGGACGACCAGTTAATCATCATCGAAGCGATCCGGCGCATGTTCAGCGACCAGAACGACATCGAATTCCACTATGTGACCGAGGCCGCCAGCGCGGTCGACACCGCCGAGCAGCTGCAGCCGACGGTGGTGCTGCAGGACCTGGTGATGCCGGGTGTCGATGGGTTCACGCTGATCAAGAGCTACCGTGAGCGCGCGTCGCTGCGCGAGGTGCCGGTGATCGTGCTGTCGGGGAAGGAAGATCCGAAGCTGAAGGCCCACAGTTTCGGGGTCGGCGCCAACGACTACCTGGTCAAGCTGCCCGACCGCCTGGAGCTGCTGGCGCGGGTGCGCTACCACTCGGCCAGCCACATTGCCCGCCTGCAGCGCGACGAAGCCTTCCGCTTCTTGCGTGAAAGCCAGCAAAACCTGGCGCTGGCCAATATCGAATTGCAAAAGATGGCCGCGCTCGACAGCCTGACCGGCATTGCCAACCGGCGCCGCTTCGACGAGGCGCTGCGGGTGGAATGGGCGCGCGGCCAGCGCGAAAAGAAGCCGCTCTCGCTGCTCATGTGTGACATCGACTGCTTCAAGGCCTACAATGATACCTTCGGCCATCTTCCGGGCGACCTGTGCCTGAAGAAAACCGCTGCGGTGCTGACCGAGCACCTCAAGCGTCCGGCCGACCTCGCGGTGCGCTATGGCGGCGAGGAATTTGCGATCCTGCTGCCCGAAACCGATCTTGAGGGCGCCATGGTGGTCGCCCGCGCCTGCCGCGCCCACATGGAAGCGCTGGCGATCGAGAATCCGGCCGCCCCTGGCGGCATCGTGACCTTGTCGATCGGCGTGGCCAGTGCCCTGCCCTCGCCGGAGTGCCGGTCCGAACAGCTGGTGGCGCGCGCCGACAAGGCGCTGTACGCTGCCAAGACGGGCGGACGCAACCGCGTCAGCAGGGCCGAAACAGAACAGCCCCTACTTCAAACTTAAGGAAATTATGAGTACCCTAGAAAACGTCGCGGTAAGCAAGAAGTCCAATATCTACTTCGACGGCAAGTGCGTGTCGCACAACCTGCAGATGGCGGACGGCAGCAAGAAATCGGTGGGCGTGATTTTCCCGTCCAGCCTGACCTTCAACACCGGCGCACCGGAAGTCATGGAAATCACCGCCGGCAAATGCCGCGTGCGCCTGGCTGGCGCCAGCGAGTGGCAGGAATACACCGGCGGCCAGGAATTCAAGGTCGGCGCGAACAGCTCGTTTGAGATCGAGACGCTGGAGACCGTGGATTACGTTTGCCATTTCGGTTAATTCGTTACAGCTTGCCTATTCTGTCATCCCCGCGAAGGGGAGTCATTCCGGGCAATGCCCGGAATGACAAGCTAACTAAACAAACACCGGTTCCGTTTCCAGCTGCACCCCATACTTCGCCAGCACATCGGCCTGAATCGCCCTTGCCAGCGCCACCACTTCCGCTCCCGTAGCACCGCCGTTATTCACCAGCACCAGCGCCTGTTTCGGATACACCCCCGCATTGCCCAAGGATTTGCCCTTCCAGCCACACTGGTCGATCAGCCACCCTGCCGCCAGCTTTTCGCTGCCATCGCCCTGCGCATGATGCACCAGCGCCGGAAAGCGCTCCAGCAAGGCCGCGCAATGCTCACCTGATACCACCGGATTCTTGAAGAAACTGCCGGCATTGCCGATGACCGCCGGGTCCGGCAGCTTGCGGCGCCGGATCGCCACCACCAGTTCGCTGATCTCTTGCGCACTCGGCTGCGCCAGTCCAGCCTCTTGCGCGGCCTGCGCCAGTTCGGCGTAGCGCAGGTTCGGCTGCCACGCTTTTGGCAAGGCAAAGCTCACGTCGACAATCACCAGCCCCTGCCCTTCCGGCTGCTTGAACACACTGTCGCGGTAGGCGAACTTGCAGGCCGCCGCATCCATCGTGCGCAGCTCGCCCGTGGCCAGGTCGAAGGCCGTCAGGCTGTGGAAGCTATCCTTGACTTCGGCGCCGTAGGCACCGATATTCTGGATCGGCGAGGCGCCCAGGGTGCCGGGAATGAGCGACATGTTTTCCAGCCCGCCCAGGCCTTGCGCCAGGGTGAACTGCACGAATTCATGCCAGTTTTCGCCGGCCGCCCCGCGCACCAGGGTGTGGGTGGCGGTTTCACCGGCAATTTCCTTGCCCTTGATCGCCATGTGGATGACCAGTGCGTCGACGTCGCCGGTCAGCAGCAAGTTGCTGCCGCCGCCCAGCAGCAGGCGCGGCAGGCTGGCCAATGCGGGATCGGCCAGCAGCGCGCGCAGTTGATCGACGCTGGTGAGCTCGATAAAGCTGCGGGCGCGCGCGGCAATACCGAAGGTATTTAAGTCTTGCAGGGGGAAATCGTGGGCGATGGGCATGGCTGGAGGCGCGGTTTCCGTTAAAATATCGGCATTCTACATTTTGCAAGAAAAAGGAAGCCATTATGCCGTCGTTTGATGTCGTCTCCGAAGCAGACATGATCGAAGTGAAAAACGCGGTCGAGCAGTCCAACAAGGAAATCACCACCCGGTTCGATTTCAAGGGCAGCTCGGCCAAGGTCGAGCAAAAGGATACCGAGCTGACCGCTTTCGCCGATTCCGACTTCCAGCTGGCGCAAGTGCGCGACGTGCTGACCAACAAGCTGGCCAAGCGCAAGGTCGACGTGCGCTTCCTCGATGAAGGAAAAATCGAGAAAATCGGCGGCGACAAGGTCAAACAGGTCATCAAGGTCAAGAACGGCATCGAAACCGAGGATGCCAAGAAAATCGTCAAGGTCATCAAGGAAAGCAAGATGAAGGTGCAGGCCAGCATCCAGGGCGAATCGGTGCGTGTCACCGGCGCCAAGCGCGACGACCTGCAGGCGGCCATGCAGATGCTGCGCAAGGATGTGCCCGACATGCCCCTGGAGTTCAATAACTTCCGCGACTAAGTCGCGCCCTCCCCGCACTATCGGCGGTAAGGTAGAATTGCGGGTGCGCGTGGCACGTCTTGTCATACTGTGGTAATGCCGCGCTGTTTGAATGCAGGCAGTTCTCGAAGCAGTTCTAAGGATAGCAATGAAATGTGTGAATGATTTCCGCCTGCGTCTGGGCACAAAAGAGTACGTGCCCATCATGATTGGCGGCATGGGGGTCGATATTTCGACGTCCGAGCTGGCGCTGGAAGTGGCACGCCTGGGCGGAATCGGGCATATCTCTGACGCCATGGTGCAGGACGTTTCGGACCGCAAGTTCGACACCTCCTTCGTCAAGGAAAAGACCAAGACCTACAAGTTCAACATCAACAATATGGACAAGGCGGTGGTGCAGTTCGACCTGGGCCGCCTGGCCGAAGCGACCGCCCTGCACGTCGGCAAGACCATGGAAGCCAAGCGCGGCGATGGCCTGATCTTCGTGAACTGCATGGAAAAGCTGACCATGAACGCGCCCAAGGAAACCTTGCGCACGCGCCTGGCGGCGGCACTGGACGCGGGCATCGACGGCATCACCATGTCGGCCGGCCTGCACCTGGGTTCCTTCGCGCTGATCGAAGACCACCCGCGTTTCCGCGACGCCAAGCTGGGCATCATCGTCTCGTCGGTGCGCGCGCTGCAGTTGTTCCTGCGTAAGATTTCCCGCCTCAACCGCCTGCCCGACTACATCATCGTCGAAGGTCCCCTGGCCGGCGGCCACCTGGGCTTCGGTTTCGACTGGGCCGAATACGACCTGCACACCATCATGGACGAGATCCACGCCTTCCTGCGCGCCGAACAGCTGGACATCCCGCTGATCGCCGCCGGCGGCGTGTTCACCGGCTCGGACGCGGTCGGCTTCCTGGAAAAAGGCGCCGGCGGCGTGCAGGTGGCGACCCGTTTCACCATTACCCACGAATGCGGCCTGCCCGACAGCGTCAAGCAGGAATACATCCGCGCCACCGAAGACGACATCATCGTCAACGGCGTGTCGCCGACCGGCTATCCGATGCGCATGCTCAAGAACACGCCGGCGATCGGCTCGGGCATCCGGCCGGGCTGCGAGTCCTACGGCTACTTGTTGGATGCCACCGGCAACTGCTCGTACATCAATTCGTATAACCGCGAAGTGCTGGCCAACCCGAACAGCAAGAACGTGGTGGTGATGGACAAGACCTGCCTGTGCACGCACATGCGCAACTTCAATTGCTGGACTTGCGGCCATTACACCTACCGCCTCAAGGACACCACCCACAAGTTGGACGACGGCCGCTACCAGATCCTGTCCGCCGAACACGTGTTCAACGACTATCTGTACAGCGTCGACAACCAGATCGCCCTGCCGGTGCGCGAGGAAACCGTGGCCGCCTGAGCCGCACCGCCTTGGCGCTCCACCCCGCAAATAAAAAGCCACGCATTGCGTGGCTCGCAAAAAGCCACGCATTGCGTGGCTTTTTTTATTCCGAGAAAAGTTGAACGCAAGGCTTTGTTTCTGGTCTAAAAACACCATACACAGCCTGTGTTCGCCATCGGAAGCATCCATGATCGCCTGTAAGCCCATCGCGCATGCCGCGGTCCTCACCGACCAGGCAGGACGTATCGTCACATGGAACGCCGCCAGCGAACAGATGTTTGGCGCGCCTGCGAAGCAGGTGCTGGGCAAGCCACTGGCATCCCTGCTCACGCCGGATGCCGGCAACGAATGCCGGGAGCGCTGGCCGCAGCTGCCCACCCAGGCCGAAGCGCTGCAGGTGCACATCGCCCACGCCAACGGGCACAGCGTAGGCGCCGCGCTCACCCTGATCCCCCAGGTGGATGCACAAGCGCAGCCGGCCGGCTGCGTGGCCATCTTCCGCACGCTGCAGCAGCGCGGCCAGACCGACGCCATGATCGTCGGCCAGACGCCGCTGGCCAATATCGTCAACGCCCTGGCCGGCACCTTCTATGTGCTCAACCGCGCCGGCCAGTTCGTGCTGTGGAACCGCAAGCTCGAACGGGTCGCCGAGATGACGCCGGAAGAATTGAGCAAGGCCAACGCACTCGATATGTTCCGCGAGCCGGAGCGCGCCATGGTGGCCGAGAAAATCCGCCGGGTATTCGAGCATGGCGATGAAGTCGTGGTGGACGTCGACTACATCAGCAAGAGCGGCAAGGTCACGCCCTACCTCATTTGCGGCACGCGGGTGGCGTGCGCCGGCGTGTACTACCTGTGCGGCATGGGACTGGACACCTCCGAGCGGCATGAGCGGGAAGCCCAGCTGCGCCTGCGCGACCGGGCCCTGCGCGCCACCAGCAACGGCATCATGATTGCCCGCTGCGGCGGACGCGACAATCCGATCGAGTTCGTCAACCCGGCCTTCGAGCGCATCAGCGGCTACAGCGAGGCCGAGGCGCTGGGGCGCGATGCGCGTTTCATGGCCGCGCCCGGCCTGGACCTTGAAGAACGGCGCCACCTGCGTGAAGCCATCCTGGCGCGCCGCCCGGTCCGGGTGGTGCTTCGCAACCGGCGCAAGGATGGCGAGATATTCTGGAACGACCTGGCGATTACGCCGGTGCAGGACGATGCCGGCAAGGTCAGCCATTTTATCGGCGTGCTCAACGACGTGACGGTGGAACAGCAGCGCACCGCCGCGCTCGAACACGAGGTCAACCACGATCCCCTGACCGGCCTGGCCAACCGCACCCTGATGTGGGACCGGCTGGAACAAGCCCTGCACTTTGCCCAGCGCAACCACAGCATGGTGGCCGCCGTGCTGATCGACCTGGACGGCTTCAAGCAGATCAACGATACCCTCGGCCACGAGGCCGGCGACGAGGTGCTCATCGCGGTGGGGCGGCGCCTGCAGTCGGCCGTGCGCGACATCGACACGGTGGCGCGCCTGTCGGGCGACGAATTCGTGCTGATCCTGACCAACCAGCCCTCGCTGCGCTTCACCCTCGGCATGGTGGAGCGCCTGCGCGCCTGCCTGGAGGCGCCGGTGCCGTTCGAGGGCACCGACATCACGGTCGGCGCCAGCATGGGCGTGTCGCTGTTTCCCAACGACGGCGCGACCGCTTTCGAACTGGTGCGCGCCGCCGACGCCGCCATGTACCACGCCAAGGCCGCCGGCAAGCGCAGCGTGCATTTTTACTCGGAAGACATGAAGAGCGCCACCGAAGCGCGCCAGCGCACCGAAGGCAGCCTGCGCGCGGCACTCGATAACGACGAACTGTTTTTGCTCTACCAGCCGCGCTTTTGCATGCGCAGCGGCCGCGTGGTGGCGGTCGAGGCCCTGCTGCGCTGGCGCCATCCCGAGCACGGCGTGGTGCTGCCCGACGAATTCCTCGGCGATGCCGAAGAGAACGGCATGATCATCCCCATCGGCCAGCGGGTGCTGGAACTCTCCTGCGCGCTGCTGCGCGACTTGCGCGAGCGCGGCTTGCCGGCGGTGACGGTGTCCATCAATGCTTCTTACCGCGAGTTCAGCCAGCAGCACTACATCGAGCAGGTGGCCAGCCAGCTGGAACACTACGACCTGCCCGCGCACCGCCTCGAACTGGAACTGACCGAAGACCACCTGATGCGCAACCTCTCCCTGTCCGGCGCACTGGCGTCGCAGATGAAGGAGCTCGGCATGGGGCTGGCAATCGACGGTTTCGGCAACGGCATCACCAGCCTCTCCTACCTGCACACCCACCAGGTCGATCACGTCAAACTTAACCGCAATGCCGTGCGTGGCCTGGAAAGCAATCCCAGCCAGGGCGACCTGACCCGCACCCTGATCGACATCGGCCACAATATGCACACTGGCGTGGTGGCCCAGGGGGTGGAAACGGCGGGCCAGCTCGATTTCCTGCGCATCCATGGCTGCGATGAAATCCAGGGCCACCTGGTCAGCGACCCGCTGTGCCGCGATGCACTGCAGCGCCTGCTGTCGGGCAGCGCGATGGCCTAGCCAGCGTGGCCCGGCGCGCCCCGGCTGCCTACGCGCAATCCACGGCTGCAATCGCGCACCCTGTCGCAAAGTGCTCGCCAGCGGCGCGGCGCTGGCTTAAAGTTGCACCATTGATTTCTTTGCGCGTGACTTCATGCAATCCAGGCAAGCTTTTCAACAATCCGCCGCGGCGCTGCACCGCGCATTCGACGCCATTGCGACCTGGGTCACCGACCTCTCCTGGTGGAAGTTCATGCTGTTTGCCGCCGTCACCCTGGTGTCGGCATCCATCTTGCAGAAGGAATTGTTTTCCGGCGGCGACGTGATCATCGAAAAGTCCGAGGGCCGCAAGGACCGCGACGCCCCGACCATCCTGATCGACGACAGCGGCATCCATTTCAACTCGCGCAAGCCCTTGCGCACGCCGGCCGAACCCGCCGAGCCTGCCGAACCCGCCGAGCCGGCGGACCCGGCCGAGCCTGCGGTGCCCAAGGTGCCGGCGCCGCCACTGCCACCGCGCCCGCCAGGCATGGACGAAGGCGAATCGGTGCACATCGACCTGCCGCCCCAGATCGGCGAGGAATTGTCCAACGCGATCGAAGCGGCAGTCGAAAACAAGGCCGAGGAAAAAGTCACCCGCTATCACCAGCAAGCCTCGACCTGGTTCAACAGTTTCGTGTCCCTGCTGCTGCTGGCCCTGTTCGCCACCAAGGCACTGGTGGGCGGCAAGAAGCGCGCCGAAGCCGAGACCCAGACCGCCAATGCCGCCGCCGAGCGCGCCTCCATGCTGCGCCAGCTGTCCGAAACCAGGATGCAGATGATGCAGGCCCAGGTGGAACCTCATTTCCTGTTCAACACCCTGGCCTCGGTGGAATACCTGATCGAGACCGACCCGCCGCGCGCCTCGGCCATGCAGCGCTGCCTGATCCAGTACCTGCGCGCGGTGCTGCCGCAAATGCGCGACAACGCCGTCGTCACCAACCTCGGGCGCGAGGCCGACATGGTGCAAGCCTATCTGAACCTGCTCAAGATGCGCATGGAGGAACGCCTGCACGTGGACATGCAGATTCCCGATGCGCTGCGCAACGCCGCCTTTCCGCCCATGATGCTGCAATCGATGGTGGAGAACGCCATCAAGCACGGACTGGAATGCAAGGCCGAAGGCGGCAAGCTGAAGATTGTCGCCGAGGTCAGCGGCAAGCTGCTGCGCGTGACCGTGACCGACGACGGGGTCGGTTTCGGCGTGATGCCGAGCGACGGGACCGGGCTGGGCCTGCCGACCATCCGCGAACGCCTGCAATTGCTGCACGGCGAACAGGGCAAGCTGCACATTGCCGCCAATTCGCCGAGCGGGGTGATTGCCACGATCGAAGTTCCTTACAGCCCGAGCCTGGAGGCGACCGGAGCTTTTTCGCGTAAGTGATTGATTAAACCTGCAATACGTTCAATAATTAGCATTTTCGCTACTTACCCCCTTTTCGCCATGCCGACCGCGATCATTGCCGACGACGAAAGACTGATGCGCGACCAGCTGCGCATGCGCCTGAGCCAGGCCTGGCCGGAACTGCAGGTGGTCGGCGAAGCCAAAAACGGCGAGGAAGCCATCGGGCTGGTGGAGCAGTTAAAGCCCGACCTGACCTTCCTCGACATCCGCATGCCCGGCAAGACCGGCATGGAAGCGGCGCGCGACATCGGCGCGCGCAGCCAGATCGTGTTCGTCACCGCCTACGACCAGTACGCTGTGGAAGCGTTCGAACGGGGCGCCATCGACTACGTGCTCAAGCCGCCCGAACTGGAGCGCCTGCAGGTGACCGTGGAACGCCTCAAGGCGCGCCTGGGCAAGCCGCAGGAGGCGGCCGTGGTGGCCGACAGCGTTTCCGCCATGCTGACCCAGCTGGCCGAAAAGATCGCCGCACCCAAGCCCAAGTATTTACAATGGATCCAGGCCAGCATCGGCCAGGACCTGCGCATGATTCCCGTCGAAGACATCCTGTTCTTCCGCTCGGACGAGAAATACACCTGCGTGCAGACCGAAAAGTTCGAGGCCCTGATCCGTAAGCCTGTGCGCGACCTGGCCGAAGAGCTCGACCCCTCGCTGTTCTGGCAGATCCACCGCGCCACCCTGGTCAACGTCAACGCCATCGAAGG
>CAMLFK010000128.1 GCA_946479255.1 uncultured Oxalobacteraceae bacterium
CCGATGATGATGAAGGCGATGAAGTGGTCGACCCGGTCCAGGTGCACCAGCACCAGCAGCGCGCCGGCCACCATCAGCTTGTCGGCCACGGGGTCGAGGAAGGCGCCGAAGGCCGAGGTCTGGTTCCAGCGCCGCGCCAGGAAGCCGTCGAACCAGTCGGTGACGGCGGCGACGATGAACACCAGGGTGGCGGCCAGGTCCTGGTCGGAACGGGGCAGCCAGTGCAGTGGAAGGTAGTAGACGCCAACGACCAGGGGGATCAGCGCGACCCGTAACCAGGTCAGGAGAATCGGAATGTTAAAAGGCATAGAGGCGCGCGCTTGATTGTTCGTGTTTTCTTGTGAGCTGCACAGCGTTTATGCACAGCCTCACTAGTCTACCTTGCTAATGCGCATTTAACCAGTTGAGCGCGTCAGTGCAGCTGGCGGTAGATTTCCTCGGCCAGCTGGGTGGAGATGCCTTCGACCGAGCGCAGGTCTTCGACGCTGGCGGCGACCACGCCGCGCAGGCCGCCAAAGCGCGCCAGCAGGCGCTGGCGGCGCTTGGCGCCGATGCCCTCGATCTCTTCCAGGCGCGAGGTCTGGCGCGTCTTGGCGCGCTTGGCGCGCATGCCGGTGATGGCAAAGCGGTGCGCTTCGTCGCGGATCAGGGCAACCAGCATCAGCGCGGCCGATTCCTTGCCCAGCTCCTGCGATGGGCGGCCATCGACGAAGATCAGGGTCTCGAGGCCGACGCGCCGGCCCTCCCCTTTGGCCACGCCGACGATCAGGCTGATGTCGAGCCCCAGTTCGGCGAACACCTGGCGCGCCATCTCGACCTGGCCCTTGCCGCCGTCGATCAATACCACGTCGGGCATGACGCCGTCCCCGCCGGCCACTTTTTCGTAGCGCCGCATCAGCACCTGGCGCATGGCGGCGTAGTCGTCGCCGGGGGTGATGCCGTTGATGTTGTAGCGCCGGTACTCGCCGTTCTGCATGGCGTGGTGGTGGAACACCACGCACGAGGCCTGGGTCGCTTCGCCCATGGTGTGGCTGATGTCGAAGCATTCGATGCGCAGGCTGTCGAGGTCTTCGACCTCGAGCGAAAGCGTTTCGGCCAGCGCGCGGGTGCGCGACTGCTGCGAGCCCTGCTCGGACAACAGGCGCGCCAGCGAGATCTCGGCGCCCTTGCTGGCCATCTCGAGCCACTGGCGGCGCTGCCCCTGCGGCTGGAAGATCAGGTTGATGCGGTGGCCGCACTGTTCGGTCAGGGCCATCATCAGGGCCGGCTGGTCGAACTCTATATTCAGGATCAGGGTGCCGGGAATGAACTTTTCGCTGTAGTGCTGGGCCAAAAAGGCGGCCAGCACTTCGCATTCGATCGAGCCTTCCGAGATGGCCGCGGCGTCGCTGACCTGGCTAGGGAAGTAGGCGCGGTCGCCCAGGTGGCGCCCGCCGCGCACCATGGCCAGGTTGACGCAGGCGCGCCCGCCCTGCACCACCACGGCGATGATGTCGACGTCGGCGTCGCCGCCGGTGTCCATGCTTTGCTGGTGCAGCACGCGCGCCAGCGACTGGATCTGGTTGCGCACGGCGGCGGCCTGCTCGAATTTGAGGTCGGCGGCAAAGCCGTGCATCTTCGCTTCCAGGTCGGCCATGACTTCGCCCTGGCGCCCGCGCAGGAATTTGGCGGCATTGTCGACGTCGTGCTTATAGTCTTCCGGTGTGACCAGGTCGACGCAGGGGCCGCTGCAGCGGCCGATCTGGTGCAGCAGGCAAGGCCGGGTGCGGTTGTTGTAGACGCTGTCCTCGCAGGTACGGATCAGGAAGACCTTCTGCAGGATCTGCATCGATTCCTTGACCGCCCAGGCGCTCGGGAAGGGGCCGAAGTACTGGTTCTTCTTGTCGAGCGCGCCGCGGTAGTAGGCCATGCGCGGCACCGCCCCGCCGGTGATCTTCAGGTAGGGGTAGGACTTGTCGTCCCTGAACACGATGTTGTAGCGCGGCTTGAGCGTCTTGATCAGGTTACTTTCCAGGATCAGGGCTTCGGCTTCGCTGTGGGTGACCGTGGTCTCCAGGCGCGCGATGCGCTCGACCATCATGGCGATGCGCGGGCTGGCCAGGTTCTTCAGGAAGTAGCTGGAGACGCGCTTTTTAAGGTCGCGCGCCTTGCCGACGTAAAGCACGGCGTCGTTGGCGTCGAAGTAGCGGTACACGCCCGGCAGGTTGGGCAGCTTGGCCACCGTGGCCAACACCTGGGCGCGCGCATCCACCGGTGCTACCGGTTCTTCAGGCGCCGTCTGGACTTCAGGAAGGTCTGGATTTGCTTCGCTCATACCACTGTCTTTAGGTTTCGCTGACCTGCGTGACGATGACAAAAGCGACACCGTAATCGGCTTCGTCGCTGATCGTCACCTGCGCGGACAGCCTATTTTGCCGCATAAACTCGTCCAGCGCACCGCTGCACACGATCACCGGCTTGCCGCTGGGTGCGTTGAGCATCTGGGCCGAACGCCAGGTCATGGGCATGCGCATGCCCAGCCCGACGGCCTTGGAAAAGGCTTCCTTGGCCGAAAAACGAGTCGCCAGGAAGCGCAGGCCGCGCACTTCGTTCTTGGCGCGGCGGGCGTGGTACTTGACCAGTTCTTCCGGCCCCAGGATCTTCTCGGCGAAGCGCGGACCGCTGCGCGCCAGCGCCGCTTCCACGCGCGAGATCTGCACGATGTCGGTGCCGATCCCGTAGATCGTGCTCATTATGCGCCACCGACGCGGGCCAGGCTGACGCCCAGGCGCGCGGCCGTCATGATGGCCTTCATTTCGCGCACGGCGTTTTCCCAGCCGGCGAAAATCGAATGGGCGACGATGGCGTGGCCGATATTGAGTTCGGCGATGTCGGCAATCGCCGCGATCGGCTGCACATTGGTGTAGTGCAGGCCATGGCCGGCGTTCACGCGCAAACCGCGCGCCACGCCAAAGCGCACCCCGGCCTGGACACGCGCCAGTTCCTGCGCCACTTCGTCGCCGTGGGCTTCGGCATAGCGGCCGGTGTGCAGTTCGATCACCGGTGCGCCGACGTCCGCCGCGGCGGCGATCTGCTGCTCGTTGGCGTCGATGAACAGGCTCACGCGGATACCCTGCCCTTTAAGCTGCCTGACGGCCGCCTCGACTTCCTTGAAGTAGCGGATCACATCGAGCCCGCCTTCGGTGGTGACTTCCTCGCGCCGCTCCGGCACCAGGCAGACATCCTGCGGATTGATCCGGCAGGCGAAGTCGATCATCTCCTGCGTGACGGCCGCTTCCAGGTTCATGCGGGTCATCAACTGCGGGCGCAGGGCCACCACGTCGGCATCCTTGATGTGGCGGCGGTCTTCGCGCAGGTGCAGGGTGATGACGTCGGCGCCGGCCTGCTCGGCCAGCAGCGCGGCGCGGATCGGGTCCGGATAAATGGTGCCGCGCGCGTTGCGCAGGGTCGCCACGTGGTCGATATTGACACCCAAGTCGATGACCGGGCCGTTCGGTTGCAGGAAGCTCATGGCGGGAAATCCAAAGTAGAGAAATCTATAACTGCGACAGGTCGATCAGGATCTGGCGCGTGTTCAGCGGTGCGCCACCCAGCTGGTGCGCCAGCAGGAAGCGCATCAGCTGCTTGCTCTGGGCCTGGGTGACAGGGTCGCTGTAATCCTCGCGCTCCATGTCGAGCAGGGTCTTGCCGCACACGACGGGCCAGGTGTCGGCGGCGCGGACGAGGCGCGGGCCGCGTTCGGGGTCGACCACATAATCGGTGCCGGCATCGACCGGGGCGCGGGTGCTGGTGCAGCGGGTCAGGTCGGCGGCCACGCCCGTCTCTTTAAGTAGGGCCCGTTCGAACTTTCGCAAGACGATGGTGACAGGTTCATTGTGCGCCAGCTGGTTGAGCGTAGCGACGTAGTGGTCGAACAGGGCCGGGTGCGGGTCGTCGCGGGCGATCAGTTTGACCAGCAGTTCGTTCAGGTAGAAGCCGCACAGGAGCGCGGTCTTTTCCAGCGGGAGCATGCCGCCCACCCACTCGGCGCTGATCAGGGTGCGCAGTTCATTCTTGCCGCTCCAGGCGGCCTGGAGCGGCTGGAAGGTCTGCAGCACCCCGCGCAGGGCCGAGTGCGGCCGTTTGGCGCCCTTGGCGACCAGGCCGATGCGGCCGAAGTCGCGCGTGAACATGTCGACGATCAGGCTGGTTTCTTTGTAGGGGTAGCTGTGCAGGACGAACGCGGGCTGGCCGCTGATCCGCCCGCTGGGGCCGCGCGGCGGCGGCCTCGGGCGCTTGGGCGCCGCTGCCGGAGGTGCTGACTGGACGGCAAGATCGGTGTCGTTGGCCATGCGCGCGGGGGCGGCTCCGGTGGGCTTACTCGTAGCCGTAGGCGCGCAGGCCCGCTTCGTTGTCGGCCCAGCCGGATTTCACCTTGACCCAGATTTCCAGGTACACGGGGCCGCCGAACAGTTTTTCCATGTCCAGGCGGGCCTGGGTCGAGACTTCCTTCAGGCGCGCGCCCTTGTTGCCGATGATCATGGACTTGTGGGTGTCGCGCTCGACCAGGATGGCGGCGAAGATGCGGCGCAGCTCGCCTTCCTGTTCGAACTGCTCGATCAGCACGGTGCTGGTGTAGGGCAATTCGTCGCCGACCAGGCGGAACAGTTTTTCGCGCACGATTTCCGAGGCGAGGAATTTTTCGCTGCGGTCAGTGATGTCGTCCGGCCCGAAGATGGGGTCGTTTTCCGGCAGGAAGCGCTTGATTTCATTCTGCAGGCCTTCCAGCTGGAAGCGCAGCTTGGCCGAGACCGGCACGATGGCGGCAAACTCGCGCTTGGCGGCGAGCTGCTGGGCGAAGGGCATCAGGGCAGCCTTGTCCTTGACCCGGTCGGCTTTGTTGATCACCAGGATCACCGGCACATCGGTCGGCAGCAGGTCGATCACTTGCTGGTCGGCCGGTCCGAAGGTGCCGGCCTCGACCAGGTAGAGGATCACGTCGGCCGAGATCAGGGTATTGGTGACGGTCTTATTGAGCGTCTTGTTCAGGGCGTTGGCGTGGCGCGTCTGGAAGCCGGGCGTGTCGACGTAAATAAATTGGGCATCGTCCAGGGTCTGGATGCCGGTGATGCGGTGGCGCGTGGTCTGGGCCTTGCGCGAGGTGATCGAGACTTTGGCGCCGATCAGCACGTTCATCAGGGTCGATTTGCCCACGTTGGGGCGGCCGACGATGGCGATATAGCCACAACGGAAGTTTGCTGGAGTAGTTGTGGTGTTCATGCTGACTTGGTTTCCGGATGCGGGAGTTTGGACGGCTTGGCGTCCGTAGCGCCGTCAAGGCTTGCCTCGCCGTCGCTTTGAATGGTGGCGATGCCGGCCAGCTTGAGCTGGGCGGCGCGCGGTTTGGTTTTACGCGCCGACGCCGGCGACTTGAGCAGGGCCTGTTCGGCCACTTCGAGGGCCAGCTTGGCGGCGGCCTGTTCGCCGGCGCGGCGGCTGCCGCCGCGGCCGTACACCTGGATGCCGAGCTTGGGCACCAGGCATTCGATCTCGAATTCCTGGCTGTGGGCGGCGCCGTGGGTGGCCACGACATTATAGGTCGGCAGCGAGATTTTTTTGCTTTGCAGGAATTCCTGCAGCAGGGTCTTGGCGTCCTTGCCGAGCGTGCGCGGATCGACCGAATCGAGGATCGGAATGTAGAAGGCGCGGATCACATCGCGCGCGGCATTGAAGCCGGCGTCCAGGAAAATCGCGCCGAGCAGCGCTTCGAGGGTGTCGGCCAGGATCGAGGGACGGCGAAAACCGCCCGACTTGAGCTCGCCCTCGCCCAGGCGCAGGAACTGCGACAGTTCCAGTTTCTGGGCGATTTCGTACAGGGATTGCTGTTTGACCAGGTTGGCGCGCAGGCGCGACAGGTCGCCCTCGTCGATCGCGGTGAAGCGTTCGTACAGCACCGAAGCGACCACGCAGTTGAGGATGGAGTCGCCGAGAAATTCGAGACGCTCGTTATGCAGGCTGCTATGGCTACGGTGCGTCAAGGCTTGCTGCAACAGGCCAGCATCCTGGAACGTATAACCTAAGCGCGTCTGCAATAACTGAAGATTCATCGTCGATATTTCTAGGGTTGTGCGCCTTACTGGGGAGCTGCCGGTTTTTCAGGAGCCACACCGCTCTTGTCGGTGGTGCCGGCGTAGTCGATGACTAGGCTGACATTGCCGGCCAGCGGAATGCGTTTTTCGTAGGCGAAGCCGATTTCGGTCTCGCCGGTATCTTTGGAAATGATCAGGTCAGTGCCCTTGATGGAATCGATGTCGCTGATGTCGGCGTTTTTGTCGAAGGTGTTCTGGATCTCGACGACCGAGCCCTTGGTGGCCTTGGCCGCCTCGATGGTCTTCTTGATCGCCCGGTACTCAAGCACGCTCGGAAACACTTTCATGGCCAGCACAGCGATCACGCCCACCATTGCCAGCAAGACAATCAGGCCGGACAGCGAAACGCCGCGCTGCTTGAACAGATTTTGTTGCAACTTACTCCGCGATGCGGCCATGACCTTCTCCTGATTAATGGATGCCGCCAATGCGTTTCAGGTTCCCGAAGTTCATCCAGACGAAAAACGCTTTGCCGACAATATTTTTATTTGGAACGAAACCCCAGTAACGGCTGTCCATACTGTTGTCCCGGTTATCGCCCATCATAAAGTAATTGCCTTCAGGTACGGTACAGGTAAATTTCTCGTATGAAAAGACGCAGGCTTCGCGGCCGGGGAAATTATCCACTTGCGAAAGTTCCAGGGTACGCTTGCCGTCCATATTCAGGATGCGGTGTTGCACTCCTCCCAAGCTTTCCATAAATTGCTTGTGGTACACAGGTGCATCGTCGTCGAGGTATTCGTCCATGGCCGTGTAGTTAAGCGGCTTGCCGTTGACGGTCAGGCGCTTGTTTTCATATGTAATTTTATCACCGGGGACCCCGACCACGCGCTTGATGTAGTCCTGGCTCATATCTTTCGGATACTTAAACACCATGACGTCGCCGCGCTGCGGATCGTTGACATCGATGATCTTTTTATTTAAGACAGGCAGGCGGATGCCGTAGGTGAACTTGTTCACCAGGATCAGGTCGCCCACCAGCAGGGTCGGCACCATCGAGGTCGACGGAATCTTGAACGGCTCGTACAGGAAGGAACGCAGGAAGAACACCAGCGCGATCACCGGGAAAAAACTGCCGGAGTACTCGATCCAGGTCGGCTGGCGCAGCAGCGCCGCTTCGATGTGCGCGCGCCCGCTGGTGTCCGGCTTGACGCCGGTGGCCGCCAGCTTGGCGTTGCGCTCGTCGAAGGCGGCCAGGGCGGCATCGGCGTTGGCGCGGCGCTTCCTGGCAAGGTAGAAAGTATCGAAGAACCAAATGATGCCCGTCACCACCATGGCGACGAACAGGATCAATGCAAAGTTACCTAAGATGACTTGCAGGTTCATTTCTCTTCCACTTGTAAGATTGCCAGGAATGCTTCTTGAGGAATTTCCACCGAGCCGACCTGCTTCATGCGCTTCTTGCCGGCCTTTTGTTTTTCCAACAGTTTCTTCTTACGGCTGATGTCGCCGCCGTAGCACTTGGCCAGCACGTTCTTGCGCAGCGCCTTGACGTTCTCGCGCGAGATGATCGTCGCGCCGATCGCGGCCTGGATCGCCACGTCGAACATCTGGCGCGGGATCAGTTCGCGCATCTTCGCGGCCACCTGGCGGCCGCGGTAAGGCGCGTTGGCGCGGTGCACGATGATGGCCAGGGCGTCGACTTTTTCGCTGTTGATCAGCATGTCGACCTTGACCACGTCGGCCGCGCGGTATTCCTTGAAGTCGTAATCCATCGAGGCGTAGCCGCGCGAGGTGGACTTGAGGCGGTCGAAGAAGTCCAGCACGATCTCGGCCATCGGCATTTCGTAGATCAGCTTGACCTGGCGGCCGTGGTAGCTCATGTCCATCTGGATGCCGCGCTTGGCGATACACAGGGTAATGACCGAGCCGACATATTCCTGCGGCATGTACAGATTGACCGTGACGATAGGCTCGCGCACTTCTTCGATCTTGGACGGGTCCGGCATCTTGGACGGGTTATCCACCCGCACCATGCTGCCGTCGCGCATGATCACTTCGTACACCACCGTCGGCGCGGTGGTGATCAGGTCCATGTCGAATTCGCGCTCCAGGCGCTCTTGCACGATTTCCATGTGCAACAGGCCGAGGAAGCCGCAGCGGAAGCCGAAGCCCAGCGCCTGCGACACTTCCGGCTCGTACATCAGGGCGGCGTCGTTCAGTTTCAGTTTTTCCAGCGAGTCGCGCAGGGCGTCGTACTGGTTCGCTTCCACCGGGAACAGGCCGGCAAACACCTGCGGCTGGACTTCCTTGAAGCCTGGCAGCGGCGCCGGAGCGGGATTGGCGGCGTGGGTGACGGTGTCGCCCACTTTGGCGGCTTTCAATTCCTTGATGCCGGCGATCACGAAACCTACCTGGCCAGCGGAAATTTCCGGCAGCGATACCGATTTGGGGCTGAACACGCCGACGCTTTCGACCAGCTGGGTCGATTCGGACGCCATCAAGAGGATCTTTTCTTTCGGCTTCAAGGTGCCGTTCATCACGCGTACCAGCATGACCACGCCGACGTAGTTGTCGAACCACGAGTCGACGATCAGCGCCTGCAGCGGTGCCTTGGGGTCGCCTTTGGGCGGCGGCACCTTGGCGATCAGCGATTCCAGCACGTCTTCCACGCCCAGGCCGCTCTTGGCCGAGCACTTGACGGCGTCGGCCGCGTCGATGCCGATCACGTCTTCGATCTCGGCGATCGCGTTGGCTGGATCGGCGTGCGGCAAGTCGATCTTGTTGAGCACCGGCACCACCTCGACGCCCAGGTCGAGCGCGGTGTAGCAGTTGGCCACGGTCTGGGCTTCCACGCCCTGGGAAGCGTCGACCACCAGCAGCGCGCCTTCGCAAGCCGACAGCGAGCGCGACACTTCATAGCTGAAGTCGACGTGGCCGGGGGTGTCGATCAGGTTCAGGTTATACACCTGGCCGTCGCGCGCCTTGTAGTGCAGCGCCGCGGTCTGCGCCTTGATGGTGATGCCGCGCTCGCGTTCCAGGTCCATCGAATCGAGCACCTGGGCTTCCATGTCGCGGTCGGACAAGCCGCCGCAGATCTGGATGATACGGTCGGCCAGGGTCGATTTACCGTGATCGATGTGGGCGATGATGGAGAAGTTACGTATGTTGTTCATTGATGCAATTTTAATAATGCAATGTAAAACAGGTGGAAGGACGACATCGGCGCCGCCATACGAAAAAAGCGCTCCGAGGGGGCATGGCATCCCCAGGCGAGCGCCTTGATCTGCGTTGGATCCGGCCTTGATTCCGAAACTATCCGAAAATAAAAGCAGGCGAGAGTAGCTTTGACGATGGAGTGGTGCTTTTCCGACCGTGGCATTTTACCGGATTTCAGGGTAGAAAGCCCGGTTTATGCTGCACAGCAGCGGCCAAACTCCCGTTTCGCGCGAAAAAAGTACCATTTTGGCCAGCTGCGACGCGCTCTATGCCACCAAGGCGGCGTGAAAGATATGGCGGCGCACGGCCGCCTCGTCAAGGTGGTAATGACACAATTCATCCGCCACGCCGGCGCCGAACAGCACCGGCACCAGCTCGTCGAAGCGTGCCACCAGGGCGGGGTCGGCATCGACGTCGAGGATGGCCACCTCAAAACGCAGCTGCTCCGTTTGCAGGGCCAGCAGCGCTTCGAGCATGTCTTCACAGAGGTGGCAATACGAGCGCGAGTAAAGCGTAAAGTGCAGGGTTTGCATCGGGCCTGCCTTACCTTAGGAACGCGGCCTGATGACCAGATACTGGGTGGTATCGTCGCGCCGCACCAGCACCGCCACGCTCTTCTTCGGGTCGAGCTTGGCGGCCAGGGCATTGAACTGGCTGGCGCTCTTCACTACGACGTTATTGAGCTGCAGGATCACGTCGCCAGGGCGCAAGCCGGCCCGCGCCGCCGCGCCTTCGCTGGCGCCCACCAGCACGCCGGCGTCCAGGTCGAGCTCGCGCTTCTGGGCTTCCGGCAGGTCCGCCACGGCCAGGCCGAGAGCGTTGGGCTTTTGTTCCGGCGCCGGTTTGCCGCCCGGGGTTTTCTTTTCCTTGTCCTTGTCGTCGTCGAGGGTGACGATATTGACCGGGATGTCGAGCTGCTTGCCCTGGCGCCACACGGTGATCATGGCGCGGCTGCCGACCGCGGCGTTGCCAACCAGGCGCGGCAAATCGCCCTGGCGCTCGATGGCCTGGCCATTGAATTTGAGGATGATGTCGCCGACTTTGATGCCGCCCTTGTCGGCCGGCCCGCCCGGCTCCACCAGCGACACCTCGACGCCGCGCGCCGCACCCAGGCCGAGCGACTCCGCCACTTCCTTGCTGACTTCGCCGATCTGCACGCCGATGCGGCCGCGCGTGACCTTGCCGGTCTTTTTGAGCTGCTCGGCAACGCGCATGGCTTCGTCGATCGGCACGGCGAAGGAAATGCCGTTATAGCCGCCGGACAAGGTGGCGATCTGCGAGTTGATGCCGATGACTTCGCCGCGCATATTGATCAGCGGACCGCCCGAGTTGCCGGGGTTGACCGCGACGTCGCTCTGGATCAGCGCCAGGTAGTCGCCGGTGTCGCGCGATTTAGCCGAGATGATGCCGGCGGTGACGGTGTTGTCCAGGTTAAAAGGCGAGCCGATGGCGATGACCCATTCGCCCACGCGGATCTTGCTGGAGTCGCCCATCAACAGGCGCGGCAGCCTGGTCGCCTCGACCTTGAGCACGGCCACGTCGGTGCGCTTGTCGCTGCCCAGCACCTTGGCCTTGAATTCGCGGCGGTCGGTCAGCGTCACGTACACCTCGTCGGCGCCATCGACCACGTGGGCATTGGTCAGCACGTAGCCGTCGTCGGAAATGATGAAGCCGGAACCGACGCCGCGCTGGACCTGCTCTTCGGGCGCCTGGGGCGCGCGCCGTCCGCGCGGGGCCGGACCGGGCGACCGCGGCACCGGCTGGCCGCCAAAGAAGCGGCGCAGGAATTCCTGCATCTCTTCCTCGCCGGGGGCGCCCTGGGTGGGGCGGGCTTTTTCGGTGGTGCGGATATTGACGACGGCGGGACCGACCTTGTCGATCAGGTCGGTGAAGTCGGGCAAGCCGGTCACCAGCGGCGCATTGACGGGCGCGGCTAGCGCAACGGGGGCGGTGAAAGTGAGGCTCGCACTGGCGACGAGCATTACTGAGACGAGCTTGCTGGCGAGCTTGGGTGCTACAGGAAGGGTCAAAGTCATGGCGCTTATGGATGGGAACTAAGGTGGGAACGATTGACGTTATGGTAAGCCAAAATCGCCACCGTGTCGCGCAAGCCACGGTGCCCGGCGGTCCAGGCACCGGCCTGGGGTCCGCCGGACCGAAAACCGGGGTCAGGAAACCGAGGCGATCGCGGGCTTGGGCGATACCACCGCCTTGCCGTCGGCCGGCAGCTCGCCGGACGCGGGAACACTTCCCTCACTGCCCTCGGCCCGCAACTCACCCTTGCCGTCGCCTTCCGCGAAGCTGAGCGGGGCGCCGCCGCCGTTCGAAGATGGCGCACGCCGTGGCGCTTGGCTGGCGCGCCGTCCCGGCGCATTATCGGCTGCGGTCCGCGAGCGCCGCAGCGGCAGCGGTTCGGCGTCCAGGCGCGCCGCCAGCCGGGCCGAGAAGCCCTCCGACAGCGGCGGCGTGGACTGGGCCCGCAGCTCGTCGCCGATGCGGAAATACGTGTCCCAGGTTTGCTGCCCGTCGGCAGACTGCAGGGCCGCGAGGGCCAGTTCGACGTCCGAGGGCGCCAGATTGCCATCGACCAGGGCCGACAGGTGCACACGGATTTTTTTATGAGTGTCCATCTTCAGTTCCATTACCATAGGTGTGTGAATCAACGTTACCACCAGTTAAAACGATCATCGCTACACCTATCGTCGCTTGTCTCCCGGCAAATCCAGCAAGGGCCGCAATTTATCGGCAATCACCTCGCGCGCCCGGAAAATCCGACTGCGCACCGTGCCGATGGGACAAGCCATGACTTCAGATATCTCTTCGTAGCTCAAACCTTCAATCTCCCGCAGGACGATCGCCGTGCGCAATTCCAGCGGCAGCGCCTCCATCGCGGCATTGACCGTATAGGCGATCTGCTTGCTCGCCAACATAGACTCCGGGGTGTTGATGTCGCGCAGGCTGTCCGCGTCGTCAAACCCTTCAGCGCGCTCCGCATCGGCCTCCGTCGAGGTGGGAGTGCGCCTGCCCTGTGTGACGAGATAATTCTTTGCCGTGTTAATCCCGATCCGATATAACCAAGTATAAAATGCCGAGTCACCCCGAAAATGCCGGAGGGCACGGTACGCCTTAATAAAAGTCTCCTGAACAACATCTTCCGCTTCGGCCGGGTCGTGCACCAGGCGCGACACCAGGCGCATCAGGCGGCGCTGGTACTTTCCGACTAATAGGTCGAACGCCTGCCGTTCGCCAGCCTGGACGCGTTCAACCAGCAGTTGATCACACTCGCGTTCTGTCATCACTGACCATGCCCTCGTGGCTGCGGCGTGGGCGCGTCCATACGTATATAGAGTTGGCCCGTTGCAATAAGTTCAAACTATTTTGTTCTTTCCCAAAAATATTTTATTCCGGGCAGAAATGCTGCGACTCGCCACTGCC
Organism: uncultured Oxalobacteraceae bacterium; assembly: GCA_946479255.1. Next base: position 12,723 of record CAMLFK010000128.1, read on the forward strand.
AAAGCCCGAAACTGATCTTGCGTCAGGCTGTCAGGCAAGACCAGCAGGAGCACGCCCTTTTCGCTGTCGCCTGCCGCCAGCTGCAACAGCAGCAGTTGCGGCCACAAAGTTGATCCCGGCAACAGCTGCATCGGCAGCGCCGGCGATGGCGCGCGTCCCAGCTTCTGTTTTACAGTTAGCCGAATCTCTCCGAGTCCAGATACATCAATTTGGTGCGTGGTTGGCGCGGCCGCGGCCCGGACCCAGGCGAGTGCGGCACAGGCCAGCGCCGCCGTGGCCAGCAGGCCCGGCCGCGGCAGCGGCCCGGCCCAGCCGGCCAGGATGGCAGCGCCCATGGCGGCATGCGCCGCACCGCAAGCCACCAGCGCACGCCGCAAGGTGCGCGAGGGCTGGACGAGAACGGACAGTGCAATGGACATGAATGGGACCAGGCAGCCGGACAGCATGGGGTGGACAGCGCATGGCGTCCGCCGCCGCCGGCAGCGGACGTGGCCAAGGCTGAAGCGCAATGCAGCGCAATGCAGGCACTACGGTAAGACAGTGGGGATGGGGAATGGTTCCGGCGGGGCCCAAGGGCGGGACCCAAGGGCGGGACCCTAACGCACAACGCCGTTTCCAGGTAA
>CAMLFK010000129.1 GCA_946479255.1 uncultured Oxalobacteraceae bacterium
CATGTCGAAGAACGGCGGCTGCAGGATCGAGGCCGGGAACACGATCTCGTTCATGCTCGAACTGTAGTAGGCATTGACCGTCTGCGGCGTCATGCCCCATTCTTCGCGGTCGATTGGTTTACCCAGCTTGTTGACGTTGCGCTGATGGTTAAAGGTGCGCGCCCTCATCATGTTGCCGACCAGGTCTTCGCGCGCGATGTGCAGGGCCGAGTAGTCGCGCCATTTGCTCGGGTAACCGATCTTGGGGCGGAACTTGGCCAGCTTGGCTTGCGCTTCCTTCTTGGTCTCCGCGCCCATCCAGTCCAGCTGGTCGATGCTGTCCTTGTAGGCGGCCAGCAGGTTGGCCACCAGGGTCTCCATGCGCGCCTTGCGCTCGGGCGGAAAATGGCGCGCCACATAGCGCTTGCCCAGCGCCTCGCCCAGCGCGCCCTCCACACTGCCTACCGCCTGCTTCCAGCGCGGCTGGTTCTCGGCCGCGCCGGTCACCACCGTGCCGTAAAACGCGAAATCGGCGTTGACGAAATCCTGCGACAGGTATTTTGAATAGGCGTTCAGCAGCTGCCACTCGAAGTAAGCCTTCCAGGTAGCCAGCCCGGTCGATGCCAGCAGCTTGCCGAAGCCCTCCAGGTAGCTGGGCTGGGCGGCGATCACGTAATCGGCCTTGTTGGCGATGCCGGCCCCCGCCAATGCGCTGTTCCAGTCGTAGCCCGGGGTGAGCGCGGCCAGCTGCTTGAAGTCCATCTTGTTGTAGCGCTTGACCGGGTCGCGTGCCTCCACCTTGGTCCACTGCGCCTGCGCCAGCGCGGTTTCCAGCGCCACGATGGCGCGCGCCGCGTCCTGCGGCGCCTGGGCGCCGGCCAGGCCGAGCGTGGTGGCGATATGCCGTTCGTACTTCGCGCGCATGTCGGCCAGCTTGGCATCGTCCAGCTTGAGGTAGTAATCACGGTCCGGCAGGCCCAGGCCCGACTGGCTGATGTAGGCCGCGTAGCGGGTCGAGGCGCGCGCGTCCTGCCCGATGTAGATCGAATAAGGCACGCTCACGCCGATCTGGCCGAGGTGGGCCATCAGCGCGGGAATCGCCTTCTTGTCGCGCAAGGCGCGGATGCGCGAGAGCTCGCCCGCCAACGGCTTGTAGCCTAGCTTGTCGCGCCGTTCCTGGTCCATGAAGCTGGCGTACAAGTCGCCCAGCTTTTGCGCTTCGGTGCCGGGTTTGTTAGCCGGGTCGCGCTGGGCCTCTTCGATCAGCTCGCGCAGGCGCGGCTGGGTCTCGTCGCGCAGCTGGTAAAAAGTGCCCCAGCTGGAGCGGTCGGCCGGGATCTGGGTGGTCTTCAGCCAGGTGCCGTTCAGATAGGTGAAGAAGTCGTCCTGCGGGCGCACCGAGGTATCGATGTTCTGTACATCGATGCCGGACAGCGGCGATTCCTTGGTGGGTTCGGCCTGGGCGAAAGCGGCCGCCAGGGCCAGGGCGAGGGAACTGAGCAAATATCGTTTCACAGCGGTCCTTTGTAAGGAAGTGATCACAGTGACGCCCTTTTTCGGTTGATGCTTACAACTTCATTTCGAGGCGCGCGCTCCAGGTGGTGTAAGTGCGCGCGCTGCTGTCCGAGCGCGAAAACAGCGGCTGCGTGCTGGTCGCCGTGACATAGCGGCCGGTCAGGTAGTCGTCGCCGGCCAGGTTGTTGGCCGAGATGCGCAATTGGGTATTGCCGCTGAACTTCCACAGCGCGTAGAGGTCGGACTGCCGTTTGACGCCGGTAAAACTTCGCTCCGAATCGCTGATCTGCACCCAGGTGTCCGGGGTCCAGTTGAAGCTGCCGCCGACCGTCAGAGGCAGGCTCTTGAGCCGGTAATCCAGGCCGAAGTTGGCGGTCTGTTTGGCCTGGCCATCGAGCCGGTTGTCCGGGCCGGGGATGCCGTCGACCTTCGACCAGAAGCGGCTGTAGTTGGCGCGCAGGTCGACATTCGGAACGTTGGCCACCAGCTCGGCCAGCTGGAATTTGGCTTCCAGCTCGATCCCGCTGGTGCGCGCCTTGCCAACGTTCGATGGCAGCGACAGCCAGCGGGTCTGGCCATTGACCACATAAGTCACCAGCTCGCGCCGCATCAGATTGTCGATATCGCGCACAAAGCCGCTGGCCGACAGGATGCCGCTTTTGCCCAGGTAATGTTCGTAGGCGATGTCGATGCCGCGCGCCAGTTCGGGCTTCAGCTTGGGGTTGCCGCTGCGGTCAGGGCTGGTGCGCTCGTTGGGGTCGGAGAACACGGGCGCCGCGATCAGGTCGTTCAGCTGCGGCGCCTTGTAGCTCTGGGTCAGGCTGGCGCGGATCTGGTCTTTCTCGTACCCCGGAATGCGCCACACGCCGTGCAGCACCGGGCTCCACACGCTGCTGCTGTTCTTCACATCGTTGCCGCGGTTGGTGCTGGTGGTGCGGATGCCTTCCCAGCGCAGGCCGAGGTAGGTCGAGAACTGCGGCGTGATGTCCCACTCGTCCTGGATGAAGAAGGCCACGCGGCGGGTATCGGCATCCATGTTGTCGCCCGAGCCGGCAAAGCGCGTCACGCCGTTACGCAGCGAATCGCTGGTCTGTTCGCGGGTTTGTGTTTCGATGTCCCAGCCGGCCGCCAGCAGGTGGCCCTTGCCCATCGGCGAAGTGTATTTGCCGCCGGTCGACAGGCCGCGCTGGCTGGCGCTGCTGTTGTCGACGAAGCGGTCGCGCGCCGTGTTGGCCGCGTCGTACTGCTGGCGTTCCGACTCGCTGTCGCTGTTACCGCCGCCGAAACCGAACTTCACATCCAGCTTGGCGCCTTCGTTCATCCGGTGCACCCAGTTGCCGAAGCCGCGGAAGAAGGTGTTCGACGATTCCGAATGGCCCTGCGAGACGGCATACGGCGCCAGCCCCACGGTCTGGGTCAGCAGGTTCTCGGAACTGCCGCTGCTGCGGTTATGCATGATGAACTGCTGGAAGTTAAGCGTGTCGCCATTCTTGAAACGATACGACAGGCGCGGCGCCAGGTGCACGCTCTTGTTATCGCGCTCGCTGCCGTAGGCGATGCGCTGCTGGCGCACGATCTCGCCGGTGGTCAGCACATCCTCGTTCACGGTAAAGCTCTCGTCCTGCTGGCGCGAGTGCTGGGCCTGGCCATTGAGCAGCACCGACAGTTCGCCGATCTTGAAGGGCGCGCTGACCGACACTTGCGGGCTGTGGCGGCCCTGCTCGATGTTGTCGGACACGCGCAGCTGCACGTCCTTCTGCTGGTAGCCTTCGCGCAGGATGATGTTGATGGTGCCGGCGATGGCCTGGGTGCTGTGCTCGGCCACCGGGCCGCGCATGATCTCGATGCGTTCGACCTGGTCGGGCGAGAGCGATTCGAGCGAGAAGCCGGCCGGCGGGCGTTCGCCGTTGACCAGCATCTGGGTATAGCCATTGCCCATGCCGCGCATGCGCACCCCGCCGCCGCCCCGGCCCGGCGGCCCGCCCATGGTGACACCGGGCAGGCGCTTGAGGATTTCGCCCACGCTGCTGTCGCCGTTGCGGTCCAGCTCCTCGCGCCCGAACACCATCTTGGCCGCGGTCGACATCTGGCGGGTCTGGGTATCGTTGGCGCGGCTGCCGCTGACGGTCACCGAAGGCACCACCTTTTTGCCGCTTTCGACATTCAGGGGCGCTGGATTGGCCGGCACCTCGGCAGATGGAGCGCTTTGGGCATACGCGCCGGCGGCGCCCAGCAGGCAGGCAAGGGGAAGCAGTTTATGCATGGAGGTTTGTGATGAGACTGGTATTGTTATCGTATATTTAACCGACGTTTGCCGGGAATGATGGCATTCTATCGGCTGACTTCCCAGGCCGCAGCGACCTTTTCATTTTTTTACTTTACGATACACAAGTGAACGGAATGGAAACACAAACTGCTGCAAACCGCACAGTTTGCGCCGGTGGCTGTTTGCTGCCGCGTTTCGGGTTTATACTGATTTCACACGCAGTTCCCAATCGTAGCAGGTGACATCCATGGGTTCGTCCTTCAAAAACGCCGGTCTGGTGGCCGCTGGCGTCATCGCCGGCGTGGCAATGACGATGCAGTTCTCGGCGCTGGCCCAAAAACCGGTGAGCCCCGCCCTGCCCATCAGCGAACTGCGCCAGCTGGCCGACGTGTATGGCCTGATCAAATCCGACTACGTCGAAGCGGTCGACGACAAGAAGCTGCTCACCGACGCCATCTCCGGCATGGTCGCTTCACTGGACCCGCATTCGGCCTACCTGGACCAGAAAGCCTACCGCGACCTGCGCGAAGGCACCGAGGGCAAGTTCGTCGGCCTGGGCATCGAGATCGGCCAGAGCGAAGAAGGCTACATCCGCATCGTCGCCCCGATCGAGGATTCGCCGGCCTGGCGCGCCGGCATCCAGGCCGGCGACCTGATCACCCGCATCGACGGCCTGCCGGTGCAGGGCAAGGGCATCGACGAAGCGGTCAAGCGCATGCGCGGCGAGCCCAATACCCGGGTCACGCTGACGGTCGTGCGCAAGGCGCTGGCCGAGCCGCTGGACATCACCATCACGCGCCAGGAAATCATCCAGAAAAGCGTCAAGGGCAAAATCGTCGAACCCGGCTACGCCTGGCTGCGCATCTCGCAGTTCCAGGAGCCCACCGTGGACGACATGGCCGCACGCATCCTGGCCCTGTACAAACAAGATCCGGCCTTGAAGGGCCTGGTGCTGGACCTGCGCAACGACCCCGGCGGCCTGCTGCAGGGCGCGGTCGGCGTGGCCGCGGCGTTCTTGCCGCGCGACGCGGAGATCGTCTCCACCAACGGCCAGCTGGCCGACTCGCGCCAGCGCCTGTACGCGCGCCCGGAGTTCTACTCGCTTGACGGCGACCACGACGCGCTGGCCAAACTGCCGGCCGCGCTCAAGACGCTGCCGGTGGCGGTGCTGGTCAACACCGGCTCGGCCTCGGCCTCCGAGATCGTCGCCGGCGCCCTGCAGGACTACAAGCGCGCCACCATCATCGGCAGCCAGACCTTCGGCAAAGGTTCGGTGCAGACCATCCGCGCGCTCACCAGCGACACCGCGGTCAAGCTGACCACCGCGCGCTACTACACCCCGCTCGGGCGCACCATCCAGGCCAAGGGCATCACCCCCGACCTGCCGGTGGACGAATACGCCGACGGCGACGGCTTGAACAGCCTGCGCCTGCGCGAAGCGGACCTCGACAAGCACCTCGCCACGGACCGCGGCACTGCCGGCAGCGCCGCCGACCGGCTGGACGAAGCCGAGGAAGAACTGCGCATGGCCGCGCTGGAACGCGCCAGAACGCCCATCGAATACGGCAGCCCCGGCGACTTCCAGCTGCAGCAGGCATTGAAGCACCTCAAAGGCGAGCCGCTGCAGCTGTCCAAAGCCCGTACCACCCTGGCGCAGCGGGCAAAATAGCCCGCCGCCATCGGTGCATTGTGTAAAATTGGATCGATGTGCCGGAGGATCCCGGCTTCCCCAATCGAAAGTTCACACAATGAAACTAGTCGTCATCAGCGGCACCGGACTGTTCACGCCACCGCACGCCATTTCCAACGAAGAACTGGTCACCGCCTTCAACGCCTATGCCGAGCTGCACAACCGCGAGCACGCCGAGGCCATCGCGGCGGGCGAAGCGGCCGCGATCGAAGGATCGAGCGCCGCCTTCATCGAAAAGGCCTCGGGCATCGTCTCGCGCTACGTGATGGAAAAAGACGGCATCCTCGACCCGGCCCACATGACCGCGCGCATTCCCGAGCGCGCCGACGACGAACTGTCGCTGCAGGCCGAGATGTGCGTGGCCGCGGCGCGCGCCGCCCTCGAGCGCGCGCGCCGCACCCCGGCCGACATCGACATGGTGCTGGTCGCCTGCAGCAATCTGCAGCGCGCCTATCCGGCCATGGCGGTCGAAGTGCAGGCCGCGCTCGGCATCGACGGCTACGGCTTCGACATGAACGTGGCCTGCTCGTCGGCCACCTTCGCCATCCAGACGGCGCAAGCGGCGGTGCAGAGCGGCCAGGCGCGCGCGGTGCTCGTTCTCAATCCGGAAATCACCAGCGGCCACCTCAACTTCCGCGACCGCGACAGCCACTTCATTTTCGGCGACGCCTGCACCGCGATGGTCATCGAAGCGGCCGACACGGCGGTGTCCGAACACCAGTTCGAGATCCTGGATAGCAAACTCAAGACCAGCTTTTCGAACAACATCCGCAACAACTTCGGCTTCATGAACCGCTTCGACGAGAGCGGCGTCGGTAAATCCGACAAGCTGTTCCGCCAGCAGGGCCGCAAGGTGTTCAAGGAAGTGTGCCCGATGGCCGCCGAGATGATCCGCGCCACCGTGACGGCGGCCGGGCTGGAAGTGGCGCAGGTATCGCGCTACTGGCTGCACCAGGCCAACCTCAATATGAATCTCTTGATCACCCGCATGCTGCTGGGCCGCGACGCCGAGCCGAACGAGGCGCCGGTGATCCTCGACAGCTACGCCAACACCTCGTCGGCCGGCTCCATCATCGCCTTCCACAAATACCAGGACGACCTGCCACCAGGGGCGCATGGCGTGATCTGCTCGTTCGGGGCCGGCTATTCGATCGGCTGCGTGGTGCTGCGTAAAAAGTAAAGTCTGTCCCGATTTTCGATTGTTGGCGAACGGTTACGTGCGCACGGTTGGATGTGTTCCCTTGTCAGGGTGCGGCGTTTCCCGTAGGCTAAGGCGATGCTTGCCCGTCTACTCATGTTGCTAACTTTCATGTTCACCCTGCCCGCCGCGGCGCAGGTGGAGCCGCTCGAGGTCAGCGTCAAGCGGGTCGATGTGGATGGCCAACATCAGTTCGAAGTGAGCGCCAGCGGGACCGTAAAGGCGGTGCCGGCCGTGGTATGGAAGGTGTTGACGAGTTATGAACGGATGCCGGAATTCGTGCCGGACTTAAAGCGCGCGAAAGTGCTGTCGCGCAGCGGCAACCGTACCGTGCTCGAGCAATTCGGACAGGCGCGCTTTCTGTTTTTCCGGAAGAATATCCACCTGGTGGTGCAGATTAACGAGGAGCCGATGTCGGCCATCGATATCGGCCTGGTGGAAGGCGACATGAAGATGTACCAGTGCCGCTGGGAGCTGGTGCCCATGCCCGATAGCGGCGGCACCCGCATCCTCTACACCGGCAAGATGGTGCCGCGCTTTTATGTGCCGGGCATGCTGGGCGCGAACATGCTGCGCTCGGACATCGAGCGCATGCTGGCCGCCGTGCTGGCGCACATCGACGGCCCTAACTGATCAGGCCGGATAGCTTTCGCGGTCGCGCAGTTCGGCGAACTGTTCGAGGCTGCCGATCTTGACCGTCACCGGATTCAAACTCAGCTGCGGCGCCATGGCGCGCCAGGCGAATTGCCATTCGCGCTCGTCGGCTTCGGCCAGGGTCTTGGTGAAGGCCTGGCCGAGCGCGGCGCGGGTGCCGTATTCGACGGCGCCGTCAATCCCGGCCCAGCTCGGCAAGGTGCGCTGCACCGCGCGGTGCAAGCGTTCGCCGAATTCTTCGGTGTTGTGGATGATCAGGCAGGCATCGCCGCCAAGCACTTCGAACAGCGATTTGTCCCAGGCCTGCGAGAACGACAGGGTCAGGCAGTTGTTGGCAGGTACCAGGCGGAACTGGCCGGTCTTTAAAGCTGCTTCGAGTTCGTCGCGCGGGGCGTAGCGGTACAGCGTGGGCGGGCGTTGGTAGTCGTGCATGGTTTGGCTCAATCTTTCGCTCAATCGTTCGTCATTTTATAAATTTACACTTTAGGATCATCGCTGCGCGTGCGGGCCCTGCGGTGCGTGTGGCGGCCGAAGCGCATGCTCCTGGAGGCGATGAAAATCTCGCGCAGCAGGTAGACGAAGCTGCCGATCAGGGCAAACATGGCCAGTACGAAGAAAGCGGCGATGTATTTGTCCAGCGGCAGGTTGGTGGTGTCGCCGAAGAACAGCATGGCGATGACCAGGCAGATCAAGAGGCCGCACAGGGTCGACAGCGAGATCGCGTAGTTAATCAGGTGCGAGCGCTGGTACAGCACCCGCAGTTCGGCCATGTAGGCGTCGCTATGGCCGATGTCGAGCCGGTCTTCAAGCACCCGGGTGCGGTCGATAATGCGCGCCAGCCGGTTGGTCAGCACGGTCAGCTTGGTGCCCACGCCGGTCAGCAGGAAGACCGGGGCAATGGCCAGCTGGATGACGTGGCCGATGTCGGTGATCTGGATATTCATGGGAGGCGCGTCGAATGTTGCAAATGAGTGTTTCTAATTATGTGTTACCAGTTATGTGTTGCTAGTGTAACAGCCCGACTGTCAGGCGAAGCGGCGCGCGCGTTTGAATTGCTCGGTCGCACCTACCAGCGCCGCGGCGATGCCTTTTTCGAGCGCGCCATGGCCGGCGTCCGGAATCATCTTGAGCACCGACCCAGGCCAGGCCTGGTGCAGGCGGTAGGCCGACAGCGGCGGACAGATGACGTCGTAGCGGCCCTGCACGATCACCGCCGGCAGGTGGGCGATGCGGCCCACTTCGCGCAGCAGCTGGCCTTCCTCGAAGAAGCCGCCATTGGCCATGTAGTGGGTTTCCAGCCTGCCGACGCCGAGGTCGAGCGTGTCGGAGCTGCTTTCCTCGGGCTGCGGCAGCAGGAACACGCGCCGACCTTCAAAGCGGCTCCAGGCGCGCGCGGCCGGCCAGTACTGTCTGGGGTCGTCCGACAGCATGCGCCGCGCGTAGGCTTGCAGCAGGTCGCCGCGCTCGGCTTCGGGAATGGGCGCGACGAATTCATCGTACAGCTCGGGGTAGAACCAGGCCACGCCGTGAAGGAACCAGTCGATCTCGGCGGCGGTGCACAGAAAAATCCCGCGCAGCACGAAGCCGAGGCAGCGCTCGGGATACGCTTGGCCGTACGCCAGCGCCAGGGTCGACCCCCACGAGCCGCCGAACACCAGCCACTTGTCGATGCCGAACTTGTCGCGCAGGGTTTCGATGTCTTCGATCAGCAGCTGCGTGGTGTTATTGCGCCATTCGCCCAGCGGAGTAGACTTGCCGGCCCCGCGCTGGTCGAACAGGATCACGCGGTAGTGGCGCGGATCGAAAAAGCGGCGGTGCTGGGGCGACAGACCGGCGCCCGGGCCGCCATGCAGGAACAGCACCGGCACGCCGTCGGGATTGCCGACTTCTTCCCAATAGATGGTGTGCAGCGCGTCGACCGGCAGCATGCCGCTGCGGATCGGTTGAATCGGTGGGAACAGCGCGGGCGCAATCGCGGTCATGGCAGGCGGCTTAGGAAGCATGGCAGTGGCGGTGGCTACGATTGTAGCGCACCGCCGCGCCGCGGGCGGGCTTGCCGCTTCGGCCCCTAAGTACCCGAACGGAAATAAATGTGAAGTTTTGGCGAACATAGCCGGATGCGATGCAAGGCGCACGACGCGACGCAGTGCGAGCACTGCTAGCGGCGGGCAACGCCGCAGCGCGCCGGGTATGGAAGCCAAAAATCACATTTATTTTCGAGCGGGTACTTAGCCATCAGGCCGGGCTGCCGCCGCCTTTGGCACGCGCCGCCATGATGCGCTTGCGCAGGTCCTTGATCGCCTTGCGCAGCGGCGCGGCGGCACTGGTGACGCCGGCATGCGCGAGCACTGCCAGGCGGTTGCGCAGGGTGTGGCGGTACAGCAGCACGTGCGCGCGCTTCATCAGCTTGTGGGAGGAGTTGAAATCGCGGTTGGGACTGCCGTAGCCGAGATCGATCGACACCGGCCGCGCCTGTGCGATGGCGTCCTCGATGCTGACGTGCAGGATCGAGGTGCCGATCGACAGGCCCGCATACCGGGCGTCCCAGAGAATCTTGTAGACGTGCCAGACGCCGTTCGACAGCGAGCCGATCACCGCGCCGCACGCAGTGCCGCCGCACGACACCACGTACGACAGCAGCAGGCCCGCGTCGGCCAGCGTCATGAATTCGGCTTCGCTGAGCAGGCCGTTACGCTCGTACGGCGTGGCCAGCGCGCTGGCCACGGCCAGCATGGCCGGCACCTGGCCGGCGTCCACAATGCGCTCGACGCTCATCGCGCCGACCTGCTTTTCCAGCTGCTTGACCTGGCGCGACAGGTTGTAGCGCTTCTTGGCGCTGAACTGCTTGAGGTAGAGCTCAAAACTTTCCGGCAGCGGGATGGTGTGGCAGTCGCGCCAGTCGTTGAGCACATACGCGCGCTGGCGCGCGCCCCGTTCCAGGCCCGGGGCCACGGCTTGCCACCAGTCGCTCTCGATCGGCACGGCCTGCATGGAAATCGCATCGGCCTCCGGGTACCGGGCAAACAGGCAGTCGATCAGTTGCTGGGCGCGGTCGCCCTCCAGCGCCAGCAGGGGCACGCTGCCGAGAATCCGGACCACTTTCATGCGCGGCGCGAGCGCCAACAGGGGGGCGATCCCGTAATCGAGCGTCTCCCGGCCCAGGCGCACCGGCACCAGGCCGAGGATGCGGCCGTCGTCGCGGCGTGCGACCGAGAACAGGGCGGCCGGGTCGCCATCCGGACAGCTGCAGAGGAAACTGAAAAACTCGGGCGACTGGTAGATTTTCTCGGCGCTCTCACTGCTGCCCAGCATGGCGCGCCAGAGCGGCAGCAGGGCCGGATCGGCCGGGTCTTCCTGGCTCAGGACCAGGTCGCCGGTGCCGCCATCGCGCGCCGGCGTGGCGCCCTGCGATCCAGCCGGCCCGGCACCCGGCAGGCTGCGCTGCAAGGGAGCGCCTTGACTCAATTGCCGCGGCGTTTCCACAGGGAGACGCTGCAAGATTTGCGTATTTTTCATGTTGTTTTGCAAATGAAATCGGTAAGGCCTTGAAGGTGTTATCGCGCTGGGCAAGTTTGCCGCCACGGATTCCTGTCACCGGAAGAATCCGCACCCCTCTTCACTGTATTGACAAGCAGGAGGCAGGGTAATGCGATTTACCTGATCAAGCAAACTACATTTTTGCTCTAAGTCAAAACTTTAGCGACCAATAATCGTGCTGGCGGCGCTGCGGCCGGCAAGATGTTTCGCGAAAACAATTATCTGGGGAAACGTATAACGGGTCGCCCCTCATGGAGGTGGCGTGGAGCGCCAGCAGGGAATGCCAGCGGCGAACTCAGTGCTTTACCAGTTCCTGCGGCGCCGACATGGCGCGTTTTTGGGCATGATGGTCCGTTTCGCCGCAGTATCGGAAATTATAGCTCAACTGAAACACGTATTAACCGCATATTGCACATCATAATGATCGTTGATAACTAACAACAGTTTCCATTTGTCGAAGGTGGTGCAGGGGTGCGAGATGCCGCAGCCGACCAGGTCGCCCACCTCCAGCGTTAGCCCTTGTGCCAGGCGCAAATAGGCATGCTGGTCGTTTAACTTGACGATGTCGCAGCCGTCCAGCGCCAGCGTCTGCGCGCCGCCGGCGCGCTGCGCCAGCAGGGGCTGGGGCAGGCCGGCATCGAAGGAAGCGTCACGCTTGCCCATGCCGAGGATGGCCAGGCCGGGCTCCGGGCACGACAGCACCACGCTCCACACTTCCAGCGCCGGGCGCAAACCCGGTCCGGCGAAGGCGCGTTCAGCGGCCAGCTCGCGCTGTTCGAGCTGCTTGACAAGGCGCTGGTAGAGGCCATGGTCGCTGGTCAGGTAGCAGCCGCTGCGCAGCACGGTCTGGAGCGGACGCGACAAGGGACCCAGGCGGGTCAGCGCGCGTGCCACCAGGTCGAAATAGGAAGATCCGCCCGCCGACAGCAAGATGGCCGGCGTGCCGAACAAGCCCTCGCCGTCGGCCTGGCGCACCAGTTTGACCAGCCGCGCGAGGAAGGTGTTCACGCTTTCGACGTCGGCCGCGGGTTCGGACGACACCAGCAAGCCCTCGTAGCCTTCGAAGCCGGCCAGCGCCAGTCCGGGCGTGGCGGCGATGGTCCGCGCCAGTGCCAGCGCCTCGCCACTGCTGCGGCAGCCCGCGCGTTTGCCGGCAATGCCCAGCTCGACCAGCAGCGGCAGCGGGCGGGCCAGCGGAAGGGCCTGCAACTGTTGCGCCAGCAGCGCCACGCCCTGGGCCGAGTCGGCCAGGATGGTGCACTCGAAATCCGGATCGCCATGCAGCAGGTCCAGCAAACTGATGATGTCGGCGCGGGCCGTGACCTGGTTGGCCAGCAGCACCCGGCGCACGCCGAAACCGTGCGCGGTCAGCACCTGTCCGACGCTGGCCAGGGTCATGCCCCAGGCGCCGTTGGCCAGCTGGGCGCCGAACAGCTGCGGGCTCATGGTGGTCTTGCCATGCGGCGCCAGCAGCACGCCGTAGTGATCGCAGAAGCGCCGCATCCAATCGAGGTTGTGGCGCAGCGCAGTGCCTTTGAGCAGCGCAACCGGAAAGCTGGTGTCGCCTCGCAGCACGTTCCAGCCTTGTACGCCGATGGCCCCCTGGCGCAGCGGCGCCCTGATCGGCAAGCCCTTGGTCCCTGGCGCCAGCAGTTGCTCGTCCAGGCTGGAAAGTGACAGTCCGCCTTTAGGCAGGATAAGTGTGGAATCCATCGAAGTCGCTCTTTCCGATCGGCAGACCAGCCTGGCGCAAAATGCCGTAGGCGGTGCTGAGGTGGAAGAAGAAATTGGGCAGCGCATACTCGCACAGGAAGCGCCGGCCCGGCAATGACACATCGGCGTTGCCGGCGCGGTCGACGATGACGCGCTCCTCGGCGCCGGCAAACTGCCGCGGACTCAAGGCGTCGAGAAAGGCCAGTACATGGTCAATGCGGGCACGCAGGTTCTGCAGGTAGCGTGTGAATACCGGTACCGAAGCGTCGTACATGAATTGGTCCAAGCAGAGTTCTCCTCGCAAATGAATCGTCCCCGCGCCAGGCAGCGGGTGCCTGGCGCGGGGACGATGGGCGATCTCGATTTCCGCGCGAGCGGAAAAATCGCTTACGACATGTGCTGGCCGCCGTTGATGGCGATGTTGGCACCGGTCACGAACGCAGCTTCGTCGGACGACAGGTAAGCGACCAGGCCGGCCACTTCTTCCGGCTTGCCCAGGCGGGCCATCGGAATTTGCGGGATGATCTTCGTGTCGAGCACTTCTTTAGGGATTTCCATGACCATCTTGGTGCCGATGTAGCCAGGCGAGATGGTGTTGACGGTCACGCCCTTGCGCGCCACTTCCAGCGCCAGCGCCT
>CAMLFK010000130.1 GCA_946479255.1 uncultured Oxalobacteraceae bacterium
AGTGCGAATTCAACATGAGCAAGACGCCGGGCAGCCGCCAGTTCGAGATCGCCGAAGTGGAAGAGTTGCTGGCCAAGCGCACCATCGGTCCGATGCAAGGCTTCCGCTCCAAGATGGGCCGGCCGTTCGCCGCCATCCTGCGCATCGTGCGCGATGAAGACATCAATAACTTCAAGCTGGAGTTCGACTTCGGCCAGAACGATGAAGGCGGCGAAGACGGCGAAGGCGTCGATTTCACCGGCCAGACCCCGCTTGGACCTTGCCCCAAGTGTCATGGCGGCGTCTACGAGATGGGCCTGGCCTATGTGTGCGAACACAGCGTCGCCAAGCCGAAGGCCTGCGACTTCCGCAGCGGCCGCATCATCCTCCAGCAGGAAATCCTGCCGGAACAGATGGTCAAGCTGCTCAACGAAAACAAGACTGACTTGCTGCCGGGTTTTGTTTCGCAGCGCACGCGCCGTCCGTTCAAGGCTTTCCTGGTCAAGGGCAAGGATGGCAAGATCAGCTTCGAGTTCGAAGCGCGCAAGGCCAAGGCGCCGGTGAAGGGCAAGGTGGCCGAAGTGGTGGCCGAGGAAGAACTGGCCGCGCCGGTCAAGAAAGTCACCAAGGCGGCGGCCAAAAAGCCGGCGGCAAAGAAAGCCGCAGCCAAGAAGGCACCTGCCAAGAAGGCCGCAGCGAAGAAGTAATGCCAGGCGGTAGTCAGTAAGACACAACGGCGGACGCAATGTCCGCCGTTGCCGTTTCAAGGTCCTGCCTTGTCGGCTGGAATGTTGCATCCATTTAAATAGAAATGCCAGAAGGATATTAAATCGCTCGTTCTCCATTGCCATCCGATGTATCATTGTAGAAACAGTAGATATCATTAAGCCAGTAAGGTGGGCAGGATGGGGCAGGGCGATCGCAATGCGGCAGGAAAGGCGGGATGGCGGCGGCTGCTGAGCACTTCCCTCAGCACCCGCATTGCCGCGTTTTTCCTGGCCACCTTGCTCCTTGCGCTCGTCAACGTATTGACCGTGCAGGCCCTGCTGCGCGAACTCAACGGCGTGGCCGAGACCGTCAACGTGGCCGGCCGCCTGCGCATGCTGAGCCAGCAGATGGCTTACCTGGGAACCCGGGCGCTGCACGAACCGGCGCCCGCCAACCGGCTGGCGCTCCAGCGCAGCATCAGTGACTACGACAGCGCGCTGGCCGCGCTGGCCAGTGGCGGCAGTGCTTTCGGCTATGCGCTGCGCAGTCCCGGCACCGCGATGGCCGCCCATCTGGGCGCGCTCAGGCAGGAGTGGAAGGCCAGCGCCGCACTGCGCCAGGCCATGCTGGGCGTGCCCGCAAGCGTGGACGCCGCGCTGCCTGGCCCGCACATCGGCGCGCTGATCGACTCCGTCCAGTCCACCCTGCTGGTCCGCGCCGAGCGCCTGATGCTGGACCTGACCGAGGAAGCGCGCCAAGCGCAGCGCGATGCCATGTCGCGCATCTACACGCTGGTGGCGATCGACGTGCTGCTGCTGGCGCTGGCCTTCACACGCGCGCGCCGCAAGCTGGTCGCTCCGCTGCGGGCGCTGGCCACCCAGAGCCGCGCACTGGCGGCCGGCGACTACCGGGTGCGGGCCGCCACCGGCGGGCAGGATGAGATTGGCGAGCTGGCACTGGCGTTCAACTTCAGCGCCGAACGCATCGGCACCCTGGTGGCCGACCTGGAAGCGGACCGCCAGCAGCTCGAATACGGCGCCAACTACGATGCGCTCACCGGGCTGGCCAACCGCACGCTGCTATCGAACCGGCTGCGCGTGGCTTGCGCCGGCGCGGCGCGCGAGGGCAAGCTGGTCGGGGTGCTGCTGCACGACCTGGACAACTTCAAGGTCATCAACGACAGCCTGGGGCACGAAGCCGGCGACACCCTCTTGAGAGCGGTGGCGCTGCGCATGCGCACTGCGGTGCGCGAAGCCGACACGGTGGCGCGCCTGGGCGGCGACGAATTCGTCACCGTCATCCCCGACATCGAACATGCCGACGACGCAATGGCCGTCGCCGCCAAGCTGGTGGCCGAGCTGGCACGCCCGTTCACCATCCTCCACCAGCAGGTCTACGTCAGCGCCAGCATCGGCATGTGCCTGTACCCGCGCGACGGCGATAGCGAACAGACCCTGCTCAGGAATGTCGACCTGGCCATGTACCGCGCCAAGCGCGAAGGGCGCAACACGGTGCGCTTTTTTACCGAGGAGCTGAACCACCATAACCGCGAGCGCCAGAAGATGGAAGCGGCCATGCACCACGCGCTGGAGACCGGCGGTTTCGAGCTGCACTACCAGCCCAAGGTGGATTACGCGAGCGGCGCGGTCACCGGGGTCGAGGCGCTGGTGCGCTGGCAGCATCCCGAGCTGGGCCTGATCCCGCCGGTTGCTTTCATCCCGCTGGCCGAGGAGACCGGCCTGATCGAACGCCTGGGTGCCTGGGTGCTGCACACCGCCTGCCGCGACAACCGCGCCTGGCAGGACGCCGGCGGCACGCCGATGGTGGTGGCGGTGAACCTGTCCGCGCGCCAGCTCAACCCGGCCAGGCTGGTGCGCACGGTGGCGCAGGCGCTGGGCGCCAGCGGCCTGGCGCCGCGCTACCTGGAACTGGAACTGACCGAGACGGCCATCATGCACGATGCCGCCACCGCCATCGGCATCCTGGAGGAGGTCAAGGCGCTCGGGGTGCGCCTGTCGCTGGACGACTTCGGCACCGGCTACTCTTCGCTCGACTACCTGCGCCGCTTCCCGTTCGACTCGATCAAGATCGACCGCTCCTTCATCAGCGGTATCGGCGCCGGCATCGACACCCGCGCCGGCGACAACGACCGCGCCATCGTCAAGACCATCATCGCGCTGGCATCGAACCTGCAGATAAACGTGATCGCCGAAGGGGTCGAGCAGCACGAGCAGGCCGCCTTCCTGCTGCAGCACGGCTGCCACGACATGCAGGGCTTCCTGTTCGCGCGCGCGCTGCCGGCGGCGCAGCTGTGGGCCCTGCTGGCTAAGGGCGCGTGTCCGCCTGGCTGGCGGCCGGCAACGGCAGCGTCAGCTCGAACGCCGCTCCCTGGCCAGGTGCACTGACCACCTCCAGCGTACCCTCGTGCGACTCGGCCAGCTGGCGCGCGATGTACAGACCCAGTCCCAGGCCCTCGCGCACTTCCTTGTTGCCGGCCCGTTCGAAGGGATTGAAGATGCGCGCGATATCTTCCTGGGCGATGCCCACGCCCTGGTCGCGCACCACCACGTGGGCGCGCCCGTCCGCCTTGAACAGCGAGATCGTCACCGGTTTGCTGCCGCCGTAGCGCAGCGCGTTGGTCAGCAGGTTGACGATGATCTGCTCGACCCGGAACTCGTCCCACACCCCGTGCACCGGCCCGGGCGCATCGAGTTCGATGGTGGCGCCGGCCGCCTCGGTGCGGTGGCCAAGGTCGCTGACGACCCGCTCGAGCAGGCCGGCCAGTTCCGCCTCCGCCGGACGGATCGACAGTTTGCCGCTGCGGATGCGCGAGACATCCACCATGTCGTTAATCAGCCGGATCATGCTCTGGATCTGGCGGCCGTCGCGCGCGATCATCTTGCGTAACTGCTCGTCGCTGAAAAAGTCCAGGTTGCCCTTATCGAGCTGCATGCCGCGCAGCTGGGTTTCAAGGAACAGGGTGTTGAGCGGAGTGCGCAGTTCGTGCGCCACCATCGACATGAAGTCGTCGCGCATGCGCACCGCGCGTTCCAGCTCGGCCTGGGTGGCGTGCAGCTGGCGCCGGCTTTCCTCCAGCGCCTCGACTTGGCGCTTGACCTCGTGGCGCTGCTGGCACAGCGAGACGAATACATTGACCTTGCTCTTGACGGCCGCCACGTCGAGCGGCTTGTAGAGGAAGTCCACCGCGCCGGTCTCGTAGCCCTTGAAGGCGTAATTGAGTTCGCGCCCGGCCGCGCTGACGAACACGATCGGCACGTTGCGGGTGCGTTCGGTGCCGCGCATCAGTTCGGCCAGTTCGAAGCCGTCCATGCCCGGCATCATGACGTCCAGGATGGCCAGCGCGAAGTCGTGTTCGAGCAGCAGCGACAGCGCCGCCTCGCCCGATCCGGCGTGATGGATTTCGCGGTCGTCCTCGGCGATGATGTTGGACAGGGCCAGCAGGTTTTCCGGCCGGTCGTCGACGATCAGCAGCTTGGTTTTATGGTGTGGATGTGCCTTGGTCGTCGTCATGGGGTGGTCTCCAGCATGGTCAGCAGGGTGCGCAGCGCGTCGAGCTGCAGCACCAGGTCGGGCGCGCGCAGGCGGATCGCACTGGCGGGCATGGTGGCGATTTCGGCGCCACCGGGGTCCTGCACGGCGGTCAGGCCGCCGGCGCGGCCGATGGCGGCCATGCCGGCCGCGCCGTCATGGCTGGCACCGGTCAGGAGCAAGCCCATCAGCGCCGCGCCGTAAGCGTCCGCCGCCGACTCCATCAGGATGTCGATCGACGGGCGCGAGAAGTGCAGCGGTTCTTCCTGGCTCAGTGAAAAGCAGCGTTCGCGCTCGATCGACAAATGATAGCCGGGCGGGGCGAAATAGATCGTTCCTGGGGCCAGCTGCTCTTTGTCCTCGGCCTGGCGCACCGGCAGCGCCACGTGGTTCTGGAACACCTCGGCCAGGCGGCTGTCGCGGTCTTCCGGCATGTGCAGCACAACCACAACCGGGATGGCCAGGCGGCCAGGGAGGGCCGGCAGGATCTTGCGCAGGGCCGCGATGCCCCCGGCCGAGGCGCCGATCACCAGCGCCTCGATGCGGCGCCCGGCCAGGGCTTCTTTCAATTGCAGCTCGCGTGCGGCGCTCATGCGGCCACCTTGCGAAATACCCGTTCGGGTTTGTTAAGCGGCTCGAAGGCGTCGCAATACTCCGAGAAATCCAGGCTCTCCTTGCTGCCCAGGCCGAGGAAGCCGCGGTAGCACAGCGATTCGTGGAACAGGCCCAGCGCGCGTTCCTGCAGCTTGCGGTTAAAGTAGATCAGCACATTGCGGCAGGAGACCAGGTGGGTCTCGGAGAACACATTGTCGGTGGCCAGGCTGTGATCGGCGAAGCTGACGTTTTCCACCAGGCTGCGGTCAAACAGGGCGCCGCCGTAGGCCGCGGTGTAATAGTCCGAGAAGGCCCCCTTGCCGCCGGCCATCTGGTAATTGGCGGTGTAGTGGCGCATGCGCTCGAGCGGGAATACGCCCTTCCTGGCGCGTTCCAGCGAAACCGGATTGATGTCGGTGGCGTAGATCAGCGAGCGCTCCAGCAAGCCTTCCTCGCGCAGCAGGATCGCCATCGAATAGATCTCTTCGCCGGTGCTGCAGCCGGCGATCCAGATCTTGAGCGAGGGGTAGGTCTGCAGATGCGGCACCACCTGCTCGCGCAGGGCGGCGAAGTAGCTGGGGTCGCGGAACATCTCGCTGGTCGGAATGGTCAGGTACTGCAGCAACTGCATGAAGGCGTCGGCGTCGTGCAGCACGCGCGCCTGCAGCTCGGAGATGCTTTTGCATTCCAGCTGGTGCAGCGCGTGCAGCACGCGGCGCTTTTGCGAGGCGCCGGCATAGTCGCGGAAATCGTAGCTGTACTTGAGGTAGATCGCCTCCATCAGCAGGCGCAGCTCGATCGTGACGCTGTCGGTGCTGCTCATCCGATCCGCTCCATCCCCGGCATCCACACGCGCAGCAGCGAGTACAGGCGGTCCAGGTCGATCGGCTTGGCCAAGTAGTCGGAGGCGCCGGCCTTGAGGCACTGCTCCTGGTCGTCCTTCATCGCCTTGGCGGTGATCGCGATCACCGGCAGCTTGCCAAAGCGTGGGTCGGCGCGCAGGCGGCGGGTCGCTTCCAGCCCGTCCATCCCCGGCATCATCACGTCCATCAGCACCAGGTCCATGTCTGGAATCGCATCGAGCTTGGCGAGCGCCTCGAAACCGTCGCGCGCCACCTCCACGCCGGCGCCTTTCTGCTCCAGCGCGCTGCTGAGCGAAAAGATATTGCGCACGTCGTCGTCGACCAGCAGGATGCGCCGGCCCTCGAACACCCGGTCGCGCGAACGCACGGTCTTGAGCATGCTCTGGCGCTCGGCCGACATCTGCGATTCGACTTTGTGCAGGAACAGCGTGACTTCATCGAGCAGGCGTTCCGGCGAGCGCGCGCCCTTGATGATGATCGAGCGCGAGTACTTGAGCAGCTCGGCCTCCTCGGCGCGCGTCAGGTTGCGCCCGGTGTAGACGATCACCGGCGGGAACGAGCAGATTTCCTCGGCCGCCATGCGGCGCAGCAGCTCATGGCCCTGCATGTCGGGCAGCTTGAGGTCGATGACCATGCAGTCGTAGACCGAGCTGCGCAGCAGCGCCAGGGCTTCGGTACCACTGGCCACCGCGGTGATTTCCACGTCGTCGTCGTCGATCAGTTCGACCACGCTCTTCCTCTGGCGCTCGTCGTCCTCGACCAGCAGCACGCGCTTTAACTTCTGGGTGAATTTTCCTTCCAGGGTCTTGAACACCTGGCGCAGGCGCTCGCGCGTGGCCGGCTTGATCACATAGCCGACCGCGCCCAGCTGCAGGGCGGCGTCGGCGCGGTCGTTGGCCGAGACGATGTGCACCGGGATATGGCGCGCCTGCGGATTGGCCTTGAGTTTTTGCAGCACGTCCATGCCGGAGCCGTCCGGCAGGCCGAGGTCGAGCAGGATCGCATCGGGCAGGTACTGGCCGGCCACCGCCAGCGCGTCGGCCGCGCTGTGCGCCACCAGGCAGCGGTAGTGCATCTCGTGGGCCAGGTCGAACAGGATGCGCGCAAATGCCGCATCGTCCTCGATCACCAGCACGGTGCGCTCTTCGCCGCCAGGGTTGGCGTCGAGCGCTGCGCGGTCGTCCGGAAAGGCCGGCGGCTGAGCGGCCCGGGCCGGCGCCGCGGCCGCGGCGGCCACGCGCTGGGCGCGTACCTGTTCGGGCGCCGGCGTCGGCATCGGCTGGGTTTCAGTTTGCTCCGGAGCCGGCACGCCCGGTTCGGCCACCGTCAGCGCGGGCGGCAGCAGCAGAGTAAAGGTGCTGCCTTTGCCGGCGCTGCTTTCCACTTCGATCGAGCCGCCCAGGAGGCGCGCCAGGTCGCGCGAGATCGACAGGCCCAGGCCGGTGCCGCCGTAGCGCCGGCTGGTGGTGCCGTCGGCCTGGCGGAAGGCTTCGAAGATGATGGCCTGCTGGTCGGCCGCGATGCCGATGCCCGAATCGCGCACGGCGATGGCGATCAGGCCGTCCGCGCGCGCCGCGATGCGCAGTTCGACCTCGCCCTTGTCGGTGAACTTGATGGCGTTCGACAGCAGGTTCTTGACCACTTGTTCGAGCCGGTGACCGTCGGTGAACACGCTGGCCGGCGCGCCCGCGTCGACGCTGGCCGAGAAGTGCAGCTGCTTCTGCTTGGCCAGCGGCTTGAACACCATGCGCATGTTCTCCGCCAGCTGGGCCAGCTGTATATCTTCCGGCACCAGCTCCAGCTTGCCCGCTTCGACTTTGGAGATGTCGAGGATATCGTTGATCAGGTTGAGCAGGTCGTTGCCGGAAGCGTAAATGGTGCGGGCGAATTCGATCTGCTCCGGCTCCAGGTTGCCCCTGGCGTTCTCCGACAGCAGCTTGGACAGGATCAGCGAGCTGTTGAGCGGGGTGCGCAGCTCGTGCGACATATTGGCCAGGAACTCGGACTTGTATTGGCTGGCGCGCTGCAGGTCGAGCGCGCGTTCTTCCAGCTGGGTCTGGGCGGTCGACAGGGCGGTGTTCTTGGCGTCCAGTGCCGAGGCCTGTTCGGCCAGTTGGTCGTTGGTCTGTTCCAGTTCAGCCTTCTGGTTTTCCAGGATGGTCTGCGACTCTTCCAGCACGCGCGACTGTTCTTCCAGTTCCTCGTTGGCGGTGCGCAGTTCTTCCTGCTGCACCTGCAGCTCTTCGTTGAGCTGCTGCGTTTCGGCCAGCGCATCCTGCAGGCGCTGGCGCGCCAGCGCCGCTTCCAGCGCACGCCCGACATTGGGGGCGACCAGCTCGAAAAACTCCAGGTCGCGCTGGGCCGGTGGCTTGAGAAAGCCCAGTTCGATCACGCCGTTGGCGGCGCCGTCCGAATCGAGCGGAATCAGGACCAGGTAGCGCGGCGCAGCGCTGCCCAGGCCCGAACTGATCTTCAGGTAGTGCTCCGGCAGCTCGCCCAGCTGCAGCGGCTTTTTGGCCAGCAGCGCCTGGCCGACCAGGCTGTCCGCCGGCTGGTACACGTGGCTGGCATGTTCGCTCTCTTTGTCGATCGCGTAGCCGGCCACGCGGCGCACGCCACCATCGAGTTCACGCGCATACAGCGCGCCCACCGAGGCGCCGGTATAGTCGGCCACGAAGCTCAGGATGGCATTGCCCAGGCGCGGCAAGGACTGCTGGCCGAGCGAGCGTTCCGAGAGCTGCTGCTGGCCGCTGCGCTGCCAGGCCTGGCGTTCGAGGGCGTCGAGGTGGCCGGCGTGCTGGTCCAGCGCCTTGCCGTACACCTCCGACAGGCGCAGCAGGTCGCGCCGGCCGAACCAGGCCAGCATGCCCGACAGGCACAGGCTGATCAACAGGTAGATCGCCACGCCCAGGCGGATCACCTTCTGGGCGCTGTCGTTGCGTTCCTTGAGCAGGCGCTGTTCGGCCTCCTGCAGCAGGTCGAATTCACTGCGGATGGCATCGAAAGTGATCTTGCCGCGGCCGTCGCGCACCAGCGCCAGGAAGTCGCCATCCTTGCGGCGCGTGTCGATCGCGGCGCGCGCATACTCGGTCCACTGGACCTGCAGGCCGGCGATCTGGCGTACCCGCTGGAGCTGGGCCGGGTCGTCCTTGACCAGCTCGGCCAGGCTCTGCATGGCCGCCGCCGATTTCGACATCGAGATGGTGTAGGGCGTCAGGAAGGATTCGTCCTTGCTGAGCAAGAAGCCGTGCACTCCGGATTCCTGGTCGGAGGCCAGCTTGGCCACCTGGTTGGCCTGCCCGATTACCCGTTCCGAATGCTCGACGCCGGCCATGACCGACAGCAGATAACTGACGACTGCGACGAAGATCAGTGCACTGACGACGCCGACCGCCAGCGGCACGGTGACGTTGCGC
This sequence comes from uncultured Oxalobacteraceae bacterium, assembly GCA_946479255.1. Next base: position 9,110 of record CAMLFK010000130.1, read on the forward strand.
ACGAGGATATGGCGAAAGCGTGTGCGGTCCAGGGACACCGAATTAGGCATGCTCTTTTGTCCACTTTTAAAATGTCAAAGTCTAAACTAAAAGAAACAAAACCCGCGCCCGCTTCAAGGTCCCTCGTGCTCGATCTCCACCATGTTGTCGCCCGGCTTTCGGTCGATGAGTTTGTTGTCCGGATCGATGCCGGCGCGGTGCGGACGGCCCTGGACCACCATGGTGACGGACAGCTCGCGCGCGCCGACGCGGCGCCGTTCGCGCAGCAGCGGCTTGCCGTCGCGGTCGTCCACGCCGAACTCGATGGTGTCGTCCAGCGCCACGGCGGTTTCGTCGCCCAGTTCCCCGGCGCGCATCTTGCTGGCCGTGGCCTTGAGCGTGACCTCGTAGCGTCCGTCCGGCAGCTTGCGCGCGCTGGCCCAGTCGGCGCGGTTCTCGAACAGCACGATGGCGTAGAACAGGTCGTCGATCAGGCTGGCGTGGCCTGGCGCCGCGGCCGCGCGCAGGGCACTGGTGAGCGCGGTCACGCTCGGGTAGGGCGCGCTGTGGAAGGCATAGTCGGCCAGCAGCTGGTGCAGCACGGTGTTGACCTTGTCGGCGCCGATCTGGTCCTGCAGCTGGTACATCGCCAGGCTGCCCTTGCGATAGTGGATGTACTCCTGGTTTTCGTTCAGGGCCAGCGGCAGCTCGCGCTTTTTCTCGTGCGCGCGCCCGATCAGGTAGCGGTCCAGGTCATAGCGCAGGAAGCGGCGCATGCGCTCCGGCCCGAACGAGGCTTGCATCGCCATCAGCGCCGAATACTCGGCCAGGGTTTCGGAAAGTACCGTGCTGCCGCGGGTGGCGCCGCCCACCAGCTGGTGGCCCCACCACTGATGGCCCACTTCGTGGGCGGTGACGTAGAAGGGGTAGTCGATGTCCTTGGGGTTGGCATCGTCGACCTTGGCGATAAAGCCCAGGCTCTCCGAATACGGCACGGTGTTCGGATAGGACTGGGCGTAGCTGCCGTAGCGCGGGAATTCGACGATGCGCAGTTCTTTATGCTGGTAGGGGCTGAAATGGCGGCTGTTGTACGCCAGCGCCGCCTTGACGCCCTTGATCATGCGATCGAGGTTCCAGGTGTGGCCCGGATGATAGTAAACGTCGATGGTGACGTCCTGCCAGCGGTCGTGGCGCACCTCGTAGCGCGCCGACTGGATCGCGTAAAAATGCAGGATCGGCTTGTCCATGCGGTAGTGGAAATGGCGCCGGCCCTTGTGCATCCATTCTTTTTCCAGCGTGCCGGGCGCCACCGCGATCTGGTCCGCCCTGGTGCTGACGATGGCGTCGAATTCGATCCAGTCGGCGTCGCTGGCGACGTAGTTATTGGCCAGGCCGCGCGGATCGTCCGGGGCCGGCATGGGCGCGCGCGGCGCCAGGCCGTGGCGCTTGCGGTCGCGGTCATCAAACAGTTCCTGGTGCTGCAGGTAGCCGATGCGCGGCAAGACCTCGTTGTTAAAGAAGGTGCCATTGGCCACCACCGGCGTGTCCGACCCCATGCCGAACGCCCCGCGCGGCGCGAAATCCAGATCGGCCCACATGGTCATGCGTTCGCCCGGCGCCAGCGCGCGCTCCAGCACATAGCCATAAAAGCCGCGCGCGCGGTCGGCGAACAGCTGGCGCGAAGCCTTCGAGAAACGCAGCGATGGCAGCGCCGCGCGGTGCTGGCTGACGAACACCTGCGAGATCGGCTGGCCGCTGCGGTTCTCCAGCTGGTACATGGCCTTGACGCGCATGCTGCGCCGCTCCGGCTGCAGGTCCACCTGCAGCGACACCTTGGCGATGCGCGGCTGCGGCAGGGTGCTGAACTGCTTGTAGCGCTGCTCGTACTGGGCGCGCTGGGCGTCGCGCTGCCAGGCGGTCTGGAAGTCGTCTTCAATGTGCAGGTTGTAGAACAGCAGCGCGCCGCTGCCGCCGAACAGCACCAGGCCGAGCGTGAAGGCTGAGATCACCGGCCAGCTGAGGTTGCGGCGCGCCAGCTGCACGCGGCTGGCAAAGCCGTTGTAGCCGCGCGGCCAGAACACCAGCGACAGCACGGTCAGCATCAGCGCCGCGCCGCCCCAGTACAGTTCGAACCAGCGTTCGCGCGGCAGGTAGTGGCCGAAGCCGTTCATCTCCGAATACACGAAGGACGGGAAGCTGCCGTACAGGAGCATCGGATGATCCAGGCCCAGCGTGCCGAAGGTGATGGTGGCCACGTAGTACAGGATCATGGCGAAGTAGGCCAGGTACTTCTGGTTGATCAGCACCTGCAGGGCGATCGCCAGCACGGCGATGGTGGCGTACTGCGGCAGCTGGATCAGGAACAGGCTGTAGAGGTACAGGCCCGGCTCGAGCGTGAAATAGCCGCGGAACAGCTGGATCAGCATGCCGGCCACCATGGCCAGCGCCAGCATCAGCGCCTGCAGGCCGATCAGGGCAAACAGCTTGGACAGGAGCGGGAGCCAGCTGGGCAGCGGCAGCGCATCGAGCATCTGCGCCACGCGCGCCTCGCGCTCGCGCCAGATCAGTTCACCGGCGTAGAAGGTGGTCACGATCAGCATGAACAGCGCGAAGGTCTCGCCGATCAGTTCCAGCACCTTGTAGGTGACCGGGTAGGTCACGGTGCCGAACATGCTGCCCATGTTGAGGGCGCTGGCGAACAGCATCAGCACGCCGGCCAGCGCGATCACCGCGAAGTAGACGTTCTTGACCGATTCGCGCAGGTTCAGCCAGGTCGAGCGCAGCAGCAGCAGCGCCAGGCTGCGCTGGTCGAAGTCGGGCCGCTCGGCGGTGGCGCCGGCGGCGCTGGACAGGCGCGGCATGTCGTCGGCGTCCGGCTGGTGTGCCGCGCGCTGGTCGATGCCAGCGGCGAAGTGGAAGCGCCAGTAACCGAGCAGCAGCACCACCAGCGCGAAGCCGCTCCAGATCAGGCGGTTGATCAGGTACACGTCCTCGAAGGGAATCAGGCGGGTATTGCGCTCGCTGATGGTCCAGTACTCGGTCATGCGGATCAGCGCGGTGGTGCCGAAGGGATCGATCAGCGCGGCCAGGGTCTTGTAATCGAGGTCGCGCGCCAGCGAGGGCGCCACGATATAACCGATCATCATCACCACGCTGGCCACGTACACCGGCAGCATGCGCCGGGTCAGCGCCGCCAGCACGAAGAACAGCGAGCCGAAGATGAAGACATTGGGCAGGGTGAGGAACAGGTAGGGACGCAGGTACATCCACAGGCCGGGAGGCCCCAATCGGTCGGGCTCGATGCCGGGGATGAAGGTGCCCAGCCAGGTGCCCAGCACGATGCTGGAAAAGACAATGGCCAGGGTGGCGGCCGCGCCCAGGTAGCGGCCGAACACGTAATCGTGCTTCTTGATCGGCGCGCTGAAAAAGAAGTGGTGCATGTCGTACTCGAAGTCCTGCTGGACCGAGCGTCCCATCATGGCGGCCATGACGATCACGCCGAGGCAGCCGAGGAATCCCACTGTCAGCGAAATCGAGCGCGGCGCATTGATGAAGACCTTGCCGCCGAAGCTGACATAGGCATCGCGGAACACCCCGCCGGCGGCGGCCATCCACAGCATTGCCAGCGCCAGGAACATGCCGAAGTAGACCCAGGTCGACAGGAGTTTCAAGCGCTGGCGCGCCTCGAAGCGGGCGATGGCAAACAGCGGCCGCATGGTCAGCAGTTGCTCGCGGCGACGTGGTGGCCGGCTATCGTGGCGAAGTACACGTCCTCGAGGTCGCCGATGGCAGGCTCGAAGCCGTCGCCCGGGTCGCGCTCGGCGTAGACATGGATCAGGGTGCGCCCGGTCATCAGGCGGGTGGAAATGACATCGTGCTGGCGCTGAAAATGGGCCAGCTCCGGCTTGGCCACGAAGCGCGACCAGATCCTGCCTTTGATATCGTCGATCAGCTTGGGCGGCTCGCCGCACAGCAGCACGTGGCCCTTGTTGATGATCGCCATGTTGGCGCACAGGTCGGCCACATCCGACACGATGTGGGTCGACAGCAGCACGGTCTTGTC
>CAMLFK010000131.1 GCA_946479255.1 uncultured Oxalobacteraceae bacterium
GGCGCAGCGCGTCGGCGGCCATTTCCAGCTGCAGGTTCAGGTTGCCGCCGTCGGAAGTCGAAATGATCGCTTCCAGGCGCGCCTGCTCGGCGGCCAGCGCGTCGAAGTCGGCGTCCTCGTCGGCATAGGCGGCGTACACGGCATCCAGCTTGGCCTGCGCTTCGAACACTTCGCCCAGGCCCGATTCGACCACCTGGCGGACCGTCTGTTCGGGGTCGAGCTGCGGTTCCTGCGGCAGGTAGCCGATGTTCAGGCCAGGCATTGGCACCGCTTCACCCTGAATGTCGGTATCGATGCCTGCCATGATTTTCAGCAGCGTGGACTTGCCGGAGCCGTTCAGGCCCAGCACGCCGATCTTGGCGCCTGGGAAGAAGGACAGCGAAATGTCTTTCAGAATCTGACGCTTGGGCGGGACGATTTTGCCCACGCGGTTCATGGTATAGACGTAATTGGCCATTAGGGATGATCTCGGTTTAAAAACAGGAAGTTGGACAGGATACGATAAAAGGCGGTCAAACAGTAGTGTTCATCACGTGCGCTTGTACAGCCCCTCGGCGGCGTACAGGGCCAGCGCGCTCCAGATCAGGGCAAAGCCGATCAGGCGTTCTTGGGTAAATTCCTCCCGGAACAGAAACACACCCAGGCTGAGCTGGATGGTCGGCCCGATGTATTGCAATATGCCCAGCAAGGACATCGGAATACGGCGCGCGCCGGAAGCGAACAGCAACAAGGGAATGGCGGTGATCGGGCCGGAGGCCGCCAGCAGCCAGCGCACGCCATCGCTGGCGGCGGCAAAGCCGTTGGCGCCATGCAGCGCCATCCATACCAGGTAGGCGGCGGCGAAGGGAAACAGCAGCATGGTCTCGAAGGACAAGCCTTCCAGCGCGCCCAGGGCCGCGGTCTTCCTCAGCAAGCCGTAGCCGCCGAAACTGGCCGCCAGCAGCAGGGCGATCCACGGCATGCGCCCGGCCTGCCAGGTCAGCCACAGCACCCCGGCGGCGGCGATGCCGATCGCCAGCCATTGCACGGGGCGCAGGCGCTCCTTGAGCACCAGGTAGCCCAGCATCACGTTGAACAGCGGATTGATGAAGTAGCCCAGGCTGCCCTCGATCACATGGCCGCTGTTGACCGCCCAGATGTACAGCAGCCAGTTGGCGGAGAGCAGCAGGGCGCTGGCGGCGAAGCCGGCCATCACGCGCGGCTGGCTGAGCAGATTGCCGATCCAGGCCCACTGGCGCCGTACGGTGAGCACGATGGCCAGGAAGATCAGCGACCAGACGATCCGGTGCGCCAGGATCTCGGACGGCGTAATCGTCTTGAGCGCGTGAAAATAAAGCGGGAATAAGCCCCACAGCAAAAAGGCCAGGGCGGCAGACAGTATGCCGATTTGCATAAGCCACATTCGTTGATTGATAGCCGTCTATTATCGCTGAGCTCTGAAATGGCTGCTGGCAGTGGACTGGCGCAACGGCCGGCTTGAATTCCGCTTGCAATTTGCAGAGGCATCTTCTATTGTGCAATGCACCAAAACAAACAATGGTGCGACTTTGACGGCGGAACATAAGAAGAGTGGCGTCGCGGCGATGACGCTTGCGGCGGTGGGTATCGTTTACGGCGATATCGGCACCAGCCCCCTGTATACCTTCAAGACCCTGTTCGACGACGAGCACGGCTTGCCGCTCACCATCGCCAACCTGATCGGCGTTACCTCGCTGATCTTCTGGGGCCTGACGATGATCGTCTCGCTCAAGTACGTCACCCTGGTCCTGCGCGCCAACAACCGCGGCGAAGGCGGCATCATGGCCTTGATGGCCCTCGCGCTGGCCTCGGTCACCAAGCGCTCCAGATTCTACTTTCCCTTGATGGTGCTGGGCGTGTTCGGCGCCACCATGTTCTATGGCGACAGCGTGATTACGCCGGCCATCTCGGTGCTGGGCGCGATTGAAGGACTCGAAGTGGCGGCGCCGGCGCTCAAAGCCTACGTGGTGCCGCTGTCGATCGCCGTGCTGGTGGCCTTGTATTCCGTGCAGCGCCATGGAACCGCCGGTATCGCGCGCTTGTTCGGACCGATCATGGTGGTGTGGTTCGCCGCGCTGGCCGTCATGGGCTCCATTAATATCTTTCAGGCGCCGGAGATCCTGGGCGCGCTCAATCCCTTCGAAGCCTTCCGTTTCATGCTGGCCAACCGCTTCATCGCCCTGGTCGCCCTGGGTGCGGTGGTGCTGGCCTTCACCGGCGCCGAGGCGCTGTACGCCGACATGGGCCACTTCGGCAAGAAGCCGATCCGCCTGGCCTGGTTCATGGTGGCCTTCCCGGCGCTGGCGCTGAACTACTTCGGCCAGGGCGCGCTATTGATCCGCCATCCGGAATTTGCCAGTAATCCCTTCTTCAACCAGCTGGGCAGCTGGAGCGTGTATCCGCTGGTGGTGCTGTCCACCATGGCGGCAGTGATCGCCTCGCAGGCCACCATTTCCGGCACCTTCTCGATGACCAAGCAGGCCATCGCGCTTGGGCTCCTGCCACGCGTGCGTGTGCTGCACACGTCGGAAAGCCAGATCGGCCAGATCTACATCCCCGCGGTCAACTGGCTGCAGCTGATCGTGGTGCTGATGGCGGTGATCGGATTCGGTTCGTCCGACGAACTGGCCGGCGCCTACGGCATCGCCGTTACCGCCACCATGCTGGCCACGACCATCCTGACCTTTTTTGTTACGCGCTACCGCTGGCACCTGCCGCTGGCCTTGTGCTTCGGCGCCACCGGCTTCTTCATGGCGATGGACATCATGCTGTTCTCGGCCACCACCCTCAAGCTGCTGCACGGCGGCTGGTTCCCGCTGCTGCTGGCGGTGATCCTGTTCACCGTGATGATGACCTGGAAGCGCGGCCGCTCGCTGGTGCACCAGAACCTGCAGAAGCACGCCATTCCGCTCGAAGAATTTTTGAGCTCGCTGTTCGTCGCGCCGCCGGTGCGGGTGTACGGCACCGCGGTGTTCCTGCGCGGCGAGAGCGACGGCGTACCGCACGCGATGCTGCACAACCTCTCGCACAACAAGGTGCTGCATGAGCGCGTGGTGTTCCTGACCGTGCGCATTCTGGAGGAACCTTATGTGCCGGCGGCCGAGCAGGTCAAGGTGACGGATCTCGGCAACGACTGCTACCAGCTCGATATTTACTATGGCTTCAAGGACGAACCGAACATCCCGGCCGCGATGGCGCTGTGCCGCGCGCACGGCCTGCCGTTCGAGATGATGGAGACCTCCTTCTTCATCGCGCGCCAGACCATCATTTCGGCGCCGCACACCGGCATGGCGCCGTGGCGCGAACAGATGTTCGTGGCAATGTCGAGGAATGCCCGCGGCGCGGCCGACTACTACCAGATTCCGAGCAACCGGGTGATCGAGTTGGGTACCCAGGTCGAGATCTGAGGCTTGGCACAGACACAATCAGATACATAATCACGACAATTTTGGCGGCCCTGGTTTGAGCCGGTGCCGCCATCTGCTGCTACACTTCCGGACACTTTTGATTTCGATAAGGATGTCCATGAACCGCAGATTTGCCCTGATCGCCGCCTTGTCGGCCATGTTGTCCCTGACTGCCTGTGGCGGCGGCAGCGATGGCGACTCAAGCCCGAAGGTCTACGACGCACCCGCACTCGTCAAGACCGACACCGTCGTTGGCACCGGCACCGCCGCGGCCCTGAACACGATGATTTCGGTCAAATACACCTTGTGGTTGCTGGACACCACCAAGGCCGATTCGAAAGGCTCCCTGATCGAAGGTCCTGCCTCCTTTACCACCTACCTGGGCACCACCGGCTTGATCCAGGGCTGGATTCAAGGTATTCCCGGCATGAAGGTGGGCGGCAAGCGCACCCTGATCGTTCCCGCCAGCCTGGGCTACGGCGCCGCCGGTTCGGGCAAGGTACCGCCAAATTCCGGCCTGGTCTTCGACGTCGAGCTCACTGAAGTCGTTCCGGTGTATGACGCACCCGCCCTCGTCAAGACCGACACCACGGTCGGCACCGGTGCCGAGGCGGTGGTCAACAAGAACGTGACCGTCACCTATACCCTGTACCAGTACGACAGCACCAAGGCCGATTTCAAAGGCACCAAGGTGGAAGGCCCCCAGGCAATGACGACCTTGCTGGCCGACAGCAAAGTAATCCCAGGCTTCGTGCAAGGCGTGACCGGCATGAAGGTCGGCGGCAAGCGCACCATCGTGATTCCGTCCAGCCTCGGCTACGGTAAAGATGGTTCGGGCAAGATACCGCCGAATTCCGGCCTGGTGTTCGACATCGACCTGACTGCCGTCAACTAAGTCTGTCTGGCACAAAGCCCTTGCAAGGTCCAGCGTTGCAAGGGCTTTGTGTTTAACGCAGCATATCGATGTGCATGATGCCGTCTTCGTCGTACGGCTCGGACACACGCTCGAATCCAAAACTGCCGTAAAACGCTTCCAGGTGCTGTTGGGCGCCGATGCGGATGCGCCCTCCCGGATAGCAGCGTTCGGCGCATTCGATCCCCTTTGCGATCAGCACGCGTCCCGCGCCGCTGCCGCGCGCGGCCTGCGTCGTGATCACGCGTCCAAGCGACATCTCTGCAAACTTCACGCCCGGCGCGAGCAGGCGCAGATAGGCCGCCAGCTGACGCTGCCCGCCGGCGCTGCGCCAGCCCAGCAGGTGCCAGGCATCCTGGTCCAGCCCGTCCAGGTCAGGATAAAGGCAGTGCTGTTCCAGCACGAAGACCTGCTGGCGCTGTTCCATGACGGTGTACAGATCAAGCACGGACAGGTCGCCGAAGCGGCTCCATTGCCATTCGATGTTGCGGGTCATAGGGCAGGGCAGGCGTCGCCGAAGAATGGCGGCGGAGTGGCTGGCAGGGCGTTGATGCGGTCGAGGTTGGCCACGAATTCGGCCATCACCGGGTCGTCCATCGTGCCTTTGGCGATGCCGATATTGAGTTGAGCAATCTGAAAACGCGACATGCTTGCAGCCTTTCGATGTTGATTGTTAGCTTACGCCGCCGTGTCAAACCCTTCCAGTACATTCACCACATTGATTCCAACTTCCGCCACGGCATAGCCACCCTCGAACACAAACGCCGTCGGCAGGCCGGTATGGCCGATGCGCTCGCCGATGCGCAAAAAATCGCTGCTTTGCAGCGCGAAGTGCGACAGCGGATCGCCGGCGAAGGTATCGACGCCGAGCGACACCACCAGCGCGTCCGGTGCAAAACTGGCCAGCTTCAGGCAGGCCGATTCCAATGCCATGAACCAGTCAGCGGTCGACGATCCATGCGCCAGCGGCAGGTTCATGTTGTAGCCGGTGCCGGCACCGTCGCCGGTCTCGTCGGCATGCCCCAGATAAAACGGATACTCGCTGCGCGGATCGGCATGGATCGACATGAACAGCACGTCGTTGCGCTTGTAGAAAATGCTTTGGGTGCCGTTGCCGTGGTGGTAGTCGATGTCGAGAATGGCCACCCTGCGCGCGCCGTCGTCGAGCATGTGCTGGGCCGCCAGCGCCGCGTTGTTGAGGAAGCAGTAGCCGCCGAAAAAATCGGCACCGGCGTGATGGCCGGGTGGCCGCGTCAACGCGAAGGTGCCGCGCTCGCCCAGGCGCAGCGCGTGCGCCGCGTTGACCGCGCAGTCGGCGCCGGTCTTGGCGGCGATCCAGGTGCCGGCGGTGATCGGCGTGCCGCTGTCCATCGAGTACAGGCCCATGCGCGCGGCGAAGTTGTCCGGCTCGATATCGTGGCGCATGCCGCGGATCGGCCATACCGAGGCAATCGCATCCTTCTCGGCGTTGGAGAGGTCGAGCGAACTCCACTCGCTCCAGGCATTGCGCAGAAAGTGCAGGTAGCGTGGCGTGTGGATGCGTTCGAGCGACTGCAGCGACACCCCGTGCGGTGTCACGATCTGCCCTAGTCCGCGGCGCTCGCATTCGGCCAGCACCATGTCGGCGCGGTCCGGCGTTTCAAAGCAGGGCACTTGATCGCCGCGGAACATCTCGAAGCGGCCGCGGTGCTGGGCGTGGTGTTCGTTATAGAAAGTCAGCACGGCGACCTCTAAAGTTTAAAGTAACTACTCGCAGCACAATGTACTGCTGTTATACGCGGCGACAAAATCGTCGAAGCTGCCGGTCTGCCTCTGTTCGATGATCGCCTGTTCCGCCAGCGAGGCGGCTGCCATCTCTTCAAACATCTGCTCTTCGGCCGGCATCAGCGGTTCGTTGCGGAAGTAGGCCGCGTGCAGCTCGCTCTGGCGCAGCCCGAAGACCGCGGCCGAGCCCAGCTCCCGCACTTCGCCCAGCACCCGCGCCGATGGCGTGAGCGCCGGATTGGCGATCTTGGCGCTTTGCCGGGCCAGCGCGGCAGCATGCACGCCATCCTCGTTGTGCTGGTCGTCCAGCAGCGCCGCCAGCGGGGCGATGCGTTCGATCAGTTCTTCGGCCCAGGCGCGCAGGGGCACTTCCTGGCAGTCGCGCGTCAGGGTCAGGCCGGGCTTCCTGCCTTCCTTGACAGTGCGCGAGAAATTGCGGGCGTGGACCTGGCTTTCCATTTGGCTGATGAATGGGCTTTCATCGAGTGCGCAGAACAGCAGGAAGGCATCCATGAAGCGTCCGGTCTCGACGCTGATGCCGATCGGCTCGAACGGGTCGACGTCGAGGCAGCGCACTTCGACGTACTGCACGCCGCGCCGGCACAAGGCTTGTACCGGACGCTCGCCGGTTTTGATCACCCGCTTGGGCCGGATGGTGGAGTAGTACTCGTTCTCGATCTGCAGTACGTTGGTCGACAGCTGGATCCATTCGCCATCGCGCTTGGTGCCCAGCGCCGCATACGGTTTGTATGGCCGGTTGACGGCGTCCATCAGCGTGGTGACATAGCTCTCAAGCGAATTCTCGTGCGGCGTCAGGCCCGATTGCGCGTCGTTCTGGTAACCCAGGTCGCTCATGCGCAGGCTGGTCGCATACGGCAGGTACAAGGTGTCGTCGGAGAGCTGTTCGAGCTGGTGGCTACGGCCGCGCAGGAAGCCCTTGGACAGCGCCGGCGACGCCCCGAACAGGTACATCAGCAGCCAGCTGTAGCGGCGGAAGTTGCGGATCAGGGCGATGTAGCTTTCGGACTGAAAGTCGCGCAAGCCGCGCCGGCGTTCTTCCGGGATGCCTTCATGGGTGGAAATCACATGCCACAGTTTTTCCGGCAGCGAGTAGTTGTAGTGGATGCCGGCGATGCACTGCATGGCTTTCCCATAGCGCAGCGCCAGTCCGCGCCGGTACACATGTTTAAGCATGCCGATATTGGACTTGCCGTACCAGGCGATGTCGATCTCTTCTTCGCCGGGCAGCTCGCACGGCATCGATTCGCTCCACAGCATTTCGTCTTTCATCCTGGCGTAGGCGAAGCGGTGGATGGCGTCGAGCTTGTGCAGGGTGACGCCGATATCGTGTTCCGCCGGCGTGATGAATTCGAGCAGGGCTTCGGCGTAGTCGGTGGTGATCTGCGGGTGGGTCAGGGCCGAGCCGAGCGCTTCGGGATGCGGAGTGCGCGCGAGGTGGCCGCGCGGGTCGATGCGCAGGGTTTCGCGCTCGATGCCGCGCAGGCCCTGGGTCAGCAGGGCACGGTGTTCTTCGTCGTCCAGCAGGGCCAGGCGATCAGTTAATTGTTTCGACACGGTGAGACTCACAGTGCTTCCTTTCTCATCCTGCATTATCCAAGTGCTGGGAGATTAACCGAAAACCGGCAAGTCCGCCGGGCATGCCCAAATTCACTAATTTACCGCTGCCGGCGCGGTATTGCGCACCACGCCGGCGATCCACAGGTCGATTTGCTGTTCCAGCAGGGGCAGGGGCAGTGGCCCCTGGTCCAGCACCGCAGCATGGAAAGCGCGGATATCGAACTGTGGCCCGAGCGCCGCCTGGGCTTTGTCGCGCAGCGCGCGGATCTTCAGGGCGCCAAGCTTGTAACCGAGGGCCTGGCCTGGCCAGGCGATGTAGCGGTCCACTTCCAGCTCGTTGTCGGCCAGGCTGTTGGCGGTATTGGCCGTCATGTAGTCGAGCGCCTGCTGGCGGTTCCAGCCAAGCGCGTGGATGCCGGTGTCGACCACCAGCCGGGTGGCGCGAAACAGCTCCGCGTTCAGGTAGCCGAAGCTGGAGAACGCATTGCGGAACATGCCCAGTTCAGGGCCGAGCGACTCGGCGTACAGCGCCCAGCCTTCGCCATAGGCGACGTACCAGGCGTGGCGGCGGAACGGCGGCAGGCCGGCTGCGGCGCGGGCGCGCAGCACTTGCAGATGGTGGCCCGGCAAGCCCTCGTGCAGGGCCAGCGTTTCGACCTCCCACATGGGGCGGGTGGCCAGGCGCGCGGTGTTGACCACCAGTGCGGCGGGACGGTCGGCGCCACCGGCGTCGTACCAGGCGGCGTCGCGTCCTTGCGCACCGAGCGCCGGCGCGGGCTTGACCAGCAGCTCCAGGCCGGGATCGACGGAGAATAGCTTGGGCAGGCTGGCGCTGCTGCGCGCCACGATGCGCCGGTAGCGCTCCAGCAGCGCTTCCGGGGTCGTGTAGAACAGGCGCTTGTCGGTGTTGGCGAAGGCGGCGAACTGGGTGAAGCTACCTTTAAAGCCGGTCCGCGCAACCGCCTGGGTCATCTCGGCGCGGATGCGCGCGACTTCCTTCAGGCCGAGCGCATGCACCGCGGCCGGCGTGATGCCGTTGCCGGCGTGGCTGGCGACCAGGTGGGCGTAATATTCGGCGCCGCCGGGCAGGCCGGCGGCGCCGATGCTGTCGCGCGCGGCCGGCAGGTATTCGGTGCGCACGAAGTCTTCCAGTATCTGCAGTGCGGGAATGGTGCGCGACTTCAAGGCCTCCATGCCGGCTGCCGCCAGTTCTTCGCGCAAGGCCGGGTCCATGGTGGCGGGCATGCGTTGAAACGGCTGGCCGAGCGGGCCGTCGATGGCGTTTTCGCGCAGCTGCCGCAGCATGCCCGGCACCGGCCGCAGCACCGTTTTTGGCGCACTCGCCCCGGCCTTGGCGCCCTCGCGCAGCTGTTCGATCAGGCCGTTCACGTAGGGCAGCAGCAAATTGAGGCGGGCGGTGTATTTGCGGTAGTCGGCCTCGCTGGCGAAGGGCATTTCCGCCACCATTTGCGGCAACGTGACGTGGATGCCACGGTAGGCGGAGAGCGGCTGCAAGGGGCAGACGAAAAAGGCCGCGTCTTTCAGCAGCTGCTCCTTGTCGGCGATGAAAACCTCGTGGGTGAGCTGTTCGGCGGCCGGCAGCTTGTCGCGCTCGATCAGGCGCGCCTGGTCGAGCATCTTGCGGTGGTGGCTTACCGCGCTGCGGCAGGCCGCCGGGCTGGTGTCCGACAGGGTGGCGTCGAAGCGGTGATCACCGATGCTGGTGGCAAATTCAGGCTGGTGTTGCAGGCGCCATTGCCAGTCCGCCTGGTAGAGGCTGTCGGCCTGTTCCGTCATGTTCGCGCTGTCCGCTGCCGGCAGGGCGAAGGCGAAAATGCAAATGACGAACAGTTGGCGCATGGCGGCTCCTGACAGGGACGACCATTTTAGCAAAGGACTACTGCCGAGCTCAGGGCGGACGCCGCCCGCCGCTGACGCGCTCGATACCGCCCAAATCGCGCCAGCTGGCCACCTCCAGGTAGCCATCGGCCGCCAGCAGGGCACGCACCTCGGCGGCCTGGTCGTAGCCGTGCTCCATCAGCAGCCAGGCGCCCGCTTCCAGGTGCGCGACGGCGCCCATGGAGATGGTGCGCAGCGCGGAAAGGCCGTCGGCGTGGTCGGTCAGCGCGCCGGTGGGCTCGAAACGCAGGTCGCCCTGCGCCAGGTGCTCGTCGCCGGCGCGGATGTAGGGCGGGTTGGAGACGATCAGCTCAAAGCGCTCGCCTTGCAGTGCGCTGAACCAGTCGCTTTGCACGAAGCGCACGCGGGCGCCGTTGGAAGCGGCATTCGATTGCGCTACCTCCAGCGCGGCTGGGCAGAGGTCGAGCGCCGTGACCCTGGCATCTGGCCGGGTGTGCGCAATCGCCACGGCGATGGCGCCGCTGCCGGTGCCCATGTCGAGCACGCGCGCATTTGGCGGCGCGCGCTCCAGGGCCAGTTCGACCAGCAGCTCGGTATCCGGACGGGGAATCAGCACGGCCGCGTTGACGGCGAAATCGAGGCCGAAGAACTCGCGCTTGCCGACGATGTAGGCGATCGGTTCGCCGGCCTGGCGGCGCGCCACCAGCTGGGCCAGCGCGGCCGCTTCAGGCTCGGTGATGCAGCGTTCGGACTGGGTGATCAGGCCGACCCGGGTGAGCTTGAGGGCATGGCACAGCAGGATGCGGTTTTCCAGCGGGTCCAAAGGCAGCGCCGCCTGCAGCGCGCCGATGCGTGCTCCGGCCTGGATCATCACCGGCGGCGCAGCAGCGCGTAGGCCAGCGCCAGCGCGATGATCACGAACCACAGCGCCGACCACTGCGGGATCGAGACGCCGAACAGGCCGTCGGTGGTGTTCTCGCACAGGCCATCGGCCTGGAACAGCCAGGGCATGGCGGTCGCGGTCGGAATCTTGTTGAGAAGAGTCTCCATCGGGTCGATCCCGCAGGAGAAACCCGGGTTGGCCAGCACGTACAGGTGCTTGCCGACGTAGCCCAAACCGCTAAGGGCGGCCACCAGCGCCAGCGCGTTCCATACCTTGGCCGGCTTGACCCAGGCGGCCAGCAGCGCAAAAACGCCGGCGAAAAGGAAGGCGTAGCGCTGGATGACGCACAGCGGGCAAGGCAGCAGGTCTTTGACGTGCTGCAGGTAGAGGGCCGCGCCGATCAGTGCGAAGCAGATCAGGCCAATGGTGGTCAGGAGTGTGCGGTTGTTGGGCATCTTGGGTTCCGTTTTTAGCCGTCGTTCCCGCGCAGGCGGGAATCCATACCATCTCTGCTCAGAAGTGCTATGGATCCCCGCCTGCGCGGGGACGACGAAGTATTGGCGACTCAGGGTTTGTGGCTAGCGCCGCTAGTGTACCGCGCCGTTCTTATCAGTTGCTTAATCGCCCAGCGCGGCCAGCAGTTCGGCCTGGTGTTCGGCGGCCAGCGCGTTGGTCAGTTCGGCCAGGTCGCCGTCCATGATGAAGTCCAGCTTGTACAAGGTGAGGTTGATGCGGTGGTCGGTCATGCGCCCCTGCGGGAAGTTGTAGGTGCGGATGCGTTCGCTGCGGTCGCCCGAGCCGATCAGGCTCTTGCGGGTTGCCGCTTCCTTGGACTGCTGCTCGCGCAGCTGCACGTCCTTGATGCGCGCGGCCAGTACCTTGAGCGCCTGGGCCTTGTTCTTGTGCTGGCTGCGGTCGTCCTGGCATTCGACCACGATCCCGGTCGGCAGGTGGGTCAGGCGCACCGCCGAATCGGTCTTGTTGATGTGCTGTCCGCCGGCGCCGGATGCGCGGAAGGTGTCGATGCGCAGGTCGGCCGGGTTGATGTTCACGTCCTCGACTTCGTCGGCTTCGGGCATCACCGCCACCGTGCAGGCGGAGGTATGGATGCGGCCCTGGGTCTCGGTGGCCGGCACCCGCTGCACGCGGTGGCCGCCCGACTCGAACTTGAGCTTGGAGTAGGCGCCGTTGCCGATCAGGCGCACGATCACTTCGCGGTAGCCGCCCAGGTCGGACGGCGATTCGGAGACCATCTCGACCGCCCAGCGCTTACGCTCGGCGAAGCGGGTGTACATGCGCAGCAGGTCGCCGGCGAACAGCGCCGACTCGTCGCCGCCGGTGCCGGCGCGGATCTCCAGGAAGATGTTGCGCTCGTCGTTGACGTCCTTCGGCAGCAGCATCTTTTGCAGGTCCAGTTCCAGTTCGGCCACGCGGCCCTTGGCGGCCTCGATCTCTTCCTGGGCGAACTCCTTCATGTCGGGGTCGGACAGCATGTCCTGCGCTTCGGCGATGTCGTTCTGGGCGCGCTGGAACTCCTTATACAGCGCCACCAGCGGGCCGATTTCGGCATGCTCGCGGGTCATCTTGCGGTAGCTGTCCATATTGGACGTCGCACCTTCATGCATGAGC
Organism: uncultured Oxalobacteraceae bacterium; assembly: GCA_946479255.1. The sequence goes on from CAMLFK010000131.1 coordinate 12,053, forward strand.
AATTCGTCAAGTTCGACAAGTCGGTTGGCAAGTTGGTCCAGCTTGGCCAGCATCGATGGTTTCATAGGTACTCTTGATCAGGAAAACGGCGCGCAGGAGAGCACGCGGGAACAAACGCGGGAGATTGCTGGAATCGGGACGCTAACGGCGGCCGCGGAACAGCTGGGGCAGCAGGCTGGCGAGGCGGGCGCGCTCGTCGCCCTGGGCGCGGTGCAGCGCCTGCTGCGGGCCGTGCAGGAATTTGGCGGTCAGGCCCTTGGACAGGGCGTCGAGTACGGCGTCGACATCCTCGCCGCGCGCCAGCAGCTTGCGCGCGCGGTCGAGTTCGAGCAGGCGCATGGCTTCGCCATTCTCCTGCAGGTCCTGGATGACCGGCACCACGGCGCGGTCGTCGATCCAGTGCATGAAGGACTGCACGCGCAGTTCGATGATGGCTTCGGCCTGGGCCACGGCGGCCTGGCGGCTTTCGAGGCCGGTCTGGACCACGGTGCCGAGATCGTCGACGGTGTACAGGAACACGTCGTCCAGGCGCGCGATTTCTGCTTCGATATCGCGCGGGACCGCCAGGTCGACCATGAACATCGGCTTGTGTTTGCGTGCCTTGACGGCGCGCTCGACCAGGCCCAGGCCGATCAGCGGCAAGGACGAGGCGGTGCAGGACACCACGATGTCGAAGCGGGCCAGCTGCTCAGGCAGGGCGGCCAGGCGCATGGCCTTGCCGCCGAAGCGTTCGGCCAGGGCTTCGCCGCGCTCCATGGTGCGGTTGGCGATGGTGATCGAGCGCGGTTTCTGCGCCGCAAAGTGGGTGGCGCACAGCTCGATCATTTCGCCTGCGCCGATGAACAGCACATTCTGGTCGGCGATCTTGTCGAAGATGCGCTGCGACAGGCGCACCGCGCAAGCGGCCATCGATACGCTGTGGGCGCCGATTTCGGTGGTGCTGCGCACTTCCTTGG
>CAMLFK010000132.1 GCA_946479255.1 uncultured Oxalobacteraceae bacterium
CGCCGCGCTTCATCCGGCGGATCACTTCCACACCCGACACCTGCGCATGTTCCAGGTCGCGATACAGCTGGCTTTGCAGGGCCAGTGCGCGCTCATGCAAGCCGCCCGCGTGCTCCTGCAGTTCCAGCAGCAGGGTGCTGCTGAAGTTGCCCAGCTCCGCGCGCAACTCCGGCGCGGATGCCGGCCGCTGCGACACCAGCATGTTGAGCGTGAAGCTACGGTTGCGCGACCACATGCGCAGCACATCGGCATACAAGGTACACAGCAGCGCATTGAGCGTCACGCCGATCCGCCGCGCCTGCGCCTGCAAATGGGCGAACTGCTGCGCGTCGAGCCGGAACTGGCGGCGCGTGAAACGCAGCCGGTGCGCGATCTCATCGTGGTCGACCAGGGGCAGTTCCGGCGCGTTGGGCAAGCTGTCCAGGCGAGCCTCCCAGTAGGCCAGGCTCTCCCGGAACGACGCGCTCTCGCGCGCCGCGATCTGCTGGCGCACGAAGAAATGGTGGCTCAGGCCCGGCAATGGGTCGGCGGAAAGCCCCTGGTAGACCCGGGCCAGTTCGTTGATGAACAGGACGATCGACTGGCCGTCGAGCGCGATCAGGCGGAACAGGAAATGAATATGGAAGCCCTCATCGACCCGGTCGACAAAACAGCGCACCGGGCCGGCCGTCCACAACGGCGCCAGCTTGCGGTCCAGCTCGCGCTTGCGCTCGGCCACCAGGCGGGCCCGCACGGCGGCGGGCATGGCCCGTAGATCGAGCACTTCGATGTCGGCCGGCTCGCCCTGCTCGTGCACGGTCTGGGTGCCGTCCGGGCGCACGCTGGTGCGCAGCGCGGGATGGGCCCGCACCAGCGTGTCGATGGCTTGCGCCAGCCTTGCCACATCGAGTTCCGGCGTTTGGTACGCGCGGTACAGGAAGGCCGGTGTGTGCAGCCGGTATGCCGGCTGCTCGCCGATCCAGTAGGCTTCCTGGATGTCGGTCAGCGGCCAGGGCGCGTGTTCCAGCGCGATGTCGCTGGCGATGCCGGCTGCCGTGACGGCGTCGCGGGTACTGCAATTGATTTCAAAATCGTCGGTGTTGCGCACAAGATGCTCCTAGCGTGGTTCAGATAATCAAACGCGTATGGTCAAACGGCCTGCGCCAGCTGATCGCGCCCGGCCAGGAAGGCGGCCACGTGGCCGATGCTGGGGTAACGCTCAAAGATCGTGCTGGCACGCAGCTCGACGCCGAACTGCTCGCTGACGATGCGGGCAAACGACAGCAGGACGATGGAATCGCAACCGATTTCGATCAACGAACCGCTGTGGCTGATCTGGGCGGCCGGCACATGCAAAAGGCGCGACATGATGGCTGCCAGGCGTTCGCCGATCGACGCATGGCCTGACGCAGGCGCCCCGGCGGCGGCGGCGCCGGCGACGGTGCCAGGCGTTGCGTCATCGGCGCCGCGGGCCGACGGCGCACGTGCCGTGAACCAGTGCGGATGCGGGCTGAAGCTGTAAGGCGGCAGCGCCACGGTGCGCCGGTCGGCCGCATCGAACAGGGGCGCCCAGTCCACATCGCAAGCGCTTTCGAATGCTTGCGCCAGGCAGGTGAGCCAGGCGCGCCAGTCGTCGCCGTTGTGGCGCAGCACCGGCACCCAGCGCGGGCCGCGCTCGTCCAGATGGGCCTGACCGACATTGCACAGCACCGGCTTGGTGCCGATCTCGATGGCCAGGGTGGCGCCGCTGGCTGCCAGGCAGTCGAGCGAATCGGAAAAGCGCACCGGCTCGCGCAGGTGGCGCAGCAGATAGGCGGCGTCAGGCGCCTGGCCCGCCGGCCAGGTGGTGCCGGTCACGTTGGAGATGAGTTCCAGTGTGGGCGGCGCATAGGGGCAGGCGCGCGCCACCTCGCCGAAGGGCGCCAGCATCGGCTCCACCAGCGCCGAATGGTAGGCGCGTTCGACCGCCAGCTTGCGCCATTCGGCCAGGCCATGCTCGCTCAGGTGATTGCCGAACTGGGTAATGGCTTCAGGGCTGCCGGCCACCACGCAGTGATGCAGGCCGTTGATGGCGGCCAGGTCGACCTGCGCACCGGTGGCGGCAATGGTGTCGCGCACCAGCGCTTCGTCGGCGAAGACGGCCAGCATGGCGCCCTGCAGCGCATGCTTCTGGGCCAGCGCACCGCGCGCGCTCACCAGCGTCAACGCATCTTCCAGCGTGAGCGCGCCGGCGCTGACCATGGCCGCATATTCGCCCAGGCTGTGGCCCATCACCACGTGCGGGCGCACGCCGGCATGGCGCAGCGCGGCGCACAAGGCGTACTGCAGCGCGAACTGCAGCGGCTGCGCATACGCCGGCTGCGACAGCTGCGCGGCAGCGGCGCTGCCGTACAGCAGCTCGTTCAGGCTCTGGCCCAGCACCGGCCGCAGCACCGCGTCGCAGCGGTCCAGCGCGTCGCGGAAGGCCGGCAGGCGCTGGTACAAGTCGCGCCCGGCGCCCTGCAGCGGGATGCCCTGGCCGGTGAACACGAACGCCACCTTCGGCGTGCCCTGGCCAAGCGCTTCCACAGGACTGTCGGCACAGGCCTGCAGGCGGGCCGCCAGCAGCGCGGGGCTGTCCACCACGGCCGCCATGCGTACCCGCTGCGCGGTACGGCCGCTGGCTGCGCTGAACAGGGCGGCGCGCCACTGGCCGGCGGGCAGGCTGTTGAAATGGGCGGCGTAGCGTGCCGCCATGCGGCGCAGGCTGGCCGGGTCGCGCGCGCTCAGCACGAACGGCAGCGGGCCCGCGTTGGCCGCTTCGCCGGCGCCGGATGCGGCCGGCACCGGCAGGTCGCTGACGATCACGTTGACGTTGGTGCCGCCGAAGCCGAAGGCGCTGACGCTGGCGCAGCGGCGCGTGGCGGAACGCTTCCACGGCCGCGCATTGCGCGCGATGGTCAGCGAACGGCCCAGGTCGATCAGTGGATTGAGGGTGTCGAAATTGACTTGCGGCGCGATGGTTTCGTGCTGCAGCGACAGCAACACCTTGATCAGGCCGGCGATGCCGGCGGCCGCTTCCAGGTGGCCGATATTGGCCTTGACCGAACCGAGATAGCATGGGGTGCTGCGTTCGCCCATGATGCGCGACCAGCTGTTGCATTCGATCGGGTCGCCCAGCGGCGTGCCGGTGCCATGCGCTTCGATATAACCCAGGTCGGCCGGCGTGACGCCGGCCTTGGCCAGCGAAGCGGACAACAGTGCTTGCTGGGCCTGGCCGTTGGGCGCGGTCAGCCCATTGCTGCGGCCGTCCTGGTTGATCGCCGTGCCCAGCAGCGCCGCGTAGATGCGGTCGCCGTCGCGCACGGCGTCGGCGTAGCGCTTGAGCACGACCATGCCGCAGCCTTCGGCCCGCACATAGCCGTTGGCTTCGGCATCGAAGGCCTTGATGCGGGCGTCGGGTGCCAGCATGCCGGCCTGGGTCAGCGCGCTGTCCCAGTCGCTGGCCAGCAGCAGGTTGACGCCGCCGGCCAGCGCCACCCGGCAATCGCCGTCGCGCACACTCCGGTAGGCCAGGTGCAGCGCGCTCAGCGCGGACGAACAGGCGGTGTCGACCACGAAGCTGGGGCCGCGCAGGTCGAGCTGGTAGGCGATGCGGTTGGCGATCACGGCCAGCACCGAACCCTGGCCGCTGTAGGCATCGAGTTCGCCTTCGCACAGCTGCAGCGCACCGTAGTCGAACGCGGAAGCACCGATGAATACCCCGGTGTCGCTGCCGGCCAGGCTTTCCGGGACGATGCCGGCGTCTTCCAGGGCATGCCAGCTGGTCTCGAGCGCAATGCGCTGCTGTGGATCGAGGCAGGCCGCCTCGCGCGGCGAGATGGCGAAAAATTCGTGGTCGAAACTGCTCACGTCGTCGATGAAGCCACCCTGGCGCGCGGCGCCCTGCTCCGAGCTGCGGGTGGTGGTCGCGCAGGCGCCATCGCCCAGCAGGCGCCAGAACGCCTGGGCGTCGGGCGCGCCGGGAAAGCGGCAGGCCAGGCCGACGACAACCACGGCGTCGGCGTCGACCGGCGCGGCGGCGGGCGCCGGCGCACTGTTGCTACCCTCGAGCATATGGCGCGCCAGCTGGCCGATGCTGGGGTAGTCGTAGAACGCGGTCGGCGCCAGCGCCACGCCGAAGCGTTTGCCGCAATCGCCGGATAGCCGTACCGCTTCCAGCGAACCCAGGCCGTATTCGGAAAACGGACGGCTGTCGCTCACTTCACGGGTTGGCAGCAGTGCCAGCCCGGCCACGCGCGCGCGCAGCCGGGCGGTGATGTCCGCCAGGGCCGGCTGGGCCGGTATGCCTTGCGCCGGAATGGCCAGGCGCGCTTGCTCCGTCTGCCTCTCCCACTGCGCCAGGACCTGCAGGCTGCCCTCCAGATAGGCCGCCTTGGCGGCCGCGCGCTGAATCTTGCCGCTCGAGGTTTTGCTGGTGGTACCCGGACGGATCAGTACAACGGCTTCGAGCGGCAGGTCGTGGGTGGCGGCGACCGCGCTGCGCAGCGCGGCCAGCATCTCGTCCTCGCTCCAGCGCCCGTGGTGGCGCAGCACTTCCTGCACGACCACGATGCGCTCCTCGCCGTCGCGCACCACGGCGAAGGCGGCGCAACAGCTAGGCTTGAAAGCGGCATGGGCGCGCTCTGCGGCCCACTCGATATCCTGCGGGTAGTAGTTCTCGCCGCGCACAATGGTCATGTCCTTGATACGGCCGGCGATGAACAGTTCGCCCTGGTCCATGAAGCCCAGGTCGCCGGTGCGCATATAGCGTGCGCCAGCCGCTTCATCGGCCAGGGTGGCGCCGAAGGTGCGCAGGCTCTCGTCCGGCCGCTTCCAGTAGCCGCTGGCCACGCTGTCGCTGCGGGTCCAGATCTCGCCCACGCTGCCGGGCGCGCATTCCAGGCTGGTGGCCGGATCGACGATCCTGACCACGGTCCCCAATGCCGGCGGGCCGCAGCTGATCAGTTCCATGGCGGTTTCGCCGGCGCCGGCCGGCAGCACCCGGTTGCGCTGCATGGCCTCGGCCGACAGGCGCAAGATGCGGATCGGCTGGTCCCAGTCCTGCGCGGTGACGCGGCAGGTCGATTCCGCCAGGCCGAAGCCGCCGGTCACGGTGGTCGAACGCAGGCCGTAGCGCGCGAAGCGCTCATTGAAACGCGCGATGGTCTCGACGCGGATCGGTTCGGCGGCGTTGAGCGCCATGCGCCAGGCCGACAGGTCCAGGCCTGCGCATTCCTCGTCCAGGATACGCGCCGCGCACTGGTCGTAGACGAAGTTGGGACCCATGCTGTGCGTGCCGCGGAATGTGGACATCGCGCGCAGCCAGCGCACCGGGCTTTGCACGATCGAGGCAGGCGGCATCAACACGCCATCGATGCCGCGGTACAGCGGGAACAGCACGCCGTACAGCAGGCCCAGGTCATGGAAATGCGGCAGCCACGAAACCAGCACGCTGTCGTCTTCATGGCCCCAGCCGTGATCGAAGTGCGCCAGGTTGTGCACCACATTGCGGTGGCTCAGCATCACGCCCTTCGGGCTGGCGGTGGAGCCGGAGGTGTACTGCAGGAAGGCGAGCGCGTCGCCATGCGGCACGCATGGCTCAAAGCCGCCGTAGCTTGCGTGCTTGGCGAAATCGTCCAGTGGCAGCCAGGTGATGGCGGCAAACGCCGGATAGCGCAACACAAAGCCGTCGGCCTTGTCGATGGTCTGGCGCATGCCCAGCACCAGGTTCGGCTGGCAGTCCTTCAGGATCGACAGCATGCGCTTGACCTTGTTCTCGTCGCCGGTGAGCGGCGCCGGCGCGACCGGAACCGCTATCACGCCTGCCATCATGCAGGCCATGAAGGCTTCGACGAATTCCAGTCCGGGCGGGAAGACCAGCATGGCGCGCTGGCCGCTGTATCCATGCTCTGTCATCCAGCCTGCCAGGCCGCGCGCACGTTCGAGCAAGTGCGCGTGGCTGACGGCAGGTCCGGCTTCATCCCCATTGCGCAGGTATGTCAGGGTAGCCTCGCCCTGTTCCCGGGCCGACAATACCTCTATCAACGATCCAATCTTCATCTTTATCATCCCTTTAGTTAAGGCCCAACAGTTTCGCGGTCCAGATGGCGTGGATGGACAAAGCTGGGCTACACAAGGAAGTGGATGCAGAGTTGTAAAAGGATTCAAATTAATTTATTACTAATTCCTGCTTGGCGTTCCAGCCCCCGCCGAGCGCACGCACCAGCTGCACGCTGGCGTACAAGGCATGCGCACGGCTCTGCAGCACGCCGCGTTCGATGGCCAGGACGCTGCGCTGCGCGTCGATCGCATCGAGATAGCTGGCCACGCCCTTGTTGTAGCGCTCTCCCGCAATGCCGGCCGCGCGCCTGGCCGCGTCGAGCGCCTTTTGCTGGGCGCGCATTTGCGCCTGGCGCGCTTCGATTTCGGTGAGCGCATCGTCCACTTCGCGCAGTGCCAGCAAGAGCGTGTTGCGGTGCCCGGCCAGCGCTTCGTGATAAGCGGCTTGCGCCAGTGCCAGGTTGGCCTGGTTGCGTCCGCCGTCGAACATCGGCAGGCTCAGCGCCAAGGGGCCGAGATTGATTTGCCGCGAGCCGCCTTGCACCAGGTCTTCCAGGCTGCGCGAGGCGTAGCCGAAATCGCCGGTCAGGGTAATGGTCGGATAGAAGGCCGCCTGCGCCACGGCGCGCTGCGCGAGCTGGGCGCGCACCAGTTGCGAGCTCGCCGCCAGGTCCGGGCGGCGCGCCAGCAAGTCGGCCGGCAAGCCCGGGGCAACCGCCGGCGGCGCGGGCAACTGTTCTGCGCGATTGGTTGGCGCGACCGAGAAGTCGCGCAGCGCGCGCCCGGTCAGCGTGGCGAGGGCATGCTCGGCCAGCGAACGGCGCCGGCGCGCATCTTCGATATCGGCTTGAGCGCTGGCCAGTTCCACGCGCGCGCGCAGCATATCGAATTCGCCGATCAGGCCTGCATTAAATCGCGACGACAGCAGGCCTTCTGCTTCGGCGCGCGCATCGCGCGTGGTTTCCAGCAGCGCCATGTCGGCCTGCGCGGTACGGTACTGCCAGTAATACAGCGCCACGTCGGCACTGAGCGACAGGCGCACGCCCGCCACGTCAGCTTGCGCCGCGGCTGCGCGCGCCTGGCCCGCTTCCACGGCGCGCGCGCGCCGGCCCCACAGGTCCCACTCCCAGGAGGCATCGATGCCGACCGCATATTTGGAGCCCTGCACCGTGCGCCGGCCCAGCGCGATGCCGGACGGTGTGTTCTCCGAGGTCCGGCTGTAGCCGGCGCCGGCCGCCGCATTCACGCTTGGGCGGCGCTGCGCATCGAGCGACTCGAGCTGCGCGCGCGCGGCCTGCAAGCGGGCCGCCGCGATATCGATGGTGGGATTGTGTTCCAGCGCGGCGCCGATCAGGGTTTCCAGCACAGGGTCGCGGTAGGCCTGCCACCAGTCGGCAGGCATGGCCGCCGGCGTTGCCGCGCTTTGATTCTGGAAGGCGGCCGGCGGTACCGGCGCAGGTGCCGGTTCGGACAAGGTGGGAATGCCGGCACAGCCGCCAAGCAGGCAGGCACAGCCCGCCGCGATCAGGGTTTTCTTGAGCATGTCAGATACTTTCATTTATTTTTGATTCAGGGCGGCGCTTAACGCTGGCCTGCGATCACACGGTCCGCCATCCATACGCCGGCGATCGACAGCAGCAGCACAATACCCATCACGAAGAAGCAGTCGTTGTAGGCCATCACGTAAGCCTCGCGCCGGACCAGCTCGTTGACGGCATTGACGGCCTGCGCCGTTGCGCCCACCGGATCGCCGCTCTGGCTGGCAAAACCGGCGCTCAGTTGCGCCAGCCGCTCCTGGGTGGCGGGGGAAAACACCGATACCGACTCGCCGATGCGCGACCAGTGGAACTGCTGGCGCACCGTCAGCAAGGTCGCCAGCAGCGCGGTGCCGATGGCGCCGCCGAGGTTGCGGGTCATGTTGAACAGGCTGGAAGCGGACGACAGGTTGACCATGGCGATGCCGTTGGTGGCGAAATTGGACAGCGTCAGGATCACCAGCGGCTGGCCCATTGCGCGGAACAACTGCGAGACGATCAGCTGGTCGCGTGCGGTGTCGGCTCCCATGCTGGAGTTGAGGAAGCATGAGGTGGCGAACAGGATCAGGCCGATGGTGCAGACGATCCGGTTGTCGACGCGCTGGGCCAGTTTGGCGGCGAAGGGCATGACGATAATCTGCGGCAGTCCCATCCACATGATGACTTCGCCGATCTGCGCCGAGTTATAGCCGGGCATCTGTGCCAGGAACAGGGGCAGCAGGAAGGTCGAGCCATACAGGCCCATGCCGGTGGCGGCCGCCACCATCGATGCGACCGTGAAGTTGCGCTGCCCGAACAGGCGCAGGTTGACGAAGGGTTTATCGCGCGTGAGCGACAGCGCGACCCAGCCTGCGATGCCGGCCAGCGCGATCCCGAACAGCACGCGGATGCTCTGCGATTCGAACCAGTCGAGCCGGTTACCCTCTTCGAGGAATACGATCAGCGCCACCAGTCCGGCCATCATCGAGGCGATGGCCAGCCACTCGGCTTCCCACAACAGCGCCAGGTTCGGCTTGTCGCGGTCGAGTCCATAGGCGATGCCGATCAACATCAGCACACCGGGTACCCAGTTGATATAAAAGATCGCCGGCCAGCCATACAGGTCGGTGAGCCAGCCGCCCAGCGCCGGTCCCGCGGTCGGCGCCAGCGTGGTGGCCAGCATCAGCAGGGCCAGGCCGCCGGCGCGCTTGGACAAGGGCAGGCGCATCAGGATCAGGGTCATCGCCGTGGGGATCAGCGCGCCGCCGGTAAAGCCCTGCATCATGCGGAACACGATCATGCTGGGCAGGTTCCATGCGAGTCCGCACAGGGTCGAGAACAGCAGGAACAAGACCATATTGGCCAGCATATAAGTGCGGATGCCGAACACGCGCGCGAAAAACGCCGTCAAGGGAATGGCCGTGATTTCCGCCGCCAGGTAGGCGGTCGAAATCCACGAGCCCTCTTCCTGGGTGGCCGACAGCGTTCCCAGGATGTCGCGCAGCGAGGCATTGGTGATCTGGACGTCGAGGATGGCCATGAACACCCCGAGGATCGCCGACAGGACGGCGATCCAGGTCCGGCCGGAGACGGCATCGCTTGCCGCCAGGGGAGGCCCGGGCGCCAGCGCGGGCTGGGCCGGGCTGGTCAGTGAAGCGCTCATCGGGGCCCCGTCACTTGGCGGCGACGACCGGCGCGCGGTCGCTCGGCCGGCTCTGGCGCAGATCGATCTCCACGAAAGCCGACATGCCAGGCGTGACCCGGCCTTCCAGCGCCGTCAGGTCGTTCGGGTCGAACACGATCTTGACGGGCACGCGCTGGACGATCTTGGTGAAATTGCCGGTCGCGTTATCCGGCGGCATCAACGAAAACTGGGCGCCGGACGCCGGCGAGAAGCTCTCGACATGGCCGATGAAATCGCGGTCCGGGAAGGCGTCGATGCGTATCGTGACCTTCTGTCCGCGGAACAGCGGCGCAATCTGGGTTTCCTTGAAATTGGCCGTCACCCAGCCGCCGTCCTGCACAATGCTCAGCAACTGCTGGCCCGACTGCACGCGGATACCCACTTCGAGGCTCTTGCGGCCGATGCGCCCGCTGACCGGGGCGACGATGGTGTGGTAACTCAGTTGCAGGGAGGCGTCGTCGAGCTGCGTGGCCAGCACGTTTTGCTGTGCCAGCAGGGCGCTGTGCGCATGCTCGCTGACGGCGATGCGCGACTGGGCTGCCTGGACGTTTTCGGCCAGGGCTTTGACGTCGGCCGCCGCGCTGTCGCGGGTGGCGATGGCCGCATCGAGTTCGGATTTGGAGATGGCTTTCATCTGGCTGTTGTAGAGCGAACTGAAGCGATCGGCGTCGGCGCTTGCGCGTTTGAGCTGGCTCTGTGCGCGCAGCAGTTGTGCGCCGGCGGCCAGCGCTTCGGCCTTGGCCTGCCGGATCTGCGCTTCGCCCTGTTTGGCCTGCGCATCGACCTGGGCGCGCTGCGCCTTGATCTGCGCGACCCGTACCCGCTGGTCCGCATGATCGAGCTTGGCGAGCACATCGCCCTTTTGCACGATCTGGTTTTCGGACACCAGCACGTCGGTGACCACGCCTGGTACGCGCGAGGAAATCGTGCTGACATGGCCAGCCAGGTAGGCGTTGTCGGTTTCTTCGAAATGATGGCCGTGCCACCACATGCGTCCGGCGAACGCGGCGCCGCACAGCAGTACCAGCAGCAGGATGATTTTCACACGGCGGGGCTTGCCCGTAGCGCCAGGTGTGGCCGCGGCAGCCACAGGTGACGGGGACTTCTCGTTTGACATCTTGAAACTCCAATTGTGTATTCGTTCCGACCGGCACGCGCGCACGCGGCCGGCAAGAAGCGTAAGCCGGTATGCAGCGCTGAGGACGGGAGAGGCCGTCAAGTCACGGCACTGTCCGCCACGGGGGACAGTGCCGGCAGCCTGGCTCAGCTATGCTTGGGTTTGGCGTTGCGCTTGTTGTTGATCGTCTCCAGCAGGCCGAACAGCCAGCACATAGGGCAGCCGCGCAGCAGCAGGACGGCGCCCACCACGAACGGAATTGCCAGGAAGGGCTGGTCGGTTCCCAGATAAATGGCGAGCGCGATCAGCGCGACCGCGCCACATCCACGCAACAGGTGCACTCCTATCGATCGACTGCAAAACATGGCTTACTCCTCGTAAAGATGCGACTGCGGATGGATGGGCCGGGATCTATATTTTGCGGCCGACCATGGCGCACATCGGGCAAAAGCCGATGAAACCGGTGCATACCGCGATCACGCCGGCGCCGGTCGCGGACCATTTCATCCAGGCCTCGGGGGCGAACAGCAGTCCCATGCAGATCAGGCACAGGCCGATGGCAATACGGATGGCGCGTTCCGCACCAGGTACGTTCTTTTGGAAAAACATTGTCAATCTCCTTGTGGGGTGAAAAAAGTGTTCACGCCGATAAAGAGGCGGCGGAACATGAAAAGGATTCGGCAATGTTGAAAAAAAACTTCGGACGCGGTGAGGCTTCAAGCGCTTGGCCATCGGCGTGGTTTTCCCATAAGAAATTTTCAGTTGTTCAATAATCCACACTCAAATTATCTGCAATAATCAATTTAACATTCTCAACGGCAATGTTAAAAATCAATGCTGCGGGAATGGGCAATAGGGATCATCTCCGCAACGCTCGCGGCAAGATGAAACGACAACTACAAGAAGGGGAGACAATGAACTGGAACACCATGAAACTGAGTATCAAACTACCGCTGACACTGACCGTATTGCTGCTGCTGATGGGCGCAACGGCGGTGGCCGGCTTTATCCAGCTAAACGGCGCGTTGAATACTTTCCGTACCGATGTCGCCAACGCCGTTCAACATGAACGGGAAGTGAACGCGATCAACCTTGCTTTCAGAGAACAAGTCCAGGACTGGAAAAACACTCTGTTGCGGGGCAAAAACCCGGAAGCGCTCAAGAAAAACTGGGCTGCCTTCAAAGAACGCGAGCAAGAGGTTGCTGCCGGCGCAAAGCACCTCATGGCCAGCTTGACCGACCCGCAAACTCGCGACCTGATTGGCAAGTTCGCCGCGGCACACACGCAAATGGGCGAAAAATACCGGGCAGGCTACGAAGTGTTTGTGGCTGCCGACTTTGCATCCGACCAGGGCGACGCCAGTGTCTCCGGCATGGATCGGGAACCTGTGAAGCTGCTGGCGCAAGCATCCGCGGATCTGGGCAAACGGGCCGCCGAGGTCAGAAGCTCGACACTGAAAGCAGCCAGCACGGCCGAGACCTTCAGTTATGCGGCACTGGCGGTCGTGTCCCTGCTCGGCCTGTTCATCGGCTACTTGCTCAGCCGCTCGATCATTACGCTGTTGGGCGGGGAGCCGGCGGATGCCGCAGCCACCGCCCACGCCATCGCCGGCGGTGATCTCTCCACCGTGGTGCGCGTACGTGACGGCGACACCAGCAGCCTGATGGTCCAGATCAAGCAGATGCAATCGAGCCTGATTCGTATTGTCAGCGAGGTCAGGGCCGGCACCGATACGATCGCCACAGCCTCCGCCCAGATTGCATCCGGCAATCTCGATCTATCCTCCCGCACTGAACAGCAAGCAAGTTCGCTGGAAGAGACGGCGTCCTCCATGGAGGAATTGACGGGCACGGTCAAGCACAATGCCGACAATGCTGTTCACGCCAACGAGCTCGCCCGATCCGCCTCCTCGATAGCCATTCAAGGTGGAAACGTCGTATCGCAAGTGGTGAATACGATGGGCTCCATCAATGAATCGTCCAAGAAGATCGTCGACATCATTGGCGTTATCGACGGCATCGCGTTTCAGACCAATATACTCGCCTTGAATGCGGCGGTGGAAGCGGCGCGGGCCGGCGAGCAAGGGCGCGGTTTCGCCGTTGTTGCGACCGAAGTGCGCAACCTGGCGCAACGTTCGGCAGCAGCGGCCAAGGAGATCAAGACCTTGATTAGCGATTCAGTCGACAAAGTGGAGCTCGGCGCCAAACTGGTCGATCAGGCCGGTGTGACGATGGGACAGGTGGTTGCCAGCGTACAGAGGGTCACGGACATCATTGGCGAAATCACAGCTGCCAGCCGTGAACAAAACGACGGCATCGAGCAAATCAATCAAGCGATCAGCCAGATGGATGATGTGACCCAACAGAATGCCGCCCTGGTGGAAGAAGCCGCGGCGGCAGCGCAGAGTCTGAAGGAGCAGTCGGAAAATCTGTCGCGTGTCGTCAGTGTTTTCACGCTGGCGGATAGCACGCAGCCTGAGGTCACCAGGGTGCAGGTGCGCAAAACACGCCCGGCAATCGACAAAGCCCGCCGGCATGAACTCGCATACGAGCGCCCGCAGTAAAGCGTACAGACGAAAAAAAACCCCGGTTCGCACATGGCTTACCGGGGTTTTTCTCTTATAACTAG
>CAMLFK010000133.1 GCA_946479255.1 uncultured Oxalobacteraceae bacterium
CCACGGTCTGGGTGGTCGACAGGCCTTGGGCGATCTGGCTGGTGGTCAGGGCGGCCAGCATGCGGGTCGACAAGCCGGCCACCTGGGCGGTGGACAGCGCGGCGATTTGCGAGGTGGTCAAGCCTTGGGCGACCTGGCTGGTGGTCAAGCTGGCCAGCTCAAGCGCGGTCAGCACGGCCACCTGGGTGGTGGTCAGGCCGGCCGAAATCTGGGTGGTCGTCAGGCCCGCGATCACGCCCGTGCTCAAGCCCGACACCTGGGTCGTCGTCAGGCTGGCAATGTGGCTGGTGGTCAGCGTGGAGAGGGTGCGGGTGTTCATCGCCGCAAACTGGCTGGTCGACAGGCTGGCCACCTGGCTGGTGGTCAGGCCCTGGCTGATCTGGGTCGTGGTCAGCGCGTTCAGTTCGGCGCCGGTCAGGGCCGCCGCCTGGGTGGTCGACAGGCCGCTGGCAATCTGGGTGGTCGAGAGAGCGGCAACCACGCGGGTGGAGAGGCCGGCCACCTGGGCGGTCGTCAGCGCGGCGACCTGCGCGGTGGTCAGGCCCGAGGCCACCTGGGCGCTGGTCAGCGCGGACAGTTCGGTGGTGGTCAGGAGCGCCGTCTGCGTGGTGGACAAGCCCACGCTCAGCTGGGTGGTGGTCAGCGATGCGATCACCCGGGTACTGAGGCTCACCAGCTGGCTGCTGGTCAGGGTCAGCAGCTGGTCGGTGGTAATTGCCGGCACCTGGCTGGTGGTGAGCACGGCCAGCTGGGCCGTAGTCAGCGCGTTGAACTGGGTGGTGGTCAGCGCTGCAAAATTATCCGTCGTCAGGGATGCAATTTGCGTCGTCGTCATACCAGCGATCACACTGGTCGATAGGCCAGTCACAAAAACGGTCATTTCAATTCCCCTAGGACTTCAATTCTGATCAATAAAGCCGGTCCGCCTTGCTCTCGCCATAGTGCGATGGAGCGGCCGGCCGGTGGGCATATGCCTGGTTTTTTTCGGTACTAAACTGCGTGGAAACCCAGCGGAGGGAATCCATACATTCTTAACGTCAACATTTGGGTGAACTTTAGTGACTGCAGGCAAAAGTAAACACGAAAATGTGTACACGTTAACAAAATATCTTTGCTTCTTGCCATGGAGGTTTATTTTTCTTCCCGGAATCATCAGCCTACCGAAAATTGCTCGGTCGGGAAACAAAATAATTCCTTATGGAAATGAAAATGGCGCGGGTTTGCGCTATGGCAGGCCGCTCGCCGGACTCAGGGGGGAGGTGTGAACGCGCCGCAACAGATTGCTTCCTCGGCAATATGGCAAAAAAATGGCAATGCCTTGTTGCCAAGGCATTGCCACTCAAGATGGAAGACTAATTAGAACGAAAACAACAAACCAGGCTTAAGTACCCGCTCGAAAATAAATGTGATTTTTGGCTTCCATATCCAGCGCGCTGCGGCGTTGCCCGCCGCTAGCAGTGCTCGCACTGCGTCGCGACGTGCGCCTTGCATCGCATCCGGCTATGTTCGCCAAAACTTCACATTATTTCCGTTCGGGTACTTAAAAATTGACGTTCAGCTTGGCGGAGTAGCGCGGGCCGGTGGCGAACCACGCGTGGCCGATCATACCGGCGTGCTGCTGCATGTCCTGCTTATAGATCCGGTCGGTCAGGTTCTGTGCATCGATGCCGATCGAGAACTTGTCGTTGAATTTATAAGAGAAGCCCGCATCCAGCTGGCCGTAGTCGTCAGCCCACAGCGGCAGACCGTAGTACAAAGGTCCCAGCGGGTTGGCGCTCTGCGGGTTGTAATCGCGGCCGTCGCTCTGGCGCACACCCCAGGCGGCGACCTGGATCATGGCGCGCGAACGCCAGTTGTACGCCAGGCGCGCCGAGACCGGGCCCTTGTCGTACAGCAGGGCGAAGTTGATGGTACGGCGCGACAAGCCTTCCAGCGGCAGGTCCGTGAAGGTCTGGCCGTTGGTGTCGCAGCCGTTGACGAACAGGTCCAGGTTGGCGGCGCCGTCGCCGGTGCCCGAGCACCACGCATTGTTGACCGGGCTGTACAGCTTGCGCTTGCTGTCCACAAACGTGAAGCTGCCCTGTACGCCCAGGCCCGAGGCCCACTGCGGCAGATTGTCGAAGTACATCTGGCCGGCCACCTCGAAGCCGCGGGCGGTGCCCTTGGCGCCGTTGGTCGGGGTCGAGATCAGGAAGTTGTTCGACTGGCCCGAGCGGTCGGTCAGCGCCAGCGTCGACATCGAGTTCACCACGATGTCCTTGAGCTGCTTGTTAAACACCGCCAGGGTCAGCGACTTGCCAGGCGCTGGATACCATTCGGCCGTCAGGTCGATCTGGCGCGAGGTGGTCGGCTTGAGCATCGGGTTGCCGCGCGCTTCGCCGGTCAGCGAGACGTTCTCGATGTTGACCACCTTGGTGGCATCGTTGGTCGTGCTGGCGATGGTGCGCGTCAGCGTCGTGTAGCCCTGCATCTGCGAGAAGTTCGGACGCGTCAGCGCCGAGCCGATCGCCAGGCGGAACTGCAGCGTGTCGGAAGCCTTGAGCTTGAGGTTCAGGCTCGGCAGCCAGTTGGTGTAGGTGTTGTCGTAGCTCTGGGCCTTCTCGAAGGCCGGGATGTCCGGCACCCGCACGCCGGTGACCGAGCCGCCTGGCGGGATGGTGAAGGCGCTTGGCGTGTAGACGGTGAAGCCATCGGCAACCGTGTCGGTCTTGACGTAGCGAATGCCGATATTACCGTCGATCGGGTACTTCAGGTCATCAAAGCCGAAGCGCAGCTGGGTAAAGAAGGCCTTGGTCTTTTCGTTGACGTTGTTGATCTCGGCCGGGCTGTTGCCGAAGGTCGCCCCACGCCAGGTCGGGCAGGTGCCGCTGCCGACGCCGTTGAGCTGTTCGCACAGGAGCTTCGAATAGCTGTGCAGGGTTTCGTAGGTGCCGGGATAGCCGCGCGCCAGCACGTCGTTCGGGAACACCACCGACGGAACGTTCACATCGCCGCCGAAGAAGTTCTTGAACTCGTGCAGGCGGGTCTCGCCGCCAAAGCGCGGGTCGCCCAGCGAGGCGAGATTGGGAATGCGCCAGCCCACCATCCATGGCTGGGTAACACCCTGCCAGTTGTAGCTTGGATTGGTGTTCTGGGTGCGGGCGTTGCGGTCGGTCATGCGGGCGCCGAAACGAATATCGCGCAGGACCGGATGGTCGAAGCTGTGCTCCAGGTCCAGGCGCAGCGCTTTGCTGTCCGCCGTGCCGCGGTCCTGGTGCTCCATCGTGTAAGCCCAGTAGTAGTTCTTGGCATCGGCCATCTGTGCCCGGTCTTCGTCGTCGAACTTCATGACCGGGAAACCGCCGCTGATGTCGAGGTTTTGCTTCTTCATCTGCAGGCCGGTGGCGACGTCGGAATCGAAGCCCTTGGTCTTGGCCTTGATCTTTTGCACATCGACCTTGAGCCTCCAGTCCGACGCCACGCGCCAGTCGGCGTTGAAGGCGAGATCGGTGGTCTGCGACTGGCGGTCGGCCACGCGGCGGTCAGGGTTCAGGTTGATGCCGCCATTGGCCGGGTCGGACAGGATACCGCTCTGGAAGGCGCCGAGATCGTTGAATTTGCCGTCGGCGACCTTGATGGCGTAAGGCGTGGCGTGCTGCATCAGCAGCGCCTGCTCGGACCAGGTCATCTGGTAGTCGGAGCGGAACCAGGTCAGCGAGGTATTCAGGTTTGCGCTCGGACGCCACTGGAAGGCTGCGTATTTACCCTGGCGCTCGCGCTCGAATTCAGTGGTGCGCCACAGCGCGCCCTTCGGCACCCACAGCGTTTTGCCAGGCTGGATGTCGGTACGCGGATACAGGGGATCGACCTGGAAGGCATCGGTGCGGGTGTTCGACTCGGAGTGCGCAAAGTCGATCAGGGCGCCGAATTCGCCGATCGGGGTCTTCCAGCGGTCCGACAGCAAAACCGAGTACGAAGGGGTCGTGCCGTCCTTGCCCAGGTGCGAATACGAGGCTTCGACGGTGGCGGCGGCCTTGAAGCCCTTGCTGTCGAACGGCAGCTTGGTGCGCAGGTTGACCAGGCCGGAGATCGCGCCCTCGGTCTGTTCAGCGGATGGGTTCTTGTAGACGTCCACGCCGGCCATCAGCTCGGGCGGCACGTCTTCGAAGGAGAGCGAGCGGCCGCCGTTGGCCGAGAACGAGTCGCGGCCATTGAGTTCGGAGCGCACATAGGTCAGGCCGCGAATGGCGATGCCCGAACCTTCCACGGCGTAGTGCTGCGGGTCGCCGGCCATGGTGCGGTCCATGGTCACGCCCACGATACGCTGCAGCACTTCGGTCACCGAACGGTCCGGCAGCTTGCCGATATCGTCGGCCACGATCGAGTCAACGATTTCGTCGGCGTTCTGCTTGATTTTCTGGGCCGACTGCAGCGCTGCGCGCTGACCGGTCACCACGACCACGGTCGATGCGCCGTCCTTGGGGGCAGCGGCATCCTGGGCCATCACCGCGCTACTGGACAGCAACGCAATCTGGGCCACGCCCATGGCGATGGCGGTTTTCTTAAAGTGCTTCATTTTCTTCTCCTCCGTTTGCTTGATAGAACTTTATTTTTTTGGTTGTTGCTGCCTTGCCTGTTTCGCTTGGGTGCCTGCCTCGCTTTCAAATGAAGTATTTAATTTTTGAACTTACCGGTGATTCAGTGCCGGGTTCGGCGCGTCGACGGGGTCAGCCGTGACGAATCAAGGAAACAGGAAGGACGGAGTGGGCTGGGAAGAATTGCCGTTCATGAAAACGTTGTCAACGTTGACAGAACAAATTTGCCTGCGGATGAATGCGGATACCACCTGGGCGTCGTTGCGCTGGATATGCATTGGGGCTTGTCTCTCGTCGTGTATTTTTTGTGCCGGTCGTCGTGCTGACAGGTTGTCAGTTTCCGCCTGCTATCAAACCTATTCTGCAATCACTCCCGCAGGACTGCAAGAGGGCATGTCGCGGATACCACACAATTATGTGTCCAAGAATATTTGATAGCGCAAACAACTAACGTATGGTATGCGCCTGCCGAACCGATAGAACCGCTCTGCCGTATGGCTAGGAGCTGTATTTGTTACGCAAACATTCAGCGAGATCGCTGCTGTTTAGTTGATTTAGAGGAAAATCGCCGAACAAATGGGACCGCTTCCATGATTGCGCAAGCATTTTTTTGGTTGCGGCGTATGCATTCGATATATTTCCGACCCAAATTTGTTGCACAATAGCATTTGCAATGCTTTCTTTGAAGCCAAGGCGGGCGCAAGTGGTAAGACTGCTAACCGTCGGGTAGCTGATAAGCAGGACCAGCGGTTCGGCGCCCAGCTGTCACGCAAATGCTCGTCGGCACTCGCCAACCTTGCATAACCAGCAAGCCCGTGATAGCGTTCTCAGGTTTTGCACCAACTTGTGTGCCACTTTCGAAAGGGCCGCCATGGCGACCAGTATCACCCGGATTGGAATGATTGCCGCGCTATGCCTGGGCGCCGCCGGCACCGTGCAGGCCCAGCAGGCCGCCCCGGCCGCCTCAGCCGACACCCCGCAGGCGGTCGTCGTCACCGGCCAGAAGAAGGCCTCCAAGTGGACCCGCGCCGAAAGCCAGCACTTCGTCGTCATCTCCGACGCCGGCAACGCCGACGTGCGTGAACTGCTGAACAATCTGGAAAAGCTGGACCACATCCTGCGCATCTACACCAAGGAATACAACGTCAGCCGCGGCAACGAGCAAAAGCTCACCCTGTATTACCACAACCGCATGGGCAGTTTCCTGGAGCTGGCCGAGGACGAGCCGCCTGAAGCGGTCGGCTTCTACAACAGCTGCGCCGCCGGCGTGCAGGCATCGGCCGTGCACCTGGCCCCTTTGGCCCCGCTGGCCGACGAGGCACTGGCCAAACACAGCCTCAATGCCAGCTTGTCCTACATTTTCGAAGCCTACACGCGCCACTTCCTGTACCGCTACACCAACATCCGCAGTCCGGCCGCGTACATCGACGGCTTCGCCCACTACTTCGCCAGCGTGCGCTTCTCCGACCAGCAAATGGTGCTGGGCCGCGCACCCACCGGCGTGGGCCGCTTCATGTACTTCCTCGACAATGGCAACGACTTCAAGCTGACCTTCAAGGAAGTGCTGGCGCCGGAAAGCTCCAAGGACCCCGGTACCGAGCCGTACTCCGCCAAGCGCCTCGAATTCATGGCGCGCTCCTGGCTGCTGGTGCACTACATGCTGTCCACGCCGGAGAACCATCACCGCCTGGACCAGTTCCTCAACCTGGTCCACCAGGATGTCCCGGCCGGCAAAGCGTTCGAGGACGCCTTCGCCATCAAGCTGGGCGATGTCAACACCGCGCTGTGGCGCTACCGCCTCAAGGGCCTGCAGGTGGTCCAGGTCGACCTGCCCTCGCTGCCGGCCGCCAGCGTCAGCTTTTCCGGCCTGCCCGAGGCGTACACCGACTTCGTGCTGGCCGATGCCGCCCTCAAGGCCTGCCCGGACAAGAAAACCGGCGAAGAGCTGCTGCGGACCGTGACCCAGCGTGCCGGCGGCGTGCAGCAGAATGACCTGACCCGGTTGACCGTCAGCCGTGCCCAGGTCGAATGGGGCAAGCCCGCAGACGCCTTGCCCTTCCTGACCGAGGCGGTGCGCAAGGATCCGAACAACCACGAGGCGCTGTACCTGCTCGGCCTGGCCAACCTGCGCCTGGCCCGCCTGCAGGACGCCAGGGGCTATTTGCTCGCCGCGCGCCGCGCCAACCCGCGCTCGGCCGAAGCGGCCTACGCCGCGTACCGCACCGAGCTCGCGGCCGGCACCCCGCTCGACAAGACCACGCTGGAAGGCGCCATCGCCGCCTGGCGCAATGCCCATGAAGTGAACCTGTATGCCCGCTCGGCCGCACTGGCGCTGGCTTACCTTGGAAGCAGCACCCAGGCCGACAGCGCGCTCACCTTACTGGCCCACAACGGTGCCGATCCCGATATGGCAAGCTGGGCCAAGACCTGGCAAAAGCGCCTTGCCGGCGGCGTCAAGCGCGAAGAGCTGGTGGCCGAAATGCGCCGCGAAACGAGTCCGCAGCCGGCGTTCAGGGAATGGACCCTGGCCAGCGAGGATCTGATGAAGAGCACCGAGTTCAATGCCAATTTAGATAAAGCCCAGGGTTACTTCGACACGATGCGCATGTCCGATCCGACCAAAGTGGAAAGCGGCGCCAGCCGGATGATTGCGCCACGCAAGAGGTAGGGGGGGCCCGCCGAGGGGGCCCGCCGAGGGACCGCCGCATGCCGCCGACCGTGTAATCTGTCGGCATGGATTCCCTCATCACCGCCTCCGCCCGCGCGCTCGCCGCGGGCGATCCGCTTGGCGCCCTGAACCGCGTGGCGCTGCGCGACGACCCGCCCGCGCTGGCCCTGCGCGGCATCGCCATGGCCCAGCTGGGCGAGCATGCGCGCGCCCGCGAGCTGCTGCGGCGCGCCGCCCGTGCCTTCGGCAATCGCGAGCCGCTGGCCCGCGCGCGCTGCGTGATCGCCGAGGCCGAGGTGGCGCTGGCCATGCGCGAACTGGGCAGCTCACCGCGCCCGCTGGCGGCCGCCCTGGCCGTCATCGAAGCACACGCCGACCACGCCAATGCCCTGCATGCCCGCCTGGTCGCCACGCGCCAGCTGCTGCTGCTGGGCCGCCTGCAGGAGGCCAAGGCAGCGCTGGCGCGGATCGATGCCAGTGCCGTGCCGCTCGCGCTGGTGGCAGTGGCCGAACTGACCGCTGCCGAGCTGGCGCTGCGTTCCCTGCGCATCGACAGCGCGCGCGAAGCGCTGGGCCGCGCCGAGCAAGCGGCCCGGCAAGCCCGCGTGCCGTCCCTGCTGGCCGAGGTGGCCGAAGCCCGCCAGGCGTTGACCCGCCCCGCCGCCCGCCAGCTCGGCCCCGGCGGCGTCCAGCTGCTGCGTCTGGACCAGGTAGCCGCCTTGCTGGAATCGAGCGCGCTGGTGGTGGACGGCTGCCGGCGCGGCCTGGGTGCCGGCGGCGTGTGGCGCCCGCTGGCCCGGCGGCCGGTACTGTTCGCCCTTGCGCTGGCGCTGGCCGAAGCCTGGCCTGGCGATGCCGGGCGCGACGAGCTGATCGCGCGCGCCTTCAACACCCGCCATGCCGACGACACCCACCGGGCCCGCCTGCGGGTCGAAATCGGCCGCCTGCGCGCGCAGCTAGCCCAGCTGGCCCGGATCGAGTCGACCACGCGCGGTTTTGCGCTGCGCCCGCTGGACGGGCGCGCGGTGGCCGTGCTGGCGCCGCCCATCGACGGCGAACAGGCCGCGCTGGCGGCGTTGCTGGCCGATGGCGCCGCCTGGTCCACTTCGGCCCTGGCGCTGGCGCTGGACGCCAGCCAGCGCACGGTCCAGAGGGCGCTGGCCGACTTGCAGGCCGACGGGCGGGTGCGCGCAATCGGGCGCGGACCGGCCTGCCGCTGGCTGGCGCCACCCCTGGTGGAAATCACGACGATTTTGTTACTCCCCGCTGCCCTGCCAATTAGTTAAAGTGCTCCTGCGGCGCCAATCAAGGCGCGCCACACCAGGAGCAGCCATGAACAGCAAAGCAGCCAAACAAGAACGTTCGCGCCCAGCCGAGATCGTGCGCGAATACGGTCCCTTCGAGGGCACCGACCGCGTGGCCGGCGTCACCCATGACGGCAAGCATGTATGGGCCGCCACCGGCGACAAACTGGTCGCCTTTCTTCCCGCCGACGGCCAGCCGGTCCGCACCCTGGAGCGTGCCTGCGACGCCGGCACCACCTTCGACGGCACCTACCTGTACCAGATCGCCGAAGCGCGCATCGACAAGATCGATCCGGCCAGCGGCGCCGTGGTGGCCACCATCCCGGCACCAGGCCACGGCAGCGACTCGGGCCTGGCCTGGGCCGAAGGCAGCCTGTGGGTCGGCCAGTACCGCGAGCGCAAGATCCACCAGATCGATCCGGCTACCGGCGCCATCATCCGCACCATCGAATCGAACCGTTTCGTGACCGGCGTGACCTGGGTCGACGGCGAGCTGTGGCACGGCACCTGGGATGGCGACGACAGCGACATCCGCCGCATCGACCCGCACAGCGGCGCCGTGATCGAACGGCTGGAGATGCCGCCTGGCGCCGGTGTCAGCGGCCTCGAATCCGATGGCGCCGACCTGTTTTACGCCGGCGGCGGCACCAGCGGCAAGGTGCGCGCGGTACGGCGCCCGCAAGCATCTACCAATCAATCCTGAATACTCAAGGAGAATCGCATGGATACCGTGAACCTGAATCTCAATGACCATACGGTCGTCTCGCAAGACCGCTGGATCGCCGAGCGCAAGACCCTGTTGAACCGTGAAAAGGAACTGACCCAGCTGCACGACCAGGTCGCGCGCGAACGGCGCGCACTGCCGTGGGTACACGTCGACAAGAACTATGTGTTTGAAACCCCAAGCGGGGCGCGCACCCTGGCCGAGCTGTTCGAAGGCCGGCGCCAGCTGCTGGTCCAGCACTTCATGTTCGGCCCCGGCTGGGAACAGGGCTGCCAGAGCTGCTCCTACATGGCCGACCACATCGGCGGCATGCAAGTGCACCTTGAACACCGCGACGTCACCGTGCTGGTGGTGTCGCGCGCCACGCTGCCCGAGATCGAGCGCTTCCGCCAGCGCATGGGCTGGCAGTTCAAGTGGGTATCCTCGAACGGCAGCGAGTTTAACTACGACTTCGGCGTCAGCTTCAAGCCGGAGGAGCTGGCCACGGGCGAAGTGGACTACAACTTCGTCAAGCAGCCCTTCCCGCGCGAGGAAGCGCCCGGCATCAGCGTGTTTTACAAAAATGACGCGGGCGAGATCTTCCGCACCTATTCGACCTATGGCCGCGGCGTCGAAGTCATGATGGGCACTTACCAGATGCTCGACCTGGTTCCCAAGGGCCGCGACGAGCACAACGCCGCCTACACCATGGACTGGGTGCGCCACCACGACCGTTATGAGCCGAACGCGCCGGCTCCCGCAGCCTGCTGCCACGCCAAGGCCTGAGGTGAGCGATGGACACCCTGTGGCCATGGCTGGTAGTGGCGGGCGCCGGCTGCCTGCACGCCTTGCACCCGGCCAGTGGCTGGATGTTCGCCGCGGCCTGGGGTGTGCGTTCCAAGGATCGCGGCCAGGCGCTGAAGGCCTTGCTGCCGATCGCGGGCGGCCATGCACTCTCGATCGTGCTGACCGGCGCCGCGGTGGTGCTTGGGCTGTCGATGAACCGCGGCCTGCTGCAGATATTGACGGGCGCACTGCTGGTCCTCGTGGTGGCGCTTCACATACTGCGCCGCACTGTCCGCACGCCCACCAGCTACCTGGGACTGGCGCTGTGGTCCTTCATGATGGGCAGCGCCCACGGCGCCGGCTTGATGCTGGTGCCGGCCCTGATGCCGCTTTGCGTGGGCGCTGACACGGGCCCGGGACCGCTGGCGATGGCGCTGGCCGCGGTCAGCGTTCATACCCTCGCGATGCTCGCCGTGACCGGCCTGATTGCCAGCGGCGCCTGCCGCGCCATCGCCGCCTGCACGCGGCGCCGCGCGATCCCATAGAATGTGATGACACTTAGCGTGTCATCACTTCATTGGGGAGAGCACCATGTTGAAAGGAAGCTGTTTATGCGGGGGCGTCGCGTACGCCGTCGATGGACCGGTCGAAAGTGCCAGCCACTGTTTCTGCACCATGTGTCAGAAGCAGCATGGCGCCGGTGCCGGATCGTATGCCAACGTCGCCAGCGCCGATCTGCAGCTCACGCGCGGCGCCGACCTGGTGACCGAGTATGCCTCGTCCGATCATGGCCGCCGCGCCTTCTGCAGCGTGTGCGGCTCGACCCTGTTCTGGCGCAGCACCGACAGCCCGGAACGTAACGCCGTCACCCTGGGCACGCTGGACACGCCCTACAACGGGCCGGTCGAGCGCCTGCTGTTCACCGATACCAAACCTGGCTGGCTGCCCACCAGCTGATCACGTTTTCGTTATCGTTATCAAGGCAGCGTGAAATGTAGGCGACAAGGCGGTTTTCTATATGTAAAATACCGAAGGGTTCTCCCTCAACTTACGCAGCAGCGCGCGCCAGTGCGACCAGACTGCGCCACCACCCCTTGGATCCCCCATGAATCGACGAAAAATTTTGCGCAGCCTCCTGACCGCCATGTCGGCCACTGCGCTGCCCACGTTCGCCCGCTCCGCCGAACAAACCCCAAACGGCAGCGAGCCGATGGCCAGCGGACCATTTGCCCCCGACTGGCAATCCCTGTCCAAATACAAGACGCCGGACTGGTTCCGCAACGCCAAATTCGGGATCTGGGCTCATTGGGGACCGCAATGCGAGCCGGAATTCGGCGACTGGTATGCCCGTTCCATGTATGACGAGGGCAGCGAAGCCTACCGCCATCACCTGGACAAATACGGCCATCCGTCCAAGGTAGGGTTCAAGGATGTGATCCGTCGCTGGAAGGCCGAAAAGTGGAATCCCGATGAGCTGGTGGGGCTGTACAAGCGCGCAGGCGCGCGCTACTTCATGGCGCTGGCCAATCACCACGACAATTTCGACCTGTACGACAGCAAATACCAGAAATCGTGGAATTCAACGAAGATGGGACCGCGCAAGGATTTGATCGGCGGCTGGGAGAAGGCCGCGCGCAAGCATGGCCTGCCCTTCGGCGTCAGTGTGCATGCCGCGCACGCCTGGACCTGGTTCGAGACCGCCCAGCGCGCGGACAAGAAGGGCCCGCTGGCCGGCGTGCCCTACGACGGAAAACTGCGCAAGAGCGACGGCAAGGGAACTTGGTGGGAAGGCCTCGATCCTCAGGAACTGTACGCGCAAAACCATCCGCTCAGCGAGCGCAGCGAGGATGTCAATGCCATCCACTCGCAGTGGAACTGGGGTAACGGCGCAGCGCCCGTGTCGAAGGCGTACGCGGAGAACTTCTACAACCGCACGATCGACCTGATCAACAAGTACAACCCGGAGATGCTCTATTTCGACGATACCGCCCTGCCCCTGTGGCCGGTCAGCGACGTCGGCCTGCGCATCGCCGCGCACATGTACAACCGCAGCCTGGCCAAGAACGGCAAGGTGGAGGCGGTCATCAACGGGAAGATTCTCGACGAGCTGCAGCGCCAGTGCCTGGTGTGGGACGTCGAGCGCGGCCACAGCAACCGCATCGAGCCTTTCCCGTGGCAGACCTGCACTTGCATTGGGTCCTGGCACTATGACCGCCGGATCTACGACAAGAAGAGCTACAAGAGCGCAAGCACGGTGATCCAGACGCTGATCGACGTGGTCAGCAAGAACGGCAACCTGCTGCTCAGCGTCCCGGTGCGCGGCAACGGCACCATCGACGAACAGGAACGCGCCGTTGTCGAGCAGATCGGCCAATGGATGGCCGTGCAAAGCGAAGGCATCTACGACACCCAGCCATGGGCCGTGTATGGCGAAGGCCCGGTCATGAGCAAGGTCGCGCCGATGCAGGCCCAGGGATTCAATGAAGGCAAGAGCGCGCCTTACAGCGCCGAAGACATCCGCTTCACCGCCAAGGGCGACAGCATCTATGCCTTCGTCATGGCATGGCCCGGCTCGCGCACGGTGCTGATCAAGAGCTTGAAGCGCGATGGCCCGCACACCAAGCGCGCCATCGCCCGCATCAGCTCACCCGGGGTGGCCGACGCGCTGGCGTTCACGCAAACGGACGAGGGCTTGCTGGTCAAACTGCCGGCCTCGATGCCGGCTACGCCAAACCCGTTCGCGCTGCGGATCGTTCAGGCTTAAGAAACGAAGGGCGCGGTCCGAGACCGCGCTCTTTTCTAGCCCTGGAGTGTGATGAAACCGCCGTCGATCGGATAGTCGGTCCCGGTAATGAAAGACGCCTCGTCACTGCACAGGTACAGCGCCAGCGCGGCCACTTCTTCCGACTTGGCCATGCGGCCGAT
>CAMLFK010000134.1 GCA_946479255.1 uncultured Oxalobacteraceae bacterium
AGATCACAGGAAGTGACTGGAGTTCAGACGTGTGCTCTTCCGATCTAGCAGCAAAGGCAGTCGCCAAGAAACCAGCAGCAACTAAAGCAGCAGCAAAGCCAGCAGCGAAAGCAGCAGCCAAGCCAGCAGCAAAAAAGGTGGCGGCTCAGCCAGCAGCAAAAAAGCCCGTTAAGGCTGCGGCTACCAAGCCAGCAGCCAAGCCAGCGGCAGCTCCTGCAGCCAAGCCGGCAGCGGCACCTAAGAAAGCAGCAGCTCCTAAAAAAGCCGCCGCTCCTAAGGCAGAAGCAGCCAAGCCAGCAGCACCTGCAGCAGCGCCGGCAGCACCGGCCGCCGCGCCAGCAGCACCGGCACCAGCAGCAAAAACCGTGTTGGCACCAGCCGCAGCATGGCCGTTCCCGACCAGCAGCCGTCCGTAATAGCCAGCTGTGCCTGGATCAGGCAAAATACCGCTGTGTGATTGATTCACACGGCGGTTTTTTTTTAAGGAGACCTTGTGCTCAGTATTCTCAAGTTGATTGTCGACACCGCCGCCACCATTCTCGGCGGCGTGCTGTTGCTGCGGTTCTGGATGCAAGCGATTCGCGTGCGTCCGCCGGCATCGGTCGCACAATTTACGTTCACGCTGTCCGACTGGCTGGTGCGTCCGCTGCGCCGCCTGGTGCCGGGTGTGGGCGGTTATGACTGGGCCAGTCTGATCGGTGCATTCCTGGTCGTGATGCTCGCCACATCGATTTATTTTATCCAGGGCGCCGACGTCCAGCAGGTATTCCTGTTCGCCTTGCATCGCTTTTTTAACTGGATTATCTACGGATTTATCGCCCTGTTAATCGTCGAAGCCGTATTTAGCTGGATTAACCCGAGTGCGCCACTGGCGCCGTTCGTGCGCGCGCTGAACGACCCTTTGCTGCGTCCGCTGCGCAAAGTGGTGCCCCTGTTGGGCGGTCTCGACCTGTCGCTGCTGGTTGCTTTGATCCTCTTGCAGATTGCCCAGATCCTGATCGGCATGCTGTTCGGGGTGCGATGAGCGGGGACTGGTGTAAAGCGCTGCCGGGCGCGCTTGTTGGCGGCGTTCGGCTGGCTCTGCAGATCACGCCAAACGCCAAGAAGACGGAAATCATCGGCGTCCAGGATGGCGCCCTCAAGCTGAAACTTCAGGCCCAGCCGATCGAAGGCAAGGCCAATGAAGCGCTCATCAAATATCTCGCCAAGACCTTATCGGTGCCGCGCAGCGCGGTCACCATCACGCATGGGCTGACCAGCAAACGCAAGCTGGTCGAGGTCAGTTCGACGGCGCTGAGTACCGCCGCCGTCGAATTACTGCTGCTACCTCATTAATAGCGGTAGCCGAATTCCGTTTCAAACTTGTCGGCGATTTCCGCGGCGGTGGCGCTGTGGTTCTGGCCACCCGCCGAGGCGATCTTCAGGGCGCCCATGACGCTGGCCAGGCGGCCCGTCGTCGGCCAGTCGAAGCCGTTGGCGATACCGTACAGCAGGCCGGCGCGGAAGGCGTCGCCGCAGCCGGTCGGGTCGACCACCGCTGCCGCTTCCACGCAAGGGATCACGTGACGCTCGCCGTTGGCGTAGATCTCCGATCCCTTTTCGCCGCGCGTGACGATCAGCGCTTCCAGGCGGCTGGCGATGTCGGGCAGGGTCAGGCCGGTGCGGTCCATCAGCATTTCAAATTCGTAATCGTTGGCGGCCACATAAGTGGCTTCGTTGATGAACTGAATCAACTCGGCGCCGCTGAACATGGGCAGCTGCTGGCCCGGATCGAACATGAACGGCACTTTGTTGGCGGCGCAGTCGTGGGCGTGCTTGAGCATGCCGTCGCGGCCGTCCGGGGCGATGATGGCAAGGCGCAGTGCGCCGTTATCGGCGACATTGTTCTCTTGCGAGTATTCCATCGCGCCCGGGTGGAAGGCGTTGATCTGGTTGTTGTCCAGGTCGGCCGTGACGAAGCATTGTGCGGTATAGGCGTGGCCGATCTTGCGGATCGCGCGGGTGGAAATGCCCAGGGTTTCGAAGCGTTCCAGGTACTCGCCGCCATCCTGGCCGATGGTGGCCATGATCAGCGGGTCGCCGCCGAGCATCTTGAGGTTGTAGGCAATGTTGGCGGCGCAGCCGCCGTATTCGGTGCGCAGGGTCGGTACCAGGAAGGAGACGTTGACCTTGTGCAGCTGGTCGGCCAGCAGGGTTTCACCGAAGCGGCCTTTGTACTGCATGATTTTATCGAATGCGAGCGAGCCGCAAATCAGGGTGGTCTTGGTCATGATGGCCTTATGGATACTATGGGTAGAATACGGCGATGTGGTAGCCGGATGCTTTGAGTTGTTTGAGTTCGAAATAAAGTGTCACCGGTTGCTCCGAACGAGCACCGAAGCCCTTGGCCGCGCTCACACCCTGCGGCAGGTATTCCGCCGGGGTGAACACGCGGCGCAGCAAGGGCTTGTCGACGGCGTCGGTCAGTTCCAGTTCAATATAGGGCCAGGCTTGCGTGAGCGTGCTTTGATTGCGCAAAAGTGTCACGAGCGAGAAGGTGTTGGCGCCGACTGTCTGCAGTTCGCCGGTCTCGATGCTGAGGCTGTCGATCTGGGCCGGCAGTTCGATCCGGCAATCCAATGCGCCGCACAGGCTGGCAATGCTTGGCGCCATTCCAGGAAAGCGGGCCGACAAGCCGTTGCGGAAGGTGGTGACGCCTTGCACCAGCAGCGCCAGGACCAGCAGCACCGAGCCGGCGATCATGCCGATGCGGCGCTTGGAGCCGGTGCGTTCGAGCTCGCGGCCGCGTTTGACGAATTCCGGCTCGTCATTTTCCGGGGGCGGGGGCGGCGGTGCAGGCTCCGGCGCGGCAATCTTCATCCGGACCGCGGCTTTGGATTTCGATGTGCTTTTGCCTTTCGGCGAGGCCTTGCCGGTGGTGACGAGCGGAGCGGCTTCGGGTTCCGATACCACGGCGGCCTGGCGCAGCAGCGGCAGCGGACCGTGTTCGTCGATCACAGGTTTTGATGCGGGTTCAACGGTCGGCTCAGGCTCCGCCACTACCGGCATATTCTCAGGCGAATCGAAGGTGGCGTCGAAGTCGAGCGGGTACACCTGCGTCTCGTCGGCGGGCTGCTCTTCGCGTGCTTCGATCTCGGCGACTTCGGCCGGCTCAATGTCGGGAGTGTCTGGAATGTCGGGCTCGGCCTCGGGCGCCGGAGCCGGACGCGGCGGGGCGTCCAGGTCGATCAGTGCGGCGTTGCCGTCGAAGACTTCATTGCAGGTGCCGCAGCGAACTATGCCCCCACGTAACTTCAACTGGTCCGCGGCGACGCGGAACGTTGTGTGGCAGTGGGGGCATTGAGTGGCGAGGGCCATGCCTTTATTGGCCGCCGTCTACACGTGCCGGGGGGACGCTGTCGCTGCCGAGCTGTCCGTGCAGGGCGACCCAGCCATCTTGCTCGGCCCATACGCCCAGCTTGATGAAAGGTGCATAAGCTTCGGCAACTTCTTCGGCCTGGCGCGCCAGCACGCCCGACAGGATCAGCGAACCGCCATCGGCCACGCGGCCGGCCAGCATGGGCGCCATCACTTTCAATGGGCTCGACAGAATGTTGGCGACGACGATGTCGAAGCGGCCGCTGGCATGCTGCGCCTTGCTTGATGCGGCAAAACTGTCCGGCAAGTAGTAGTCGATCTCGCAATGGTTGCGCGCGGCGTTGTCGCGCGCCGATTCGATCGCCTGCGGATCGATGTCCACACCGGCCACATCGCCTGCGCCCATTTTCTTGGCGACCATGGCCAGGATGCCGGAGCCGCAGCCGTAATCGAGCACGGTCTTGCCGGGAGCCGGATGGGCTTCCAGCCATTCCATGCACAGGCGGGTGGTCGGGTGGCTGCCGGTGCCGAATGCCAGGCCTGGATCGAGCTCGAGAATGAGCGCGTCCGGGTCCGGCGCTTCGTGCCAGCTTGGCACGACCCAGATGTTCTTGCCGATGTGAATAGGCGCGAATTGCGACTGGGTCAGGCGGACCCAGTCTTCGTCCGCCACGCGGCGGGTGCTAAAGGCTGGCGCCGCGGCCAGCGCAATGGCGGCGGCCGCTTCGGCGACGATGGCGGCCTGGTCGGCGTCTTCGTCGGTCAATGCCACCACGCGGCTGCGTTCCCACGCCGCTTCCTTGGGCTCCATGCCGGGTTCGCCAAACAGCGGCTTTTCCTGCTCGGTGCCTTCGTCGGCGTCTTCCACCGACACCGAAAGGGCACCGGCTTCCATCAAGGCGTCAGACAGGGCCTCGGCGTTGTCGCGTGCGATTTCGATGACGATTTCGGTCCAGCTCATAGTTCTACCTTGGTTTCCGACTTGTTGGCGATGCTCGGACCCTTCGGCAGGTCTGGCTTGGCGGCCAGTTTCTGCTCCAGGTAATGAATATTGGTGCCGCCTTCGATGAAGCGGGCATCAATCATCAGTTCGCGATGCAGCGGGATATTCGTCAGAATACCTTCAACCACCATTTCGGACAGCGCGATTTGCATGCGGCGAATGGCTTGCTCGCGCGTGGCGCCGTAGGCGATCACTTTGCCGATCATCGAATCGTAGTGCGGCGGCACGTAGTACCCGGCGTACGAATGCGAGTCGACCCGGATGCCAGGGCCGCCCGGTGCGTGCCAGGCGACGATGCGGCCAGGGGAGGGGGTGAACTTGAACGGGTCTTCGGCATTGATGCGGCACTCGACGGCGTGGCCGGACAGCATGATGTCGCGCTGGCGGAAACGCAGCTTTTCGCCGCAGGCGATGCGGATCTGTTCCTGCACGATGTCGATGCCGGTGATCATCTCGGTGACCGGATGCTCGACCTGCACGCGGGTGTTCATCTCGATGAAGTAGAACTCGCCGTTTTCATACAGGAACTCGAAGGTACCGGCGCCGCGGTAGCCGATCTTGCGGCAGGCTTCGGCGCAGCGGTCGCCGATCTTTTCGATCAGCTTGCGCGGAATGCCAGGTGCCGGCGCTTCTTCGATGACCTTCTGGTGGCGGCGCTGCATGGAGCAGTCGCGCTCGCCCAGCCAGACGGCGTTCTTGTGTTCGTCGGCGAGGATCTGGATTTCCACGTGGCGTGGATTTTCCAGGTACTTCTCCATATAGACTTCAGGATTATTGAAGGCGCTGCCGGCTTCGGTCTTGGTCATCGCCACGGCGTTGAGCAGGGCCGCTTCGGTATGCACCACGCGCATGCCGCGTCCGCCACCGCCGCCGGCGGCCTTGATAATCACCGGATAGCCCACGCGGCGCGCGGTCTGGATGATTTCTTTCGGGTCGTCGGGCAGGGCGCCGTCCGAACCTGGAACGCAAGGCACGCCGGCGCGGATCATGGCTTGCTTGGCCGAGACCTTGTCGCCCATCAGGCGAATCGATTCGGAACGCGGGCCGATGAAGACAAAGCCGGATTTTTCCACGCGTTCGGCGAAGTCGGCGTTTTCCGACAGGAAGCCGTAGCCGGGGTGGATCGCTTCGGCGTCGGTCACTTCGGCCGCGCTGATGATGGCCGGCATGTTCAGGTAGCTCAGTGAGGATTGGGCCGGTCCGATGCAGACCGACTCGTCGGCCAGCTTGACGTACTTGGCGTCCTTGTCGGCTTCGGAGTGGACCACGACCGTCTTGATGCCCATCTCACGGCACGCGCGCTGGATGCGCAGCGCGATCTCGCCACGGTTGGCGATAAGGATTTTTTCAAACATGGTGGTTTCGATCAGCCAATCACAAACAGCGGTTGGCCGAATTCGACCGGCTGGCCGTTCTCAACCAGGATCTTGGTCACGACGCCCGACGCGTCCGCGTCGATTTCGTTCAAGAGCTTCATGGCTTCGATGATGCAGAGGGTGTCGCCTTCCTTGATGGTCGAGCCGACTTCGACGAATGCCGGCGAGCCTGGGGCGGACGAGCGGTAGAAGGTGCCGACCATCGGCGACTTGACGATATGGCCGGTTGGCTCGGCGGCGACGGCCGGCGCGGCGGCGGCAGGGGCCGCCGCGGGCGCCGCCGCAGGGGCGGCGTAGTGCTGTTGCATGCCTTGCGGCTGCATCATGACCATCTGGTTCTGTGGGATTGCGGAGGACTTGACGATGCGGACCTTGCTTTCGCCTTCGGTCACTTCGAGTTCAGCGATGTCCGATTCGGCGACCAGGTCGATCAAGGTCTTGAGTTTTCGTAGATCCATGTAAAACCCCTTGGAATTATTGTGTTGGGAAGAATAAGCGGCGGGCCCGGACAGCAGCGTCGCCGCGCAGAATGCTTGAAGATGTCAGTAGATTAACGTTTATTAAGCGCAAAGTCGATGGCGAGGCGATAGCCATCCGTGCCCAGACCGCAAATGGTTCCCTCGGCGATGGCGGAGAGGAAGGAGTGGTGGCGGAACGCTTCGCGCTTGTAAATGTTAGAGATATGGATTTCGATGAACGGAATTGCTACCCCGGCCAGCGCATCGCGCAGGGCCACGCTGGTGTGCGTCAGGCCACCGGGGTTGATGACGATGAGGTCCACGCCTTCGGCGCGGGCGGCATGGATGCGGTCGATCAGGGCGCCTTCATGGTTGCTCTGGAAGGCGTCAAGCGAGGCGCCGGCCGCCGTGGCCTGGGCTACTGCAGCGTGTTCGATATCGGCCAGGGTGGTCTTACCGTACACCTCAGGCTCGCGGGTCCCCAGCAGATTCAGATTGGGGCCATTGAGCAGCAGTAGCTTTTTTGCCATGGTTAGAGGAACACGTCTACGCGAAAGTCCCGCATTTTGCCGCCAACTGCGCTCATTGGCAAGCGAAAAAACTTTCTTCAGGACTTCAGGGAGGCCAGATCGGCTTTCAATTCGTCAAATTTAAGGCGGCCCAGATAGGTTTTTTTCACTTGCCCATCGGCACCGATCAGCACTGTGTAGGGCAGGCCGCCATTGGTGTTGCCGAGCTGGCGGGCCAGGTCGGTACCGCTCATGCCGCCCACGTAAAGGGGATAAGTGATGTTCAGCTTTTTGCCAAATGCGGCGATA
Source organism: uncultured Oxalobacteraceae bacterium (assembly GCA_946479255.1). The sequence continues at coordinate 7,013 of CAMLFK010000134.1, forward strand.
TTGGTGGGGGTATCGATGCCGATCCCGATCACCTGGATACCCTTGGCGGCATTTTCCTTGGCCAGTTCGGCCAGTTCAGGCATTTCCTGCACGCAGGGGGAACACCAGGTGGCCCAGAAATTCACGACCACGGCCTTGCCTTTGAACTGCGACAGCGGCTGCGGCTTGCCCTCGGTATCGTTCATCGACTGGCTGAACAGGGCCGTCACCGGGGTGTGCGGCACCCCGGTGGTGGGGGCGATGGTGGTGGTCAGCGGCGCCGGTGGCTCGGCGTTGCGGGTGCCCATATAGGCGCCGACGGCGGCGAACAGTACGGCGATACCAATATAGAGCGGCAAATTCTTGTTTTTGTTCTTGTCCTTGTTCATGCAGGTTTGTCCTGTGCTTGGTCTTGTGATGCGGTGGAATCGATCAGCGCCCGCACGGCGGCCGTGTCGGCGCGCTGCGGGCGGCCGTCGGCACGCTGCTTGAGGGCGCCGCGCAGGTCGTTGCGGTCGTACAGCTCGGCATGAACACCCTCTTGCTTCCACAAGAAGCTGATGGTTTCGACCGGGTCGTGGCGCGCGCCCTTGAAGTGCGGGGTCTCGGAGATCTCTATATTGACGTTGCGGTTCAACAGGAAGATTTCCACGTCCTTGGCGCTTTCGGCGAACAATTGTAAATGAATATCGTCATGTTCTCCGGCGGTGCCGTGGAGCACCGCGCCAGTCAGGTAGGGCGTGAACTCGGCCAAAGCTTCCATCACCTGCAAGGCCGCGGTACGCAGGGCCAGCAGGCGGGCCGGCTGGGTGTCGGCATGGAACAGCGCCTGGTATTTACGCACTTCCTCTTCGACCTGTAGATTGTCGGGCAGCAGGTTCGAGCGCGGATTGTCGTCGCCCAGCACCAGGCTGGCGGCTTTGCGCTTGGCAACGGCGTACCCGGCGCCGTCCTGCGCGATCAGGCGCGCAGCCACGGCGGCGATCTGCGCGCGCAGCGATTGGAGGTCGTCATTCGGGCTAGGCATCATAGGCCGATGATACTCTGGAACGGAAAAACCCATGGGGTCGGGTAAAATCGCGTATTCCACCATTTGCGCGCCTGCCGCGCCTCTGTCGAAAATGCATATTCATATCCTCGGTATCTGCGGTACCTTCATGGGCGGCCTGGCCGTGCTGGCGAAAGAGGCGGGTCATAAAGTGACCGGCTGCGACGCCAACGTCTATCCGCCGATGAGCACCCAGCTCGAAGCCCAGGGCATCGAGCTGGTCCAGGGTTTCGGCCCGGAACAGACCCAGTTGAATCCCGACCTGTACGTGATCGGCAATGTGTGCGCGCGCGGCAATCCGCTGGTCGAGGAAATCCTCAACCGCAGCCTGCCGTATATGTCCGGCCCGCAGTGGATCGGCGAACATATCCTGCGCGATAAATGGGTGCTGGCCGTGGCCGGCACGCACGGCAAGACCACGACCTCGGCCATGCTGGCCTGGATCCTGGAAGATGCCGGCTATTCGCCGGGCTTCCTGATCGGCGGCGTGCCGATGAACTTCGGCATCTCGGCGCGCCTGTCGGGCAGCGAAGCGTCGCAGTTCTTCGTCATCGAGGCGGACGAGTACGACACCGCCTTCTTCGACAAGCGCAGCAAGTTCGTCCATTACCACGCCAAAACGGCGGTGATGAACAACCTCGAATACGACCATGCCGACATTTTCCCTGACATCGGCGCCATCGAAACCCAGTTCCACCACCTGGTGCGCACCGTGCCGGGCGTGGGCCGGCTGATCGTCAACGGCGACGAAACTTCGCTGGCGCGCGTGCTCAAGCGCGGCGTATGGAGCGAAAAAGAAACCTTCGGCAGCAGCGACGGGGTCAGCTGGACCATGGTCGAACTGCCGGGCGGCAGCTTCGACGTCATCTTCAATGGCGAGAAAGTGGCCACGGTCGACTGGGGCCTCACCGGCAAGCACAACCGCATGAACGCGCTGGCCGCGATCGCCGCCGCGCGCAATGTCGGCGTGCCGGTGCCGCAGGCGGCCCAATCGCTGGCGCGCTTCGAAAACGTCAAGCGGCGCATGGAAGTGCGCGGCGTGGTCAAGGGCGTCACCGTGTACGACGATTTCGCCCACCACCCGACCGCGATCGCCACCACAGTTGGTGGCTTGCGCCAGAAGATCGGCAGCGGCAATGGGGGCGGGCGTATCCTGGCCGTGCTGGAGCCGCGCTCGAACACCATGAAGCTGGGCGCCATGAAAGACGCGCTGCCGGGCAGCCTGAAGGATGCCGACCTGGTGTTCGGCTTCGGCAGCCAGCAGGCGCTGGGCTGGTCGCTATCGGATGCCCTGTCGCCGCTGGGCAAGATCGCGCACAGCTTCGACCAGATCGATTTCCTGGTCAAGGCGGTGGTCGACGCGGCCCAGCCGGGCGACCACATCCTGGTCATGAGCAATGGCGGCTTCGGCGGCGTGCATCAGAAATTGCTGGAGGCATTGGCGTAATGCTGCTGTATCTGCACGGCTTCCGTTCCTCGCCGCGTTCCTTCAAGGCCCGCGTGGTGGGCGCGCGCATGGCCGCGCTCGGCCGTGCCGATGAACTGATCTGCCCGCACCTGCCGGCCTCGCCCCAAGCGGCCATGGCCCTGGTCGACGTCCTGAGCTCGCGCTATCCGGCCGGTGAGCTGGCCATCGTCGGCTCCTCGCTGGGCGGCTTCTACGCCACCTGGCTGGCCGAACGGATCGGCTGCCGCGCGGTGCTGCTGAACCCGGCGGTGGACCCGTTCAAGGACCTGGACCAGCACGTCGGCGTGACGACCGACTACCATTCCGGCCAGCCCTTCGAGTTCAAGCCGGAATACATCGCCGAGTTGCGCGCGCTGAAGGTCGAGAGAATCACCCGGCCGGAACGTTATTTTCTGATCGCCGCGACCGGCGACGAAGTGCTGGATTACCGTGCCATGGTAGCCCACTACGCCGGCGCCCGCCAAAAAGTGATCGATGGCAGCGACCATGCGATCAGTGAATTTGAACAGTATGTGGACGAGGTACTGGCGTTCTGCCTGCAGCCAGGCGCCGGGGACGCACCCGAGTGAGATCGCCATCCCTGCGTCAGGCGTGCTGGCACCGGCACGTGAATGCTCTCGCCGCACCTGGACCTTTGCGCGCCTGGCTGACTGCGGACGGTTCGCTGACCGCGCGCCTGCTTGCCCACAGCGAGGCGTTCCGGGTGCAGCGCTTGCACCAGCGCACCGCGCTCTGCCTGAAGGATGAGGCGCGCAAGATCGGTATGGCGCGTCCTGGCCGGGTGTGGGAACGCGAAGTGTTGCTGCGCTGCGACGGCGCGCCGGTGGTATTCGCTCACACGGTGGTGCCGATGTCGGCCACCGCCTCGGACTGGCCCTTATTTAATGCGCTGGGCGAACGTTCGCTCGGCAGTACTTTATTTCACGACCCGCTGGTACGGCGGGGCGAACTGGAATTTGCGCGCCTTGGCGCCGGCCATCCCCTGATGCAGCGCGCACTGGCGGCGCTCGGGGAAGCCGGACCGGGCGTCCTCTATGCACGGCGCTGCCTGTACCGGCGGCGCCAGGGCACGCTGCTGGTGACCGAGGTGTTTTTGCCGCCGGTCCTGAAGCTGACAGCGCGTCCACTTATCCAACAAGAGTAATCAGATGAATTTATTTTTCGAAGAATCCGGCGATTTCAAGGTCGGCACCGTATTGTCCCAGGCGGGTGAAGCCTATCAGGTCGAAATGCCGAGCGGCAAACGCACCAAGGTCAAGGTCAAGGATGTGCTGATCCAGTACGAAAAGCCGGGCCCGGCCGAGTTGCTGGAAGGCGCCAAGGCGATTGCCGCCGACGCCGATTTCGAATTCCTGTGGGAAGTCGCGGGGCAGGAAGAGTTCGGCTTTGCCGAACTGGGCGCCGAGTATTTCGGCCATGCTCCCTTGCCGGTGGAAGCGGCCGGGCTGGTGCTGGCGCTGCACGGCGCGCCGATCTACTTCTATAAGAAGGGGCGCGGCCGCTACAAGGCGGCGCCGGAGCAATCCTTGCGCGCGGCCCAGGCCGGCATCGAAAAGAAAAAGCAGCAAGCCCTGGTGCAAGCCGCTTACGTGGAAGAGCTCAAGGCCAACAAGCTGCCCGAATCCATGGTGGCCATCGTCCAGCAATTGCTGTTCAAGCCGGACAAGAACACCATCGAGTACAAGGCACTGGAAGCGGCCTGCGACGAGCTGCACACCACCCCGGCCCGGCTGATGCTGGCCGCCGGCGGCATGGGTTCGCCACGCGAACTTCATATGGCGCGCTTCCTGTTTGAAAATTTCCCGAAAGGCGAGGGCTTTGCGCCGGTGCCGGTGCCGGCCACCCCGAGCGGCCTGCCGCTGGCCGAGGTGGCCGCCTTCTCCATCGACGACGTCACCACCACCGAGATCGACGATGCCTTCTCGGTCGTCCAGCTGCCTGACGGCATGCTCAAGGTCGGTATCCACATCGCCGCGCCGGGCCTGGGCATCCGCCCGGACGACGCCATCGACAAGATCGCGCGCGCCCGCATGTCCACCGTGTATATGCCGGGCGACAAAATCACCATGCTGCCGGACGACGTCGTCAACGCCTTCACCCTGGCTGAAGGCAAGACCTGTCCCGCGCTGTCGCTGTACGCCTTCGTCAACCCGGCCGACTGGTCCGTGATTTCCACCAGTACCCGCGCCGAGATGGTGCCGATCAAGAGCAACCTGCGCCACAACGACCTCGATGAACTGGTCAACGAAGAAACCCTGGCCAGCGGCGAGGGCGAGTATCCGCACAAGCTGGAGCTGGGCCTGCTGTGGCAATGGGCGCTGGTGCTGGAAGCGGCGCGCATGAAAAAGCGCGAGGAGTTCGGCTTGAAGCCGGAGCAGAACAACCGCGTCGATTTCAACTTCTATGTGGACGACGACGTGGTCTCGGTGGTGCGCCGCAAGCGCGGAGCGCCGCTCGACAAGATCGTCGCCGAGCTGATGATTTTTGCCAACAGCACCTGGGGCAAGCTGATGCACGACACCGGCGTGCCCGGCATTTACCGTTCGCAAGGCGCCGGCAGCGGTGCCGGCTGGGCGGCAAAAATGCAGGTGCGCATGGTCACGCACGCGGCTCCGCACCAGGGTCTGGGTGTGGATCAGTACGCGTGGAGCACCTCGCCGCTGCGCCGTTACACCGACCTGGTCAATCAATGGCAGATCCTGGCATGCGCCGAGCATGGCGTGACCGCGCCGCTGGTGGCGCACTTCAAGCCGCGCGATGCAACCCTGTTCTCGATCGTTTCCGCATTCGATGCCGCCTATGCCGCCTATAACGTCCATCAGCAGAATATGGAACGCTACTGGTGCCTGCGCTGGCTGGGGCAGGAGAATGCGCGCCAGGTGGATGCGGTCGTGCTCAAGGATGAAGTGCTGCGCCTGGTCGACATTCCCCTGATCGTGCGCCTGCCGGGCATGCCGCAGGTGGCGCGCGGTGCGCAGGTCAAGCTTGATATTTTGCGCTGGGATGAGCTGGACCTGACCATCGAGGCGCGCTTGCTGGAAGTGCCGGTGCAGCAGGCACCGGCGGGCGATGCCGAGCTTGATTATGAGGATGAGGAAGACGTTGCCGACAGCGGTGAAGCGGCGGCGGCTGAGGCGGTGGAAGCCGAGGGCGCGGTGGCGGTCGTGACAGAAGACGACGCGCAGCCCGCACAATAATCTCTGATTGCCGGCGAAGCACGGCAAGGGAAGCAGGCCGGGGGGCTGTAGTTGCTTGAATGTCGTATGCTAAAGGGCCCTACAGCAGCGGCAGCGAGGAGCACAATCAAAATTTCCGTTCTCATGGCCGCCGCGGCAATACATCATTGGCTATGGCGTTCACGAAGAGATCATGGACAACGCTCTGCGTTGCATCCAATCAATTCAGAACGGCTGCCGATCGCTGA
>CAMLFK010000135.1 GCA_946479255.1 uncultured Oxalobacteraceae bacterium
CGCGGCTCAAGGCCCTGGCGAAACAGCCCGGGTTTCCCGAGCCGGAGCAGCCGGCAGCAGGCATGCAAGAGAAGCCGCGCACATTCCTTGGCCTGACGATCAAGTCGATCGAAACACTGGGCGAGCAATCGGCCGCCGGCCTGCTGTCGAAGGAAGGCGTGCTGGTACTGTCCGTTGAAGCGGCAAGCTACGGCGACAAGGCGGGACTGCGGCCGCGCGATGTCGTCATCGGCATGGGCAATGATCCTGAAGCCCCTGTACAGATGTACCAGACGGCCGCTGCCCTTGTCTCAGCGCTGCAGGCGAGGCGCTTTCAATCTTATGTCGATCTGATTGTGATGAGAGATCAGAAGAGGGAGGTGGTCAAGCTCCAGGTGCAATGAACGCTGCGCCGCCGCCGCTCAGCGACCTGGCACGCGGCGCAGGACGCTGGTATGCGCGCCATATGTATGACAGTGCTACGCCGCAGTATCGGCATCATCTGCGGCAATACGGCCATCCGTCCAAATTCGGTTACAAGGACATTATTCCGTTGTGGAAGGCCGAACGTTTCGATCCCGATGCGCTGATGGCGCTGTACGTAAAAGCCGGCGCGAAGTATTTCGTCAGCATGGCCGTACACCACGATAATTTCGATTTATGGAATTCGCGCCACCACGGCTGGAACGCAGTCAAGATGGGTCCTCGGCGCGACATCGTCGGGGATTGGCAGAAGGCGGCATACCGTTTGGCGTGGTGGGGCGCACGCTTCTGGCCAACTACTACAACGGCAACATGGCGGCGCACGGGGGCAAGTTGACGGCGGTCTATACCCATAAGCACTTGGAGGGATCCGGCGAATTCATCCCCGAGGCGGGTGTGCAGGATGTGGAGTGGGGCGCGTTAAAAGGCATCAATGCTCTGCCGTGGCAAACCGACACGTCCATCGGCGACTGGTACTACAGCGAAAACTTCAAATACAAGTCGACCACGGAGATTGTCCATACGCTGGCCGACGTCGTCAGCAAGAACGGTAACCTGCTGCTCAATGTGGTGCTGTACCCCGACGGCAGCCTGCCGCCCGAGCCGCACAGGTTTCTCGATGAGATGGCTGTCTGGATGGGCGTCAACGGCGAGGCGATCCATGGCACCCGGCCATGGAAGGTATTTGGCGAGGGGCCGACGAAGGCGGCCGCGGGCCACTTTTCGGAAGGTGCCGCCTATACGCCGCAGGATATCCGCTTCACCGCCAAGGGCAAGGTGGTCTATGCCATCACGCTCGGCCTGCCGGCCAAACAGGTGGCAATCGAGTCGCTGGGCAAACGGGCAGGATACGCCGGTGGTCCAATCCGCACCGTGCATCTGCTGGGCAGCAAGGCGGCGTTGAAATGGACCCAGAGCGACGATGCACTGTTGGTCACGCTGCCGGCAAGCCTTCCCACGGCGCATGCGGCAGCCCTGAAGATCGAGTTGTCGGCACCGTTGCAATCTGAGCGCTAACAACGAGCGCGATTGAGGCGCTGAGGGCGTCATACAAAAGATGCTCGCGTGGCGGCCGCCGCATGCGGTTTGCGGCGGCCGCCCGGGGTTTATTCGATCCAGCTGAAGCCATCGCGCGCCAGCAGCGCGAACGACTCCGCCGGGCCCCACGACCCGGCCGCGTACGGCGACGGCTTCTCGCCCAGTACGCTCCAGCCGTTGATGATCGGATCGGCCCACTCCCAAGCCGCTTCCAGCTCGTCGCGCCGCATGAAGTGCGTCAGGCGGCCACGCACCACGTCGATCAACAGCCGTTCATACGCTTCCGCGCGGCGCTGCTGGAAAGCCGAGTGCAAGTCCAGGTTCAGCTCGACCTGCTCCATCTTCATGCCGCTGCCAGGCTGCTTGGCCATGATCTGCAGCTTGATCGCTTCCTCCGGTTGCAGTTCGATCACCAGGCGGTTGGCGACACCGCCCGAGCTTTCGGGAAACAGCGGGAAGGGCGGATTGGCGAATTCGACGACGATCTTGGACGAGCGGCGCTGCATCCGCTTGCCGGTGCGCAGGTAAAACGGCACCTTCGACCAGCGCCAGGTATCGATGCGGGCGCGCAGCGCGACGAATGTTTCAGTCCCCGAGCCGGGCGGAACGTTCGGCTCTTCCAGGTAGCCCGGGACTTCCTGGTTGCCGCTGACGCCGCGGGTATACTGTCCGCGCACCGTGTCGCGCGCGATGTCGGCCAGGCTGAAGCGGCGCAGCGAGCGCAGCACCTTCAGTTTTTCGTCGCGCACAGCATCCGGGGTCAGCGAGGTCGGGGGTTCCATGGCGACGATGCACAGCAGTTGCAGCAGGTGGTTCTGCACCATGTCGCGCATGGCGCCGGTACTGTCGTAAAAGCCCGCGCGGCTGCCCACGCCGACCTCTTCAGCCACCGTGATCTGGACACTGGAAATATTCGGCGCGCGCCACAGCGGCTCGAGGATCGAATTCCCAAAGCGCAGCACCATCAGGTTCTGCACGGTTTCCTTGCCGAGGTAATGGTCGATGCGGTAGATCTGCGATTCGGCGAAATGCTTGCCGACCGCGGCATTGATATCGATCGCGGACGCCAGGTCGCGGCCCAGTGGCTTCTCAAGGACCACGCGGGCATGGCGGTCGACCAGTCCGGCTTCGGACAGCTTGTCGCAGATGGTGATGAACAGCGAGGGTGCCGTGGACAGGTAGAACACCCGCTCCGCACCGGCGCGCGACGCCTGCGCCAATGGGCTGAAGTCGGATGCCGGATGCACGTCCAGCCTGACATAGTCCAGCAGCTGCATGAATTCATGCCAGGTCCGCTCGACGAAATTGGCGCTGGCGATAAAGGATCGGGAATGCTGTTCGACGTGGGCGAGGTAGGCATCGCGTGCGAATTCCTGGCGGCCAGTGGACAGGATCCGGGTCGAGGCCGGCAAGTTCCCGTGCAGGTAAGCCATGTATAGCGCCGGCAGCAATTTGCGCATCGCGAGGTCGCCCATGCCGCCGAAGATGATCATGTCGAGGGGAAGACCGGTGTCAGGCGCTGTCGAGTTCGTCATTTGGATGTTGGGTAATTAAGAGGAATGAGATCGTTTTTAGCTTGACGATATGATACTCGACCAAGCCCATTGCGCCACTGTTCCCCAATTCCACGCACCTTGTCTGCTAATTCGAAGCCTGCGTTTTCGAGCGACGCCCGGGCGTCTTGTGGTCTTGCCTTGTCGCCAGGGCGCTTTAATCAATTGCTGGAGGTACCGACCATGATGCCGCGCTTGTTCAGATAGACCGTGCCGAAAGTCTTGGGATCGCCCGTGATCGTTCCCAACGCCGAAAAAATCCACCTTGAAGGGCTTGGCGCGGGCTCACATAGGTGTCAGCGCCCAGCATTTCGGCCAGATCGAAGAATTCGTGGGTGCCGACCGCATTGCTCTCTTCCACGCCGCGCCAGTTGGTGTTGACCTTGACCGGACGCTTGCTGCGTGGGCCGATACCGTCTTTCCAGTGATATTCATCGGCAAAGCAGTTCGAAGTTCAAGGCCAGCCCTACAGCGTTTGCCCCAGACGCTTCTCCAGATGGCAACGGAAAGTTCGGCTGACTTTGGTCCGCGCGCCGTGCTTCAAGACCACCTCGAACTCTCCGTGCGATCTGGGTTCGAGACGCAAAATGCTCTCGATATTGACGATGGCCGAGCGGTGGACCCGGATGAAATGGGCGGGATCGAGTTTGTCGGCCAGCAGGTGGATCGGGGAACGATACAGCGTCGCTTTCCCGGCAATGTGCAGGTTGACATAGACACCGACGGCTTCAATCCAGTCGATGTCGACGGCCTTCACGAATTGCGTCACGCCTGCGGACTTTACAACCAGCCGGTCCCAGCGCTCCGGGGGCGCCGATTCAAGTGCTGCGATCCGTGCGCGATCGCGCTCGGCCAGCCGCGTTTCTATCCGAGCGATGGCAGATTCGAAGCGCTCGTCGCTGAAGGGCTTCAACAGGTAATCGAGCGCATTCGCTTCGAAGGCGCGAATCGCATGCTGGTCAAAGGCGGTGACAAAGACCGTCACGGGCATGCGTTCGGCGCCGATGGCATCGGCCACCTCCAGTCCCGACCGTCCGGGCATTTGCATGTCCAGGAACACGAGGTCCGGACGCCGGCTCTCGATGAGCCGTACCGCCGTATCGCCGTCCGCGGCTTCGAATACTTCGGCCACATTGGCCACCTTGCCCAGCAAGTCGACCAGGCGCCGCCGCGCCAGCGCCTCGTCGTCGACAACGAGCACCGTGATTGGCTCAGGCAATGGCGTGTGCATGGGTATCCTCGTTCATCAATTTCAAGGGCAGGGTGATTCTCGCTTCAGTGCCGCCGTCCGCGTGGCCGCCAAGCTCGAGGGAGGTTTCGCCCGGCGCGTAGATGGCCGACAGGCGTTCGCGGGTCAGGCCCAGGCCCAGGCCTTGCGCGTTCTCCATTTTCCAGCCCGGCGGCAGTCCGGCGCCATTATCGATCACCCGGATGTCGAGCCGGTCGCCGGCGCGTTGCGCCGACAACATGATACGTCCACCTGCGATGCGGCAGGCGATGCCATGTTTGATCGCATTCTCCACCAAAGGCTGCAGCAGCAGGGACGGGATCCGCGCCTGCTTCACGTCCGGCATGATCGACACCGTGATCGAAAGGCGGTCTGCAAACCTCATCCGATGCAGTGCGAAGTAGTGTTCCAGGAATGTCATTTCCTCGGCCAGGGTCACTTCCTGGCGGTTCCGGGTTTCGAGCGACAATCGCAGAAGGTCGCCAAGATGCTCGATCATCTTGCGCGCCAGCCTGGGCTCGTGTTCCAGGGATGCGGAAATACCGTTCAACGCGTTGAACAGGAAATGCGGATCGAGCTGGGCGCGCAGGGCGTTCAGCCGGGCTTCCAGAAAACCGCGCTCCAGCCGCTCGAGCTGCAGCTCGTCCGACAGCGAGCGCTTATAGTATTTCAAGCCCTTCAGGGTGCCAAGGATCAGGCAATACACGAGCAAGGCCCAATAAAACCAGTCGACCAGGCCGATCGGTTCGGCCCACGGATTCCATGGCAGAAGGCCAAGCTGGTGTTCGATCGTCGCAGCCGTGGCGACGTACAGAAGCGCGGCCGACAGGCCGAACCTGGCGTGTGCCATCAGCAATCGGACGCGGCTTTCATAAGCGGCGGACAAGCGATCGTCCACGCTCGATATCAGCGGCGCCAGCGCGCCCCACAACCACCAATTGATCACGCCGGAAAACAGCGCGCTGTACCCACCCCCGCGCAAAATATACGGCAGCGCGAATACAACGCCGACGCCGGTCCAGGCGACGGCGGCGATCAATGCGCGTGTGCGCCAAAGTTTCATTCGCCGATTCTCCTACGGTGAGTTGGCGCGCATTCGGAAGCCGGCTGCAAGCCGCCTGACGGTTGCCGGCAACCGTCCTGTAACGCCAATGTCCGGACTATCACAAAGCGTTTGCACGAGATGATTGTGGTTGGGCATTCTATCGTAATCGGACGCATTTAAACTACGACGGAGACGCATTCATCATGAAATCACATTACCAGGTCCTTGACGGCCTGCGCGGCACAGCCGCGTTTAGCATTCTCATGTTTCATTTCGCGGAAATGCTGGTGCCGGACCTGGCGCACAATCCCATGCCGCATACCTTCCTTGCGGTTGACTTCTTTTTTGCCCTGTCGGGATTCGTCCTTGGCCACGCCTACGATGCACGACGGGCCGCAGCGGCAGGTACGCGCGAAGCATTGACCTTTGCCGGCTTTTGCAAACGGCGCCTGATCCGCCTGCATCCGATGGTGATCGCCGCGCTGGCGATCGGCGTGGTGGCATACCTGCTCGATCCCTTCGTCGGCACCTCCCAGCGCATCGGTGAAAAAATCTCGCTCGGGACATTGCTTGTCACGATTGCACTCAGCGTGCTGCTGCTGCCGACAGCGAACGTACCGAACAGCTTCGGTGAAACGCATTCCTTGAACGGTCCGTCCTGGACGCTGTTCCAGGAATACATTGCCAACATCCTGTATGGCTTGTACGGGCACAAGTTGACCCGGGGGCTGCATATCGCATTGTGCGTGCTCAGTGCGATCGCCCTGGTCTGGACGGCGCAGCATTTCGGCGACCTTAGCCGTGGCTGGGGCTGGGCCGACTTCTGGACCGCCCCGGTGCGCCTCGCTTGCCCATTCCTGATGGGGCTGCTGGTGTACCGCCTGCGCTTCCGCTTGTCGCTGCCACAGCCTTTTCTGCTCTTGTCGCTGGTGCTGGTGGCGGTTTTCGTCGCGCCGCTGATGGGCAAATTCAATGGCTTGTTTGAAGCTGCCTGCGTCATTGTCGTATTCCCGCTGGTGCTGGCCGCGGGCGCCGGGATAACCCAGGTCGAAGGCCCGATCGGTGCGCTTTGCCGTTTCATGGGTGAGCTTTCCTACCCCGTTTATATCATCCACTATCCCTTCATCTACCTTTTCGCGCACTGGAACTGGAGCACCCATCCTTCCCCGCTGCACTTGAAACTGGTCGTGACGGCGGTCTATCTGGGCATTGTGCTGCTGGCCTTTGTGCTGCTGCGCTGGTTCGACCGGCCGATGCGCGCCTGGCTCGCTGAAAAATTCCTGGATCCGGCCGCAAAGAAGGAATGCGAAGAAAGCGGCAAGGACCCGCAGTGCGCCACGGGCATGCCGTGAGCAGCCCGGCGGTGGGGCCAGTGAAGGCCCTTGTTCTTGCCTTCTACATCGGGGCGGTGATCGCAGCCGTTCCCGCGCACGCGCAATTTCACGCCTATGCCATGCAGCCCGGCCAGGCAGTCAAGCTCGATGGGGCACTGGACGAAGCGGTTTGGCCCAAGGCCGTGGTACATGACAGCTTTTTCGAAACCCAGCCGGAGGACCGCATTGCGGCCAAGGTGCGCACCGAGGTGCGGCTGGCCAGCGACAAGCGCTATTTGTACATCGCGCTGAAGGCTTTCGATCCGGCGCCGGAGCTGATCCGCGCACCGTTCGCGCGCCGCGACAAGATCAGCAACGATCAGGATTTCATCGCCCTGTACCTCGATCCGAGTGGCGGCAGCAAGGGGGCGCAAATGATTTATATCAATCCACAAGGCGCGGTCAAAGATGGCAGATTCAGTGATGTCAATGGCGAGGACGCCGCGCCTGATTTCGCCTTCGATGTCGCGGCCGCGCGTTTCGATGGCGGCTGGAGCGCCGAGTTGCGGCTGCCGTTTTCGTCGATCGCCTATGCCCAGCGCCAGACGAGCCCATGGAGGCTGCTGGTCATGCGTAATATGACGCGCGAGCAGCGCTACCGCATGTTCAGCGCGCCGGTCCCGCGCAGCACCACCTGCACGCTGTGCTTTTCGGCGCCGATCGAAGGCTTGCATGACTTGCCCGACGAAATCAACTGGAGCGCCACGCCGCAACTGGTGCTCAACCGCGCACATGCGCGGGAACCTGGTGGCGCGCCGTCCAAGGACATGCGGCATCGCCTGAGCCTGGACCTGAAGCTGCGCCCCGATCCCGCCAGCGTGATCGACGCCACCATCCGTCCCGATTTTTCCCAGGTCGAACTGGACGCGCCTCAACTGTCGGGCAATACTCGCTTCGGCCTGTTTGTGCCGGAAATGCGCCCTTTTTTCCTCGAGGGCAGCGACATGCTGCAGACGCCTTTTCGCGCCATCCATACGCGCGCCATTGGCAACCCCTCCTGGGGCGCGCGCTATACCCGGCGCGAGCAGGGAAGCGACCTGACGATCCTGACCGCCCATGATTCCGGCGGCGGTACGATGCTCCTGCCGAATGCCTACTCGACCAATTTCGCCAGCCAGGAAGGCGGCTCCCAGGCGACGATCGCGCGCGCCAACTTCAAGCTTGGTGCGCTGGCCGTGGGGGCGCTCGGCACCGACCGCACGCTGGACCAGGGACGCGGCTACAACCGGGTCATCGGTCCCGATTTCAGCTGGCAGCGCAGCGCTGGCGACCGCTGGCGCGGCCAGTTACTACTGAGCTCGACAAGCGCCCAGCCGGATGGCGAGGGCCGCCTGGCGGCTGGTCCGCGCAGCAGCGGCCGCGCCGCCTCCCTGGAGTGGTGGCATGAGGCCGACACCTGGTCGGCCCAGGTCAATGCGGCCGACGCCAGCGACGCCTTCCGCGCCGACAACGGCTTTTTTTCGCAGGTTGGCTATCGCGACCTGATCATCCAGTTCAATGACAAGCACGGCAAGACCGGGATGCTGAACGAGCTTAATCTGTTTCTTTACAAGCAGCGCAAGCTCGACACCGGGGGTGGCTTGATCTACGACGTCGGGGCCGTCGGCGTCTGGGCGTCCGGCCCCTACGACGGCGACGGTGAAATCTACTTCAAACCGGACGAACAGAGCAGGATCGAGCGTGACGGACCGCTTTTCTCGGCCAGGCGCGTCGGGGCGCGGATCGGTTTCACACCCGGGCCGGTGTTGGCGCGTGTCCAGGCCGACATCGAGGGCGGCGAGCAAGTCGACGTGGAAGGTGCGCGCGTTGGGCGGGGGGCGGTGCTGAACCTGTATGCGCGGCTGCGGCCATCCGGGCGATTCGAGTTCGAGCCGAGATATTCGTGCAGTTGGATCAGCGGCGATGATGGTCCGCTGTCTGGCCGGCGCCTTTACACTGAGCAGGCGGCGCAGCTGAACGGCGTTTACCATGTCAGTACGCGCGAGACGCTGCGCCTGATCCTCCAGGCCTCGCGCAGCCGGCGCGATCCGGCCTTGTACCTGACGCCGGTATTGGCGTTCAGCACAGACCGTACCCTGTCGCTCGTCGCCAGCCACACTGCCGGACTTGGCACCGCCGCTTATGCCGGGCTCACATTGAGCGACGGCGAAAGACCGGGTGCCGACGCGCACCGGCGCCGCAATGAGGTGTTCCTTAAGTTATCTCTGCAACAATAAGGCCTCTGGCCACTGAAATGAGCAACTTCGCTTCGCATGCACCCTGGCATTCGAACCATCATGAAAAAGAAAACTTAGGGGCCATGCGAGAGGTTTTTGCGTAAGCCATTGATTCTTTAAGAGGCTGTACGGCCTGCAAAGCCGTTTAGACGGGTTCGATTCCCGTCCTCGCCTCCAGATTCTTCTATACGGGCCCCTTTGGAGCCCGTTTCGTTATGGGTTCGCCACCTCACGGGATGTGAGGTGCACCTCGCCCTGATACGGCCAACTTGCCGTCGCACTTTTGACCTGCCGCGTTGTCAGAGTCTGACCGCGTCATATGATCGGCGGTTGCAATCATCGCTGTCCGCAGGTGCAGAACTGCGCTTTTACTGGCAGGGTGGCGCGCAGCACTGGTGTATGAGCGTTCCTGGCCAAGCCGGCCAGGTCGCGACCTTGAATCGCGTCGCTGACGGCTCGGGCGTAATCGTGGCGTGAATTGAGCGCCCGTTCAACTACGTAAGCCGACCAATCCCCGAAGCTGCTGCCGGTGGTCTTGAATCGCCAGGCACTTGGGGCGCAATTCCCGGCGGACGAATGCAGGATTGAGGTCGTCATTGGTGACGCGCTGGTGCGGAACGCGAGGCCACACCAGGCCCTCAAATACAAAACGCCCGATGCGGTGCATCGGGCGTCGATTTGAAGTCCTTAGCCAGCGAAATATGGGCTCTATGGCGCCAGCTCCTGCGTCTCTTTCTTGCAAACCTCGCGGAATGCCTTGGGCGTGCATTGATACTCTTCCTTGAAGAGCTTATTGAAATACGAGGAATTCTTGTACCCGACCGAATAGGCGATTTCGGCGATCGTGGCGTTGCTGTTTTCCACCAACAAGCGGGATGCTTCGGTGATCCTGAGCTTGTTCAGGTAACCGGTAAATGTGTAGCCCATTTCCGCCTTCAATATTTCATTGACCTTATTGCGATTGACGCCGGTTTCCGACACCACCGTTTCCAGATCCAGTTCCGAATCCGCGTAACGGGTCGCCAGCAATCTCAAAATGGCGGTTTTTTCCTTTTCCCGGTGCGGCTCCAGCGCCAGCTGCTGGTATGCCACCAGCGGCAGGTCTTTTTGCATTCGAGCCTGCAGGTCATTGGCGAATGCCAGCGCGTACTGCCTGGCGAACCAGAACCCGAAACCACCCCAGGCCAGTATCAGGAACGCGGCGAGAAAATACAGGTAGGCGTATTCCCGGTCGTGCAGTTCGATGCCTGCGATTTCGATACGCGAGGGGATGCCGGCGCGGCTGCGATTGCTGGTGCCGACTTCGATCTGCGCCACCTTGTCCAGCGAGTAGGCCAGGTCGGATGGGGCGAGTTTGTAGATGTCGAGCCACCACTGCGGAACGGTCAGGCGCGCCAGGTCGAGCTCGACGCGGGTCCCGTTCTGGTCGCAGTTGATGTAAGTCGCTGGCGAGCGGTAGGTCTCCAGTACGTCCGGCTTGGTCACCTTGTCATCGAAGGTGGTGAGGCCGATCCGGATGGTATTGGCCGGGAAGCAGCGTGCCTCGAAACTGAGCTTGCCGAACCTGGACCAGTCGAGCAAGGTCGGTTTGCCCTGGCGATCGGTGAAAAGCAGGCTGCTCCCTGCATAGGGATGGGCATCCCCGCGTGGCAGGACGAATTCCATGATCAGGCGCGCGGCGTCGACTTTCGCGCTCAGGGTGGCGCTCGGGTCGCTGCTGTTGTGCCACGTGCGCAATTCCCAGGAAAATCCTTCCTGACCAAACAAGGGTTCGCGGTGATAGCTGCGGCTGACGCACAGATACCCGATGACGATAGACATACCGAGCAGCAGGACCAGCCGAATCAGTGCCTTTGAATATAACGCATGCATAAATGGGGTGGACAGCGGCGGCAGTCGTGAGGGTCCTTAATGTACAGCATGTCTTGCCGCCTGTCACGGCGGCGCTATGCACGCACCGCCGTGTCCCACCTTCTTCAATGTGCCGGCGGCCTTGCCTTGCCTTTACTTGTTATACAAAACACCGCGGCCGCCGCCGCTGATATACACCCGTCCGACGACGTTCTGATCGGCGGCGATGACGCCGATACCGCCAAACTGATGCTTGTCGTCGTTGATGCGCTTCCAGGTGGCGCCGGCGTCATCGGAACCGTACAAGCCCCAGACGCCGTTGATGACCCCGACCAGGTACAGCGAGGCCGAGTAGCTCGCGCCGGCCGGCGCCTTGCCCAGTGCCAGCGCGGTGGCACCATACACCTCGGGCCATTCCGTGGTGGGATGGGAACCCCAGATGGAGCCGGTCACGCCCAACTTCTTCCAGGTGACGCCGCCATCGGTCGAGTGGAAGACGCTGTGCGCGTCGGCCAGCCACACGTCGCCTTCGGCGTTGGGATTCACCGCCACCGAGGCGTTTTGGTAAAACTCGGGACGCGCGCCCACCGCGGAGAACTGGCTGCTGACGGTGAACGTCTTGCCGCCGTCGGTCGAGTAGTAGAACTTCGGTGCCTGGCGCCACCAGCCGCCGCCCGAGTCGTAGGCATACACCCGG
This sequence comes from uncultured Oxalobacteraceae bacterium, assembly GCA_946479255.1. The sequence continues at coordinate 11,464 of CAMLFK010000135.1, forward strand.
TTCGGATTCTTGCGGTCGGCCGCCAGGCGGTAGCTGTTCTCGACCAGGGCCGGCAGATTGGTGTAGGTCCAGCTCGCCCCATGGTTGGTGGTGTATGCCGGCACGGACCGCGATGGCGCCCAGACGATGTGGCCCGGCTTGGTGACCACCAGATTCGATTCGACGCTCTGGTTTTTCAGGCCGTCGGGGTGGTTGGCCGCGAACGGGGTCCAGGTCACGCCCGAATCGGTCGAGTAGACCCCGCCCACGTTGGCGCGGTCCCACATGGACACGCCGATGGCCGCGATATAGGCCGAATTGGACCAGGCCACATCGGCGCTGTTGCCGTTGCCGAAATAGCCCTTTGGACCGAGCACAGGCGGAGCAGCCAGGTCGGTATGGACGTGGATGCCGATGTCGCCCGAACTGTTGAGAATTTGGTAAGAAGCGCCTGGCGGTGGCGTCGTCAGCTGCAGGGTCGCGGTTTCTTCCAGGCCGACAGTGAGGTTGTTCCAGGTGGGCTTGGCCGCCGACGCGTTCTTGGTTTCCCACACGCCGCCGCCATGCACGTGCAAGACGCGCTCCGGGTTGTTGGGGTCGATCTCGACGTCGTCCATCCAGCCGGACCAGCCGTCCTTGAGTCCCTCGTGCGGCGTCAGGGCGGAAATCTCGCGCCATGTGGCGCCGGCGTTATCCGACAGCTGTATCACGGGCTGGCCCTCGTAGTTGCCCCATGAATTGGTGACGCCGAGCGCGATGCGGGTGGTGGCGCCGGTGCCGGACACCGACAGGCCGCCCATGCCGTAGCCGGTCCCGACGGCCGTCGAAGTATAGCTCTTGAGCAAGGTCCAATTGCTGCCGTCGAACTTGTACAGCGCCGCCGAGCCGGGGGCGCCGGGGCCGGTGCCCTGGGTGAAGGCGACGTACATCATGCCGTCCTTGGCCCGCACCATGTGGGGAATATGGTAGCCCTTCACGGAAGTGGGGGTGGTGACGCCGGTCCAGGTCGCGCCGCCGTTGGTGGTCTTGTACATGTCGTACGTCAGTCCCGCCACCTTGGCATAGTCCGGCGCGACGGCCGTGTAGATGGTCTGGGTGGCGCTGCCGGTACCCTTGGTCGAGGTGTCGAAGATCACCTGCTCGACACCGACCACGCCTTTCCAGAAGACGGCTTCGATTTGCGCCTGGGTCATCTTGTGGGTTGACAGCGATGCCACCTGCTGCCAGGTCTGGCCGCGGTCGGCGCTCTTCCACAGGCCGGTGGTGCGCGTTGCGTAGAACAGGATGGCAGGATTGTTGGGGTCGACCATCAGGCGCTCGCCGACGGCGCGTCCCTGCGCGTTGCTGGCCGCCGAGAACGGCAAGTTGACGTAGGTCCAGTTGTCGCCGCGATCGGTGGAAATGTACAGGCGCGCGTCGGCTTTATCCGACAGGTACATGCCGGTGC